>NZ_JABBPF010000175.1 GCF_012927415.1 Polaromonas sp. | reverse complement strand
CGGCTGGCCAGGAAATTATCGCCAAGATCCTGAAGTTCGACACCGAGAAAAACCGCGTGTCCCTGGGTCTGAAGCAGATGGGCGACGACCCATGGATGGGCGTGAACCGCCGCTATCCGCAAAGCACCCGCCTGTTCGGAAAGATCACCAACATTGCCGACTACGGCGCGTTCGTGGAACTCGAGCCAGGCATCGAAGGTTTGGTTCACGTGTCCGAGATGGATTGGACCAACAAGAACGTGGCACCAAGCAAGCTTGTCGCCCTGGGCGACGAAGTCGAAGTCATGGTCCTGGAGATCGACGAAGACAAGCGCCGCATTAGTCTGGGCATGAAGCAGTGCAAGGCCAACCCATGGCAGGAATTCGCCGTGGAAACCAAGCGTGGTGACCGTGTCAAGGGCCCGATCAAGTCGATTACCGACTTCGGCGTCTTCGTGGGTCTGGCTGCCGGTATCGACGGTTTGGTGCATTTGTCTGACCTCTCGTGGAACGAGCCCGGCGAAGCCGCAGTTCGCAACTACAAAAAGGGCCAGGAAGTCGAAGCGATCGTGCTGGCTGTCGATGTGGACCGCGAGCGTATCTCCCTCGGTATCAAACAGCTTGATTCCGACCCGTTCACCACGTTCGTGTCGATCAACGACAAGGGCGCGATCGTGACCGGCAAGGTCAAGACGGTTGACGCCAAGGGTGCTGAAATCGACCTCGGCGAAGACATCATTGGCTATCTGCGTGCCAGCGAAATCAGTCGTGACCGCGTGGAAGATGCGCGCAACGTGCTGAAAGAAGGCGACGAAGTGTCGGCTGTCGTGGTGAACGTGGACCGCAAGACCCGCAACATCCAGCTGTCAGTCAAGGCCAAGGACAACGCTGACCAGCAGGAAGCTATGGCTTCCTTGAGCCAGCAGTCCTCGCGCGAAAGCGCCGGCCTGACCAGCCTGGGTGCCCTGCTGCGCGCAAAGCTGGACAGCAACGAGAAATAAAGTCTTTGCGGGACAGACCCCATGATGCGGCTATGCCGCTCATGGGTTTCTGTTCCCAACCGGATATTCCTGCATGACCCGAAGCGATCTCGTAGAAGAACTGGCAGCCCGATTCGGCCAACTCACGCACCGCGATGCCGAGTTTGCCGTCAAGACGCTTCTTGATTCCATGAGCGACGCATTGGTACGCGGGAACCGGATCGAAATCCGGGGCTTTGGCAGTTTTTCCATCAATCGTCGTCCGCCTCGCATGGGACGGAATCCCAGGTCGGGAGAAAGTGTGGCCATTCCTGAAAAGCGGGTGCCGCATTTCAAACCGGGAAAGGCGTTGCGGGAAGCTGTCGATGCCCGAACCGAAGAATTGCTGACACTTCCGAATTCTGGCTAAGGTCTGCTGGTTTTCTCCTGATGGCTGGCTACAATCGCCAGACCACTAGGGGGGTTGCCAGTGAAATACTTGATGTGGCTGCTTAAGGCAGCCATTTTTTTTACGCTTTTTGCTTTTGCACTGAATAACCAGCAAACGGTTGCGGTGCATTTCTTTTTTGGCACCCTGTGGCAGGCGCCGCTGGTGCTGGTGGTTCTAGCCACCTTCGCCTGCGGACTTGCGCTGGGCGTATTTGTGATGATGCCGCGCTGGTGGAAAAAGCGCAAATCCGCTTCACGCCACCCCTTTGCTGCTTCCACACATGGAACTGACGAAAATCCCGCTACGCTTCACCATGGAATTTGATTTCACCTGGGTCCTGTTGGGGTTTCCTGTCGCCTTCACCTTGGGCTGGCTGGCCTCGCGTCTGGATCTCCGGCAACTGCGTATTGAAAATCGGCAAGCACCCAAAGCTTATTTCAAGGGCCTGAACTTTCTGCTGAACGAGCAGCAGGACCAGGCTATTGATGCGTTTATTGAGGCCGTCCAAAACGACCCTGATACTTCCGAATTGCACTTTGCGTTGGGCAACCTGTTTCGTCGGCGCGGGGAATACGAGCGCGCCGTGCGGGTGCACGAACACCTGATGTCGCGCGGTGATTTGACCCAGCCTGAGCGCGACCGCGCCCAGCATGCATTGGCGCTTGACTTCCTGAAAGCTGGCCTGCTGGACCGCGCCGAGGCGGCCCTGCGCAAACTCGAGGGTACGCCATTTGAAGAAGAGGCGCGGCTTGCCCTGCTGTCCATTTATGAACGTTCGCGCGACTGGACCAAGGCCACGGAGATTGCAGCCCGCTTGGGCAAATCCAGTCTAGGCAGCTTCAGCACCCGGCGAGCTCACTATTTGTGCGAGCAAGCCATCGCTTCTGCCGCTGCTGGCGATAGCGGCAAGGCGGTGAGCACTTTGATGGAGGCGGTTGCGATGGCACCCGCTTCAGCCCGTCCCCTGATTGATCTGGCCAAGCTGCAAAACCAGTTGGGCCAGCCCCAAGATGCTTTGCGCACCTTGCTCGAGCTTGAAAAAACCGTACCGCAGGCACTGCCTTTAGCGGCGGGGATGATGGCCAGCATCGCGCAAGACAGTGGCCAGCAGCAAGGCATGCTGGAGCTTTTGACGACTAGTTATGAGCAAACGCCTTCAATCGACGTGATTGAGGCGATTGTCAAGCTTGAAGAAGACCCGGTCGCATCCCGACGATGGTATGCGAAACATCTGGAACGCGAAGCCTCCCTGGTGGTTGCCAGCAAATGGTTTGCCGGCGAAAAGCTCGAGGATGAACATCACCACGCACTGGTGCAACGCGCGCTGGATCAGGCCACCAAACCACTGATGCGCTACCGCTGTGCCGCCTGCGGCTTCGAGGCCACCCAACACTTCTGGCACTGCCCCGGCTGCCAGGCTTGGGACAGCTACCCCGCGCGCCGTATCGAAGAGCTTTAGTACCATGACAACGCACCTGACCGCAGAAAACCTGTCCGCCGCCCGTGTTCTGGTCGTTGGGGACGCCATGCTGGACCGCTACTGGTACGGCGCGGTAGACCGCATTTCACCCGAGGCACCGGTGCCCGTCGTACGCGTGACACGCACCGAGGAGCGCATTGGCGCGGCCGCCAACGTCGCCTACAACATCGTGACGCTGGGTGCGCAGGCTTCACTGTTAACCGTAGTCGGCGAAGACGAAGCCAGCCACCAACTGGAAGCCCTGGTTGCCAAAACTGGCATCAGGCCCTACTTCGGCCGCGACGCCAGGCTCAAAACCACCGTCAAACTGCGTGTGATCGGGCGCCAGCAACAGCTGCTTCGCCTGGACTTTGAAAACACACCCGAAAACGAAGTGCTGGCATCGCAGTCCGCTGCCTTTGAAGGGCTGTATCCGCAGCACGACGTAATATTGTTCTCCGATTACGGAAAGGGCGGTCTGGCGCATATCGTCGCGATGATTGCGCAGGCTCGCGCCTCCGGCAAGGTGGTGCTGGTCGACCCCAAAGGCTCGGACTACGCCCGCTACAAAAACGCGAGCGTTATCACCCCAAACCGCGCGGAACTGGAACACGTGATTGGCCCCTGGAGCGATGAGACGGAGTTGCGCACCAAAACTGAAAACTTGCGCGCCGGGCTGAACCTGCAAGCCGTACTGGTCACCCGCAGCGAACAAGGCATGACGCTATTCGACGCCCAAGGCCAACTGCATGTGCCCGCAGTGGCCAGAGAGGTATTTGACGTCACTGGCGCTGGTGACACCGTGATTGCCACACTCGCCGCTCTGAGCGCTGCCGGCATGAGCCTGCGAGACGCGGTGCCCATCGCCAACCGGGCCGGCGGTCTTGTGGTCGGCAAGTTCG
>NZ_JABBPF010000168.1 GCF_012927415.1 Polaromonas sp. | reverse complement strand
GCGCCGGCATGGGCGAACGCCATGCCGATCAAGCCTTTCATGTCGCAGCTGCCGCGGCCGTAGAGCCTGCCGTCGCGGACGGTGGCCGACAGCGGCTCAAGCGTCCAGTCCTGCCCGTCCCAGGGCACGGTGTCGGTGTGGCCCGACAGGATGACGCCGGCGGCCCTGCCTTCGCCCAGCGTGGCAAACAGGTTGGCCTTGGTCTTGTCGGCGTTGCAAGTGATGCGACTGCGCACGCCAAGCTTTTGCAACTCGTCCCGCACGAAGTGGATCAATGGCAGGTTGGAGTTGTGGCTGACGGTGTTCATCCGCACCAGCGTCTGGATCAATTGCAGGGCGTGCGGGGAGGGTTGTAATGTTTGAGCCATGAGCTGTATTCTGGACGCGATCGGGCGTATCGGCAGTGCCTGCTCTCAGTTATGCTCGAACGTCGGTTCCCGTGGCTTCCCCTTGCTGCCCGTTGTTACCAGGCTTGACGCCCTGTTTTTTTCATTGATGTCTGCTCCCTCCTCCTCTTCGCCGCTCGCCTTGATCCGCCTCATGCGGCCGCATCAGTGGCTTAAAAATGCGTTTGTGTTTGCCGGCCTGGTGTTCAGCCAGAACTGGCATGACAGCGCCATGGGCCTGCGCGTGGTGCTTGCGTTTGCCGCGTTTTGTTGCGCCTCCAGCGTGGTCTACATCCTCAACGACTGGCATGACCGCGCCAGCGATGCCCTGCAGCCGGTCAAACGCCAGCGGCCGCTGGCCAGTGGCCAGGTCTCGACGGCCGCCGCGCTGGCGCTGGCCGGCGCCTTGTTCGCTTTGGGCGTTCTGCTGGCCGCGGGCAACCCGGCGCTGCTGGTCTTGCTCGGCGTGTATGTGGCGCTCAATCTGGCGTATTCCTGGCGGCTCAAGCAGGTGCCGGTGGTCGATGTGTCCATCATTGCCGCCGGCTTCATGCTCAGGCTGCTGGCCGGCACGGTGGCGGTCGGGATTCCCCCTTCGCGCTGGCTGCTGCTGACCGGAATTTTCCTGACGCTTTTTCTCGGTTTTTGCAAACGCAAGGCCGAGAGCTTTCACGACGCGGACAGCCAGCGCGCAGTGCTGGAACACTATCCGGCGGCGTTGCTCGACACCTATATCGCCGTCACCATGACGGCGACGCTGACCACCTACAGCCTGTTTGCCACCAGCCCGGAAGCACAGCTGCAGCACGGCGAGCGGCTGCTCTACACCGTTCCGGTGGTGATTTTTGGCCTGCTTCGCTACATCTACCTGGTGCATGGCGGCCGCGGCGAAGACGTGGCGCGTGACCTGATGCGGGACCCGTGGATCGTGTTGGCGGGCCTGCTTTGGCTGCTCATCTTTCTGAGTCACCGGTTTTGAGACCGGGGACCGGACTCCGAAAGGTGAAGCCTGTTTCATCCCCCATCTTGACGCCAGAACCGGCCCGGCTCCCGGTCAAGCAACTGCTGCTGGTGCTGGGCCTTGTGGCCACCTCGCTGGCGCATTTGTGGTCTTGGACCGGCTTGCAGGCGGGCCTGTTATGCCTGCTCAATTATGGCTTGCGCGGTTTGCGCTGGCGTTTCTGGATGGCGCATTACGGCCGCCACTTTGGTCCGCTGGAGGGCTTGCGCCTTTATCTTGCTGGCTATGCGTTCACGCCCACACCGGGCAATGTTGGCGAGGCGGCAAGGGGCTTGATGCTGGCACGCAATCCGCTGGGCGCCCGGCAAAGCCTGGCGATTTTTGGCGCCGAGCGACTGGCTGATTTGCTGTGCCTGCTGTTGCTGTGCCTGCCTGCCGTCGCCTGGGCTTTGGGGCAGGGTATCGGGCAGGTGGCGCCGGTATGGTTGCTCGGGCTGCTGGCGGCGGGCCTGCTGGCTGCGGCGGTGGTGCTGGGCGTGTTGTTCCGCTCCCGGCGCGCGCTGCTCCAGCGCTTTGGCTGGCTGCAGGAGGCCTGGCATTGCCTGGCCGAGCGCCCGCTGCTCTGGTTTGCCCTGACACTGCTGGCCTGGGCCGCGCAGGGCCTGGCCGTCTGGCTGATTTGCCGCGTCTTCGGTGTTTCACTGGGGCCGCTCGCAGCGACCGGTTTTTACGCGCTGGCCATGGTGGCGGGCGCGCTGTCGGCCTTGCCGGCCGGGTTGGGCGGCACCGAGGCCGTGCTGACGGGACTGCTGGTGGCCAACGGGGCCAGCGCCGGTGTGGCGTTGGGCATCACCGTTATGGCCCGTTTGCTGACCCTGTGGCTGGCCGTGGCGATCGGCGTAATGGCCTTGCTTTATAGTGCGGCCATTCGCAAAGAGATCAGCTTGCGCTGATCCGAGCGGCGCCAGCGCGCAGCGCGCCCAGTCCCCATTTCCGACCTTTTCCATGTCCCAGAATCAAGTTTCCGCGCCTTCCCCGCAAGATATTTCCCCCTGGCTCGCGCGCTGGCTGCTCGGCGCCGGCCTGACTTCACTGCTGCTGCGCTGGTGGATCGCCACAAGTTTCCCGATCTCGGGAGACGAGGCATTTTTTTACTGGTGGGGCGTTTACCCCGACTGGGGTTACTCCGACCATCCGCCGATGGTGGGCTGGCTGATCGCGCTGATGCGCGCAACCCTGGGTGACAGTATCGGGTCGATCCGTCTGCCCGCCGTGCTGCTGCCGCTGACACTCGGCGCTGCGCTCTGGTGGGCCTTCAAACCGCTGGACCGGGCGCGCGCGGCATGGGCCGTGCTGTTTTTCTGGCTGGCACCGTTGAACTGGCTCAATGCCATCATCACCACCGACACACCGCTGATCTTCTGGTCGGTGTTGTCGGCCGCCGCGCTCTTGCGTGCCGAGCGGCGGGAGCAGCTGGACCGGGCGGCATACGGCCTGTATGCCTTGTCCGGGGTATTTCTGGGCTGCGCGTTTCTCTCCAAGTATTTTTCGGTGGTGATGGGATTTGCCTACCTGGTGTATTTTCTGGTCTACCGGCGCGAGCGGCTGGCCGGGCTGGCCCTGCTGGTGGCCTGCGCCTCGCCCGGCCCCGCCATCAACATTGCCTACAACCTGTCGCATGGTTGGTCCAACATCATGTTCAATGTCTACAACCGCAACGAGGCGGAGCATTTTGAATGGCGCAAGCCGCTGGTCTATCTCGGCATGATGGCTTATCTGATCACGCCGGCGGCGTTGTGGATGGCGGTGAAGCAGCGCCAGGCATTGGCGGCCAGCGCCAGATCGCAACGTCTGCTGGCCTGCCTGGTGCTGGTTCCGCTGCTGTTTTTTGCACTGCTCTCCAGCAAAAAAATCATTGGCCTGCACTGGGTGCTGTCGTTTTACCCCTTCGGTTTTGCCTATCTGGCGCTGGCCCTGCCGGCTGACCGGCTCAAGACCTGCGCCAAAGGTCTGGCGGTGTTTGCCGGCCTGCATGTGCTGGTGGTGGCGGGGCTCTACATGACCACGCTGGACAACTGGCGCAGCGCCAGGATCTACCCGCAAATCGTGCGCAGCTACCGGACCGCCGCAATGCTTGGGCAGGTCAGTGCGCCAGGCGTTGTCCTGATGGGGGAGTCTTACACCTCCGCTTCGATTTACGGCTTTGAGCGGCGCCAGTACATGCCGGTGTTTGGTGTTGGGCAGTTTCATGCGCGGCAGGACGACATGCTGGTAGATTTTTCGCTCTACCAGGGAAAAACCATCCGCATCATTGTTTCCGACAGCCCCAGGCTGGGTGACTTCGAACCTTATTTTGACTCGGTGCGCCTGCTCGGCTTCATGCAGGACGGTGTGCCGTTTTATGCTGTGGAGGGCGTGGGCTTCAAGTACCCCGCCTATCGTG
>NZ_JABBPF010000041.1 GCF_012927415.1 Polaromonas sp. | reverse complement strand
GGTCGATTTGCTCACCGTCGAATCGCTCGACATCGAGGCGCAAGGCATCGCCCACCGCGCCGACGGCAAAGTCGTTTTCATTGAGGGCGCCTTGCCGTTCGAGCAGGTGACGGCCAACGTCTACCGCAAGAAAAGCAGTTTTGAAAAAGCCACGTTGTTGACGATTCACCGCGAGTCATCCCAGCGCGTCAGCCCGGCTTGTCCGAACTTTGGCATGCACACCGGCGCTTGCGGTGGCTGCAAGATGCAACATCTTCATGTCAGCGCGCAGGTCGCCGTCAAGCAACGTGTGCTGGAAGACAACCTGCAGCACATCGGCAAGCTCAAAGCCGACAACCTCCTCAGGCCGATCGAAGGCCCTGCCTGGGGCTACCGCTACCGGGCGCGCCTGTCGGTGCGTTATGTGCGCAAGAAGGGCGCAGTGCTGGTGGGCTTTCATGAACGCAAAAGCGGCTATGTCGCCGACATGAGCGAATGCCCTGTGTTGCCGCAGCATGTCAGCGACATGCTGCTGCCGCTACGCGGGCTGATCGGCAGTATGGATGCCAGAGAAACCATCCCGCAGATCGAGCTGGCCTGTGGTGACGAGGTGACGGCGATGGTACTGCGGCATATGGAGCCGCTCAGCGAGGGTGATCTGGCCAGGCTGCGGGCTTTTGCCGCAGCGAATCCCGGTCTGCAGTGGTGGCTGCAGCCCGGCGGGCTGGAGACCGTCGAGCTGCTCGATGAGGCGGTGCAGGAGCTGAACTACAGCTTGCCAGAGTTTGGCATCGTCATGCCCTTCAAACCGACCGATTTCACGCAGGTCAATCCGCAAATCAACCAGGTGCTGGTGTCGCGAGCGCTGCGGCTGCTGGACGTGCAGCCGCATGAGCGCGTGATTGACTGGTTCTGCGGCTTGGGCAATTTCACGCTGCCGCTAGCCACGCGCGCGCGCGAGGTGCTGGGCATTGAAGGCAGCGAGGTGCTGGTCGCCCGTTCATGTCAGAATTTTGAACGAAACAAGGCTGCAGTCCACACTCGTCCCGCATTAACAGATACTAAATTTGTAGCAAGAAACCTTTTTGAAATGACCCCGGGTCTACTGGTCAAAGACGGTAGGTCCGAGAAATGGCTGGTTGACCCGCCGCGGGAAGGGGCGTTCGAGCTCTTCAAATCGCTGGCAGCATTGCACCAGCAGACCGTGACCGGTGTGCCTTGCGACGACGGTGTGCAGCAGCAAAGTCTGGTGCTGGGCGACTGGACACCGCCGCAGCGTATTGTCTATGTGAGCTGCAACCCGGCCACGCTGGCGCGCGATGCTGGCGTGCTGGTCGACGCTGGCGGCTACCGCTGCACAGCGGCGGGTGTGGTGAACATGTTTCCGCATACGGCACACGTCGAATCGATGGCAGTATTCGAAAAAGTGTAATCAACATCAGCAGGTCATAAAAAAAGGGCCCGAAGGCCCTTTTTTTGCGGCATAGCAGGTTGCTTAGTCGCGTTCGCCGCCCATGATGCCGAGCAGCGCCAGCAAGGCCTGAAACACGTTGAACACGTCCAGATACAAAGCCAGTGTAGCGGTAATGTAGTTGGTTTCGCCTCCGTCCAGGATCTGCTTCAGGTCATACAACATGTAAGCGCTGAAAATGGCAATCACCGCGACGGAAATCGCCATCATGCCGGCCGTCGAGCCGACAAAGATGTTGATGATGCCGCCCACCATGACTACCACCGCACCGACAAACAGCCATTTGCCCATGCCGGAGATGTCGCGCTTGATGACGCTGGCCAGGGTGGCCATGACAAAAAACACGCCTGCCGTGCCGCCCATGGCCGTCATGATCAGCTCCGAGCCGTTCTTGAAGCCCAGGATCATGCCGATCATGCGCGAAAGCATCAGGCCCATGAAGAAGGTAAATCCCAGTAGAACGGGCACGCCAGCTGCAGAGTTTTTGGTTTTTTCAATGGCGTACATGAAGCCGAAAGCGCCGCCGAGGAAGACGACCAAACCAAGTCCGCCGCTCAGTGCTTGGGTGATACCGGTGGCTACGCCCAGCCATGCACCAGCGATGGTTGGCAATAGGCTCAACGCCAGCAGCCAGTAGGTATTGCGCATCACCTTGTTGCGCTGCTCGGCCGGCGAAGCCAGGCCATATTCAAGGGTTTGAACGTTGTCAGTCATAAGGCTCATCTCCGTAAAGCCCGCGAAAGCGTGCACTGACCATCATTTTAGGGGTGATAGCTGTTTTTTCAAGTGATCGGCCGGTTTCGCCTCCTATTATTTGTAAGGACTCTACAACCCAATCCGCCGGCAATTGCTGCGCTGAAAGCTTTCAAATTTGCGTATGCTTGAAGTTCTTGCCAACAAAATTCTGAAAGTCGCCCGAAAGCCATGAAATCTAAAGCTGTACTTGAAATTGCCGACATCAAAGCCATCGCTGCCGCCGCTGAGGCCGAAGCCTTCAGGAATAACTGGGCCGTGACCATTGCCATCGTCGATGAGGGCGGGCATCTGCTTCACCTGCAACGTCTTGATGGTGCGGCGCCGATCTCGGCGCACATCGCACCGGCCAAGGCCAACACCGCCGCCATGGGCCGCCGTGAAAGCAAGGTTTATGAAGACATCGTGAACGGAGGACGAACCTCTTTTCTGTCGGCACCCTACATTCACGGCATGCTCGAAGGTGGCGTACCCATCGTCAAGGACGGTCAGTGCATTGGTGCGGTAGGCGTCAGCGGCGTGAAGTCGACGGAGGATGCGCAGATTGCGCGCGCTGGTATTGCGGCCATAGGCTTGTAATTCCGAATCGCCGGGCCCCACCTCACGTGAAAAGTCGACTCGGGGTCGGCTTTTTCAGGTCAATGGAACGGAGTTGACGAGGCAGGGAAGCGGCCTCGAAAAAAGCCTGGTTAGACGACTTCGCAGAAAGCCGGTGGCTGGTGAAACGACCCAGCGAGCCTGGCGGCCCCGGGATCGACCCATGATGAAAATTACTCGTCAAAATGAGTTTTTCTAGGGGCTCGGCCCGCAGCCGGCAGGTGGAACCGTTGTGGCTGATCCCTACCGTTTTTTGTCCGCGCAGAATGCCGGTGCTGTTCACCCAGCCGCACGGCGCTCTTGCGGCGCAGGAACTGGAAGCCGCTTTGACTGAACCCGTGGCGTCGTCCGCAGCACACCGGGACAGAATCGAATGGCTGGAATGGGGTGTTGCCGCGCACACGGTGTTTCCTCAGTTTTTTGGTTCGGTGATGAAACCGATCTTGTGCAAACCGGCTTGCTGCGCTGCCGCCATGGCTTGCGCCACTCGCTCGTAGCGCACCGCCTTGTCGCCCCTGATATGCAGGTCAGGTTGGGGAGTCTGGGCGGCCGCCGCCCGCAGCCGTGGCGCCAGTTCTTCATCGGTGATCTTGCTATCGTTGATGTAATAACCGCCTTGCGCATCCACGCTCAGCCGAACCGTTTCCGGCTTGACGACCTGCTGCTCGCTGGAGGCGCGCGGCAGATCGACGTTGACGGAGTGCTTCATCACCGGCACGGTGATGATGAAGATGATGAGCAAAACCAGCATGACGTCGACCAGCGGTGTCATGTTGATTTCATTCATGACGTCATCGGTGTCGTCCTGGGTTCCAAAAGCCATGCTTAACTCCCTTTTTTCATGGCCACTACGTTGGCTGGCGCGGTAGTGCTTACGCGGGCGCCGGTTACGAAGTAGGCATGCAGGTCATGGGCAAAGCGGTTCAGCTTGCCGGTGACGGATTTGTTGCCGCGCACCAAGGCGTTGTAGCCGAGCACGTCAGCGCCGGTGGCTTGAGGCGAAAA
>NZ_JABBPF010000154.1 GCF_012927415.1 Polaromonas sp. | reverse complement strand
ACCGCGCCCTTGTGCGCGGCAAACAGGCCGCCGGCCAGCCCGGCTAGCACCGCACTCTCGACAAAAATCCGATATTTCAACCAGCCGACCGACAGCCCGGACGCCGCCGCGCGCAGGGGCGCGTCACGCCCAGCCTGCAAGGCCGCGCCCATCACCGACCGGGCCAGCCAGCGCAGCGCAAACACTGAGATCAGCGCCAGTGCAACCAGCAGTCCATAAAAGAGCGGCCGACCTTCGTCGCTCACCAGGGTCAAGCCAATCAGTCCGTTGTCGCCACCCGTGAGGCCGACCCACTGCGTCGCACCGGCCCAGATCACCTGCGCCAGCGCCAGCGACAGCATGGCCAGATACACGCCGCTACTCCTTATCACCGCCGCTCCAAATACCGCAGCGACTGCCAGCGCCGCACCGCAACCGGCGGCCAGTGCCAATGGCAGCGAGGCACCCCACGCGCTGTGCGAAAGTGCCGCACCATAAGCGCCAAGTGCAAAAAATGCGGCATGCCCAAAACTCACCAGGCCGCCCAGCGCCATCATGGCCTGCAGGCTAATGCCGAAAATCATCAAAATCAGCGCATCGGCCGCCAGTGTTTGCCAATAGGGTCCACCCGACCAGGCCAGGCCGGCCAGCAACACCAACAGCGCTGCAATGGCCGCGTTCCAGTGCCAGTCCAGAAGAAGACCGCGAAACTGCTGCGCCACCTCACGCACGCCGCCCGCGCTTTCCTGCGGTGCCGCCGACAGGCCATTGAGACCCTGCGGCCTAAAGACCAGCACGACGGCCATGGTCAGAAAAACAATCACCAGAGTGGCCTGCGGAAGCAGTACGGTGCCAAAGGCATGGACCATGCCAATCAGCAAGGCGGCGGCAAATGCACCGCCAATGCTGCCCAGCCCGCCCGTGACGACGACAACAAAGGTTTCGACAATCACGTTCATGTCCATCTGAAGGTGCGCCGGTTCACGCGGCAACTGCAACGCGCCGCCCAATCCGGCCAGCGCGCAGCCCACGACCACGGCGCCGAGCATCAGCGGCTTGGGGTTGACACCCAGCGCCGCCAGCATGCCGCGATCTTGCGTGGCGGCGCGCAGGCGCTGACCAAACAGCGAGCGCCGCAGCAAGAGATGCAAGCCCACCCAGACCAGGGGCGCCAGTACGATCATCATCAGCTGGTAGACCGGGAAAAGCTCTTCACCAATCAGCACCGAACCCTTGAGCCCCGGGAAACGCGGTGCAAACACCTCGTCAGGCCCAAAAATCCACTGCATCGCATCGTGCATCGCCAGGCTCAGGCCAAAAGTGGCCACCAGCTGGTAGAGCTCGGGCGCGGCCGCCATTCGCCTTAGCAGGAAGAATTCAGCTACGGCCCCCGCCAGCGCCGCGCAGGCAGCGCCCATGAGAATGGCAAGCAGGTAAAGCGGGGCACTCTCGCCCCAGTCCGGAAACCAGTTGGTCACCCAGTGCGCCGTGAACAGGGCGCCGAGCATGAAAAAACTGCCATGGGCGAAATTGACGATTCGCGTCACGCCAAAAATCAGCGTCAGCCCCGCAGCCATCAAAAAAAGCGTAGTAGCGTAAGACAGCCCGCCAAGGAGCTGAACGACGGAAAACGTCATACCGCCGCAGCGCCGCCACAGGCACCTTTTGATGCCTCTGGACAAACAGAGCGAGTCCTCCGAACATGAAAGCTACGGTCGCAGAACTGGTTTTGCCAGGGCGCAGGCGGTGTAGCCCTTTCTTGGGACGGCGAAGCACACGCAGTGGGGAGCGAGGGAGCCACCTAGTCCAGCCAGGTTGTGAACTCCACGGCGCTCACGCGCGGAGTGCGAAAGGTATTGACCAGCGCCGACTCATCGGCATAACCCAGCGCCATGCCGCAGACCAGCATCTCGTCTTCGCCCGCGCCGATATGCGGCAGGATGATTTTGGCAAAACCGTTCCATGCGGCCTGCGGACAGGTGTGCAGTCCATGGCCGCGCGCGGCGACCATCATGTTTTGTAAAAACATGCCGTAATCGACCAGCGAACCGCGACCCATGACCCGATCAAGCGTAAACATCAGGCCGACCGGCGCGTCAAAAAACCGGAAGTTGCGCTGGTGCTGCAAATGCATCTTGTCCTTGTCACCCTTGGTGATGCCTAAAAGGCCGTACAGACCCCAGCCATTTTCGCGGCGCCGATCGATATAGGGAGATACCCATTTTTCAGGATAGTAGTCATAGGCTTCCCGGTACTCGCCGGCCAGCGCCGGGTCAGCGCGCATCGAATCATGCGCCTGGCAGACTTTGTCGACCAGGGTGTCGCGGCTCGTGCCTTGCAGCACATAGGCTTTCCATGGCTGGGTGTTGGTACCGGAAGGGGCACGGCTGGCAAGCTCGAGCAAATGCGCCAGCGTGGCGCGGGGCACCGGCGTCGGCAGGAACTCGCGCATCGACTGGCGGCTTTCTATAGCGCGGTCAACCGGATTAACAGGATGGGCAGACGCGTTGCCCGGCGCATCAACAGCGGCAAAGTCACCGGCAACCAAGGGGTTGGAAGGGAACGCAGTTTGCTTCATTTCAGGGTCTCCAGGAAACACAGTAGTTCAGGGGGCAAGGATGTGGGTCGGCGAGTGGCGCGATCCACATAGACATGAATGAAATGGCCTTTGGCGGCGCAACGCTGGTCCGTGTCGTCCGGGAACAAGGCTATCTCGTAACGCACACTGGACGCACCGATGTGCGCCACGCGAATGCCAGCGACAACAGGTTCCGGAAACGCCAGCGGCGAAAAATAGTTGCACTGGGTTTCCACCACCAGCCCAATCACCCCGCCCGCCTGTATGTCCAGCGTGCCGCGCTCGATCAGCAGGCCATTCACGGCGGTGTCAAACCAGCTGTAATAAACGACATTGTTGACGTGGCCGTAAACATCGTTGTCAGACCAGCGTGTAGCGATGTCGCGAAAGGCTCGGTAAGCGCTGCGGGGTTCGGCTTGAAGCCGTTTGAGGGAAGTCATGAACCGATATTTTGCCAGCGCCGCCAGTACTCCAGCGCAACGCGGAAAGTGTTGACCTGCACCTGAACGGTTTCGTCAATATTCACGCCATAGCCACCGGCCATTGAAAAAGCTAGCGGAATACGCCGCCGCCAGGCCCAGTCAAAGACCCGGCGGTCACGCGCTTCCAGCCCGTCAAAGCTCAAGGCCAGGCGTCCCAGGCGGTCACCCGCAAACGGGTCCGCGCCCGCCAGGAACAGTATCAGTCCCGGTTCAAAGCGCCGTTCCAGTTCATCCAGCGCGTGCTCCAAAGCCTGCAAATACGGCGCATCGGTGCAGCCATCGGTCAGTTCCACGTCCAGATCACTGGCCTCCTTGCGGAACGGGAAATTCTTTTGCCCGTGCAGCGACAGCGTGAACACGCTGGGGTCGTCGGCGAAGATGCTGGCCGTTCCATTGCCCTGGTGCACATCCAGATCAATCACCGCAACCTGCAGGGCAAGCCGCGCCTGGCGATGCTGGCGCGCCCATTCAGCCTGCATCAGGCGGGCCGCCACGGCCGAGTCGTTGAAGACGCAAAAACCACCGCCCTTGTGGGCATAGGCGTGATGCGTGCCACCGGCCAGATTGGCCGCAATGCCTTCAGGCCGAGCACCAGCGCCCAGCGCTGCGCGCGCCGCGGCCACCGTGGCCCCCACAGAACGGCGCGCCCGCTCGGCCATTGCCGGACTCCAGGGGAAGCCGATTTCCCGCTGTGCCGGCGCCGGCAGCGTGCCCAGCGCTATCGCTTCTATATCACCCGGCGGGTGAACCAGTGCCTGGTCCCCGTCGCGAGCGGCGGGCGCCTGGGCCAGTCGCACTGGCGGCTGTTCATTCGCCAGGCGGTCGCGCAGCTGTTTGTACTTGCCCATTGGAAAGCGATGGCCGGGCGGCAGCGGCCGAACGAAATCATC
>NZ_JABBPF010000214.1 GCF_012927415.1 Polaromonas sp. | reverse complement strand
CCCCCGGCCGCGCCGGCTGGCTCTACGGCCGCGGCAGCTGCGACATGAAAGGCTTTATCGGCATGGCGTTAGCCCATGCCGGCGACTTTTTAAACAGCGGCGCGCCGTTTGCTGTGCATCTTGCGCTGAGCTATGACGAAGAAGTTGGCTGCATGGGAGTGAAGGAGCTGATTGCCGACATGAAGGACGCGGGCATCAAGCCGCTGGCCTGCATCGTCGGCGAGCCCACCAGCATGGTGCCGGCAACGGCCCACAAGGGCGTTTACCGCTACAAATGCTGCGTGCGCGGCAAGGAGGCTCATTCCTCACTGACGCCGCAATCGGTCAATGCCATCGAGATGGCGGCGCGCCTGATCGGCAAGCTGCGCGACATGGCCGAGGGCTTTGAAGCGGATGAACCGCGTTACGAAGGCTTTGACGTGCCCTTCAGCACCGCCAGCGTCGGACAGTTCCATGGTGGCATTGCCGACAACGTGGTGCCGCGCGATGCCGAATTTCGCTACGAATTCCGAAACCTGCCCACGGCAGATGCACTTTTGATGCAAAAAGAACTTGTAGTCCATGCAAACCGGCTTCAGTCAGCTATGAAAATAATAGCGCCGGAGGCCGGTTTCAGCTTTGAAACGATTTGCGAAGTGCCGGCCTTTCTGGGCTCCGAGGCCAACGCGGTGACCCGCCTGGCCCAGCGCCTGGCGGGCGAGGACCGGATCACGCAGGTCGCTTTTGGCACCGAAGCCGGCCTGTTCAAAAGCGCCGGCATCCCGACCGTCGTGTGCGGCCCGGGCAGCATCGGTCAGGCGCATCAGCCCGACGAATTCGTCAGCCTGGAACAACTGGCGCGTTGCGAAGCCTTCATGCGCGGGTTGGCCGCGACGCAAACCATCGGCTGACCGGGTTCAGGTGCGCACGCAACCGTCGCCAGTCAGCACGGACCACGCTACGAAATACGAAGCCACCTAGTCGCTTGCCAAAAACGACACGGCAAAGCCGCCAGACAGCTGGCTGCCTATGCTTTCAAGCCCGGCAATCCGCGACACCCGGCTCGGCTTGGCGCCGGGGTGTTCCCGACACAGCCCACCGGCTCATAACCATCGCCGGGCTTGCGGGCTCAAATCTGCTGCCAGGCGAAGCCTTCCTGAACGTTGACCTGGTCAAAATATACTTTCGCTCGCTGGTAAAACGGGACGCCGATTTGAGCGGCCGAGCCGGTGAATGCGGCCGGCTGGACCGGCATGATCCCGCCTTCGGCCTCCTCATGCGCATGCGCATGCGCAATATTGAAACCGGCCAGCAAGGCGGCACCGGAGCTGATGGAACATTTTTGGCGGTCAGAATCATGCTTTTACCCTCGCTACACAATTTCCATAAGTTCGCCAGAAAAGGGAACGAGGCGAAAGCGTCCATTGGTCCACGGCGCAATCCAGCAAGCGCGAAAAATTCATTCACTGCGGTCGGGTTTTCCACCACCGCTTCTTGCCGCTGCGCCAATTCCCTATAGAGTTGAATCATGAGCAATCTCCAGATCCTTTCACTTGGCGCATCCGATATGAGCGCTGGCGCAGTGCCAGTGCAGGTGCGCGGCGCCTGCCCGCATGACTGCCCCGACACCTGCTCCCTGCTTACCACGGTGGAAAACGGCGTGGCGACACGCGTGCAGGGCAATCCCGACCATCCGCAAACCGGCGGCGTGTTGTGTAACAAGGTGTCCCGTTACACCGAACGCACTTACCACTCCGAGCGGCTGCTGCAGCCGCTCCGGCGCGTCGGGCCCAAGGGCGCTGGCAAGTTTGAGGCCGTCAGCTGGGAGGCGGCACTGAGCGACATCGCCGCACGCCTGAAAGCAATCGCGGCGCGCAACCCCGAGGCCATCGTGCCGTACAGCTACGCCGGCACCATGGGCCAGGTGCAGGGCGAAAGCATGGCTGGTCGCTTTTTCAACCGGCTCGGCGCCTCGCTGCTGGACCGCACCATCTGCTCAAGCGCGGGCGGCGAAGGCTTGACTCAAACGCTGGGCGCCAAGGTCGGCATGCGGGTGGAGTTTTTTGCCGAGGCCAGACTCATCATCATCTGGGGCAGCAATTCGATTGGCAGCAACCTGCATTTCTGGCGTTATGCGCAACAGGCCAAACGTGACGGTGCCAGACTCATCTGCATTGATCCGCGCAAGAGCGAAACTGCCGAAAAATGCCATGAGCATATTGCGCTGCTGCCCGGCACCGACGCGGCACTGGCGCTGGCACTGATGCACGAGCTGATCAGCCACGACTGGCTGGACCACGACTACATCGAACGGCACACGCTGGGCTGGGCGGCACTGCGCGAGCGCGCATTGCAATGGAGCCCTGAACGCGCAGCCGCTGTGTGCGGTCTGCCGGTCGAACAGATCAGGTCGCTGGCACGCGACTATGGACAGTGCTTCGTTAACCGGCAGCCCGCTGCCATACGCCTGAACTACGGCATGCAGCGAGTGCGCGGCGGCGGCAATGCGGTGCGCGCCGTAGCCTGCCTGCCCGCGCTGACTGGCGCCTGGCGGCACCGAGCCGGCGGTGTACTGCTCAGCAGTTCGGGCCAGTTCCCGGTGGACCGGGCGGCGCTGCAGCGGCCAGAGCTGCTGGCCGGCCGCCAGCCGCGCACCATCAACATGATTACCATAGGCGACGATCTGCTGCGCGAAAGCTCCCCCTCCTTCGGACCAAAAGTCGAGGCGCTCATCGTTTACAACAGCAACCCGGTTACCGTTGCACCCGAGTCTGGCAAGGTGGTGCAGGGCTTTGCCAGGGAAGACCTCTTCACCGTCGTGCTGGAGCATTTCCAGACAGATACCGCCGACTACGCCGACTACGTCTTGCCCGCCACCACGCAGCTCGAGCACTGGGACGTGCACAGTGCCTATGGCCACACCGACGTACTGCTCAACCGCCCGGCCATCGCGCCGCTGGGCCATGCCAAACCCAACACGCAGATTTTTCGAGAACTGGCGACTCGCATGGGTTTCACGGAAAGTTGTTTTTCCGATGATGACGAAACGCTTTGCCGCGCAGCCTTCGGCGACAAAGTCGATTTCAGCGAACTGCTTGACCAGGGCTTTGCCGCCCTGAAGCTGCCCGAAGCACCGTTTGCCGGAGGACGCTTTCCCACGCCCTCGGGCCGCTGCGAATTTTTCAGCGAACGGCTGGCCGCGCTTGGCCTGGACGGCTTGCCCGACCACTTGCCCAACCATGAAGCAGCCGGCTCGTCAGCGCAGTTTCCGCTGGCCATGATTTCACCGCCGGCGCGCAACTTTCTCAATTCAAGCTTCGTCAATGTCAAAAGCCTGCGCGATCTCGAAGTCGAGCCGCGGCTCGAAATCCATGCGCGCGACGCCGCCGCGCGCGGCATCAGCAGCGGCAGCATCGTCACAGTATTCAACCAGCGCGGCGAATACCGCGTCAAGGCGCAGGTCTCAAACCGAGCCCGGCCCGGCGTCGTCAACGGCATGGGCATCTGGTGGCGCAAGTTCGGCCTCGACGGCAGCAACGTCAACCAGCTGACCAGTCAGCATCTCACCGACATGGGGCGCGGGCCGGTGTTTTACGACTGCCTGGTTGAAGTGCAGGCGGAGCCCCAAACCGGGTGAAGCGGATGACTGGCAGGGCTCGGACAGTGACAGGACGGGGCACAGCACTGGCCGCTGGCGTGACGGCGTTAATGGTGCTTGGCCTGACGGGTTGCTCTACGCTGGGCTACTACTGGCAATCGGCCAGCGGCCACATGCGCATGCTCAATGCGGCACGCCCGATCGGTGAGTGGCTGGACGACGCGCAAACCCCGGCGCTGCTTAAAAAGCGCTTGACCCTGGCGCAGCGCATTCGCAGATTCGCCGTCACAGAGCTGCAGTTGCCGGACAACCCCAGCTACCAGCGCTATGCCGATTTGCAGCGCAACGCGGTGGTCTGGAACGTGACGGCCGCGCCCGAGTTTTCGCTGACGCTCAAGACCTGGTGTTTCCCGGTGGCCGGTTGCGTCGGCTACCGCGGTTATTTCAG
>NZ_JABBPF010000208.1 GCF_012927415.1 Polaromonas sp. | reverse complement strand
TGGGGGCCATGAACGAAGCGCAGGGCCGCCCCAAACGAAGTTCAACCCCCTCGGGGGGCAGCGCAGTACGCGCAGCGACAAGCGTGGGGGCCAGTTAATATGGAGGCATGAGCGCCATATCCACCCAGCTGATTCACCATTCCTACACCCCGCCCGACGGGTTTGAAGCGGTCGCCCCCGGCGTTCACAAGGCTTCCACCATCATTTTTCCCAGCGTCGCGGCCATGCATGATCGCGACTGGAAGCGCAGGACAGCCTACACCTACGGCTTGCACGGCACGCCCACCACCTTCACTTTGGAAGCGCGCATGGCCACACTGGAAGGCGGTAGGCACTGCGTCCTTGCGCCCAGTGGCCTGGCGGCTGTGGCGCTGGTCGACATGGCTTTCCTCAAAACCGGCGACGAGATGCTGCTTCCCGATAACGCCTACGGCCCCGGCAAAACCTTTGCCGAAGGCGAGCTGGCGAACTGGGGCATCACTGTGCAGTTTTACGATGCCATGAATCCGCCGGATCTTGCGGCCAAACTGAGCCGCAAGACACGTCTGGTCTGGCTGGAAGCGCCGGGCTCCATCACGCTGGAGTTTCCGGACCTACCGGCGCTGGTGGCAGTTGTCCAGGCCCACAACGCCGCCGCCGGTCCGGCGCACCCGCGTGGCGCCGTGACGGTTCTTGACAACACCAGGGGCGCCGGGCGCGCTTTACACGCGTGAGAGCTGGGCGCCGACATTTCGGTGCAGGCGCTCACCAAATACCCCAGCGGTGGCGCCGATGTGCTGATGGGCTCGGTGGTGACGCGCGACGCTGCGCTTCATGACGCAATCCAGCTTTGCCACATGCGGCTGGGCTACAACGTGGGCGGCAACGATGCCGAGCTGGTGCTGCGAGGCCTGGGCAGCATAGCGCTGCGTTACGCGGCGCAAGACGCCAGCGCGCGCGCGCTGGCGGCCTGGCTGCAGACCCAGCCCCAGTTCGAGGCCGTGTTTCACCCTGCGCTGGCAGATTCGCCCGGCCACGCGGCCTGGAAGCGAGACTGCACCGGCGCGGCCTGTCTGTTCAGCGCAGTGTTCAAGCCCGCCTTCACGCAGCAGCAGATCAATCATTTTTGCGACAGCCTGCGGCTCTTCAAACTGGGCTACAGCTGGGCCGGCCCGATCAGCCTGTGCGTACCCTACAACATTCAGGCTGCGCGCAGCATGCCCTGGCCTTATCAGGGAGGTCTGGTTCGTTTCGCCGTGGGTCTTGAGGCGGTTGCGGACCTGCAGGCGGACATGCTCCAGGCGCTGCGCGGGTTATGACTGCCGCCCGAGACCAATGCATTACAGTACGGGTTAATTATTCACGAAAGCTAAGCTGTGGCAACTCCCAATTACTCCTACGAAAAGCGCCAGAAGGAGCTTGCGAAAAAACGAAAAAAAGAAGACAAGCTCAAGCGCAAGGGCGAAGGCAAACCCGATGATGGATCGGATGACGGCGAGCAGACAACGGACATGCCCCATGGCACCCCGCCCGATCTGCCGCCCACTGAATCCGCACCCTGAGTTTTTCAATACTTAGATTTTAAGAAAAAAGGCCGCGGGTCCAATAATTATCGGCATAGCTCGCTATATAAATAATAGCGGCTACAACCCTAAAAAACCGCCATCACCGTCACCGGTGATGGCGGTTTTTTTATCCTCAAGCCTCGCCAAGCAGCGACCGAGCCAGCTCGGTCATGGCGGCCGCGCTGTGGTCGCTCGGCGAAAGCTGGCTCGCCGTTGGATACTGCGCGAAGTTGCGCTGCATCGACTGCAGATAGACCGGGTCGTAATGCATCAGCAGCAATTCGCGCACCACCGACGCGACTTCGCCACTGCGCGCTCGCGCCTGCCAGTCCAGCACCATAGCCTTGCCGCGCGCCTCGGTCAGGGCCGCCAGGCGATCACAGAAAAACTCGATGTCCCTGACGAAAAAGTCGTAGTCCTCCAGCAGCAACGCAACGCGTTCGTCCTCGGCCAGCTGCAGGTTCAGGCAGGGGCTGGAGCGCATCGCCGAGATCAGGCCTTCGGGAACCGCCACATTGCCGACCTTCTTGCTTTCGCTTTCAATGTAAACGGGCCGCGCCGCATCAAAGCCGCGCAATGCCGCCCAGATACGGCTGTCAAAGGCTTTCTGGCTGGGCTGCGGCAGGCCCGGAATCACGCCTAGCACCGAACTCCGGTGATGTGCCAGCGCTTCCAGATCCAGCACCTGTGCACCCTGCTGGCCAAGCGCTTGCAAAAGGCGGGTCTTGCCCGAACCGGTGGGGCCGCAGATGACGCGGTAGCGGTAGCGCTCTGCCAGCTGCGGCAAATCGGCCACCAGCGCGGCCCTGAAGGCCTTGTAGCCGCCATCGACCAGCGTGACCTTGAAGCCGATCTGGTCGAGAATCAGCGCCAATGAGCCGCTGCGCTTGCCGCCGCGCCAGCAATACACCAGCGGCTGCCATTCTCTGGGTTTGTCAAGCACACCCTGCTGGATATGCTCTGCGATGTTCTTGGCAACCAGCGCCGCGCCGAGTTTTTTGGCCTCAAACTGGCTGATCTGCTTGTAACGGGTGCCGACGATCTTTCGTTCCTCGTCATGCAGGCTGGGCCAGTTCAACGCGCCGGGAAGATGGTCCTCGGCGTATTCGCCTTCGCTGCGCGCGTCGATGATGTCGGAAAAATCACCCAGCTGGTTGAGGGCGTCTTCGGCGGAAATGCGGTCCAGGCTCACTTGAGGAGTTTCTTCAGTTCAGGCCATACATTGGCCAGCATCCTGGCTTGCGACTGCTCATTGGGATGAATCCGGTCGGGCTGGAAGTTCGCGGTCGGGTCGTCCGTGTCGCCAACGCCCTTCAGGAAAAACGGCACCAGCGCCACTTTCTCAGCCTTGGCGACCTTGGTGAAAAGGCCGGCAAAGCTGGCGCCATAAGCCGCGCCATAGTTGGGTGGCACCTGCATGCCGACCAGCAGCACTTTCGCGCCCGACTTTTTTGCCGCCTGCGTCATGGCGCTCAGGTTTTTCTCGCTCAGGTCGAGCGGCAAGCCACGCAGAGCGTCATTGCCGCCCAGTTCGATCACCACGGTGGCGGG
Organism: Polaromonas sp.; assembly: GCF_012927415.1. GTDB lineage: Bacteria > Pseudomonadota > Gammaproteobacteria > Burkholderiales > Burkholderiaceae_C > Polaromonas. The sequence continues at coordinate 50,218 of NZ_JABBPF010000208.1, read as the reverse complement.
TTTGTATTGCGTCAACAAGGCGGACAAGCGCGAACGTCCGCCGGAGGTAGTGTCGCCGCTGATGCTCGCGTTGACGACCTTCACAATTATCTTTTCGCCAGCCAGCTGTTTTTCTAGCAGGGGCACCCAGCCGGTGCCGCGCTTGAGACCGTACTCGGCGCTCAAGGAATCGCCGACGATCAAAATCACCGGAGCTGGCTGCGGTTTGGTCTGCGCAGGGATCTGGGCGGACGCAAGGCCGGGGGCGCCCAGCAGGCCGACAGCCAACAGCACAGCCAGGGACTTGCCTCCGATATATCGCAGCACGGCCTCAAGCTTGCTACAGTCGGCAAACACGAATTTAAAGTTTTCAGATAAGGATGACATGTTTGAACCTGTGGTTTCTGTGAGGGGCGACACTTCTTCAACGTCCGCCACGACATCGGCGTCTTCTGCTTCTGTAATTGTTTCCGTTGAGCATGTTTTCAAGTCGGTCACCGACTCCACCGGCACATTGACCATTTTGCGCGATATTGATTTCGCGCTGAACGCCCGTGAAACCGCTGCCATTGTCGGTGCCTCCGGCTCTGGCAAAAGCACGTTGCTGTCCATCATTGCCGGGCTGGATACGCCGACGCAGGGCACGGTTCGGCTGGCGGGGCAGGACCTGTTCGCGCTGAGTGAGGACGACCGCGCCGCCTTGCGCGCACAAAAAGTGGGTTTTGTCTTTCAGAGTTTTCAGCTCATGGGTAATTTGTCGGCGCTTGAAAACGTCATGCTGCCGCTTGAATTATCGGGCGTGCGGCAGGCGCGCGCGCTGGCCACCGACATGCTCAAGCGGGTTGGCCTTGCCGAGCGCTTGGGCCACTATCCCAAGGTGCTGTCGGGCGGCGAGCAGCAGCGTGTGGCGCTGGCGCGGGCCTTTGTCGTCAAGCCCGCCGTGCTGCTGGCCGATGAACCAACCGGCAGCCTGGACTTTGCCACCGGCGAGACGGTGATGAAGCTGATGTTTGAGCTCAACCAGGAGCAGGGTACGACGCTGGTGCTGGTCACGCACGACCCTGCGATCGCGGCGCGCTGCGAGCGGCGCATCACCATCGAGGCGGGGCGGCTTGTGCCTGGCGGTTAAGTGCTGAAAAGGGCTTTGGTCCATGTTTTATGGGCATAAGTAGCTATCAAAAATGTAGCAATTGAATACACGAAGGAAATTCAGGCCGCAGAATCGGAAGTAAAGCCAGTAAACAAGTCTGGAAACATCTCCGCAACAGTCACAAGGAACCACCATGAACACCAGGGCACTCAAAACGATCAAGGCACTTGCCATGTCAGGGGTGCTGGCATTGGCAGCTTGCGGCGGTGGCGGTAGTAGCAACACTGCGCCTGGTCCTTCTGCCAACGCGGAAGGCCTGTGGAGCGGAAGCACCAGCACATCCCGCTCGGTAACGGCCATTGTTCTTGACAATGGCAGCTATTGGTTCCTGTACTCCGTGCCCCGTGTCAACGCTGTCGTCGCCGGCTTCATACAGGGCACTGGTAATGCCGCGCTCGACGGCAGTTTTTCCTCGACCGACGGCGTTGACTTCAATCTCGAGGGGAGGGGCATCAATAACGCCACGCTGGCCGCCAGCTTTGTGGCCAGGCAAAGCTTCAATGGCTCGGTAAGCTACGCCAGCGCGAATCCGCCATTCACATTTACAAGCTCGTACAACGCGGACTACGACCAGACCCCAAGCCTGTCAGCAATCGCCGGCAGTTATGCGGGCATCGCTTCCGTTGCGGGCGGCACCGAGGCGACAACCATCACCATCAGTCCGCAGGGAGTAATTGCCGGCACCGGCCTGACAGCCAGCGCTTGCCAGTTTGTGGGCACTGCCGTGCCGCGCACAAAAGGCAATCTCTACGATCTGTCAATGGTCGTTTCTGGCGGAGGCGCTTGCGCCAGCGGTACCAGCGCGGTCAGTGGCATCGCCTACTTTGATACGGGCTCAAAACGTCTTTACCTGGCCGCGCTCAACAAATCCCGGAGTAGCGGCCTCAGCTTCGTCGGTATCAAGCCTTGAGGGCGGAAGCGGTTGCAGGCTATTCCGATCAGATTTTTGCCATTCGCTGAACGACCCGCAATATCCAAGTTTGCCAAGTTCGCCAGGATCCCGGATCGCTTGTTGAATATCTGCCTTGATCTTCGACCCATTTACAGGGTCCAGCGCTTGAGTACGCTGCAGGGGATCTTGTCTGCAATCCGCATCCGGCCTCCCAAGTCAAGCAGCGATAATCCCTGCATGTCTTCTTCCCCCAAAGTTCTTTTCGGTTTTCATGCCGTCGGCGTGCGACTCAAAACCGCCCCCAAGTCGGTTTTGGAAGTCTTTTTCGACGTGTCGCGCCGCGATGCCCGCATGCGCCAGTTCACCGATCGGGCCCGCGAGGCCGGTGTGCGGTTGATCGAGTCTGATGGCCTGCGGCTGGCCAAGATGTGTGGCAGCCATGGCCACCAGGGCGTGGTGGCGCGGGTCGACGCCGTGTCACAGGTCACATCGCTCGACGAATTACTGGAGCAGCTTGAAGCGGCGGGCATCGCCCAGCCTTTGCTCCTGGTGCTTGACGGCGTGACCGATCCGCACAATCTGGGTGCCTGCCTGCGGGTGGCTGACGGTGCGGGCGCGCAGGCCGTGATTGCTCCCAAGGACCATGCCGCTGGAATCAACGCCATTGTCGCCAAGGTCGCCAGCGGTGCCGCCGAGACGGTGCCCTATTTCATGGTGACCAATCTGGCCCGTACGCTGAACGAGCTCAAAGAGCGCAATATCCGGTGTATTGGCACCAGCGATGATGCTGAAAAGACGATTTACGACATGGACCTGACTGGTCCGGTCGCGCTGATTCTGGGTGCCGAGGGCGAAGGCATGCGCCAGCTCACGCGCAAGACCTGCGACGAGTTGGTCAGCATTCCGATGCGCGGCGCGGTGGAAAGCCTGAATGTGTCGGTTGCCAGTGGCGTTTGCCTGTATGAGGCTTTGCGCCAGCGCAGTACCCAAGTGGTTCAGGCGGCTTCGGCCACACCATAAATCAGGCACTTGCCTGGTTCAGTGCTGCCATCGCCTCTTCATCCAGCGTGAGCCGGGTGGCGGCCACCAGCTCGGCCAGCTGTGCCAGTGAGGTGGCACTGACAATCGGCGAGGTAACCGCAGGTTGCGCCATTAACCAGGCGATGGCGACCTGCGCTGGCGTTCTGCCGTAGCGCGTTGCCACGCCGTCCAGCGCCGAAAGGATGCGCAGCCCGCGCTGATTCAGGTATTTGGCCGTGGTGCTGGGGCCTCGCGCGCTTTTTTCGGCATCGGCCGCCTTGCGGTATTTGCCCGTCAGGAAGCCGGCCGCCAGCGTATAAAAATTGATCACCCCCACGCCCTGCTTGAGGCATAGCGACGCAAGCTCGTCTTCGAATACGGCCCGGTCGTACAGGTTGTACAGCGGCTGTAGGGTTTCATAGCGAGGCAGGTCGTTGCGTGCGCTGATTTCTAGCGCTTCGGCCAGTCGCGGTGCACTGTAGTTTGAGGCGCCTATGGCGCGCACCTTGCCCGCATTGATCAGTTCGCCAAAGGCGGCCAGTGTTTCTGCCAGCGGCGTGTCGGCATCGTCGTCGTGCGATTGGAAGAGGTCGATATGGTCGGTCTGCAGGCGGCGCAGCGAGTCTTCCACCGCCTGGCGGATGTAAGCAGGTTTCAGCCCCCGTTTGCCAGGCCCCATCGGCTTGCCGACCTTGGTGGCAATGACCACGCGATCGCGCTTGCCGCTTTGTTTCAGCCATTTGCCAATCACGGTTTCTGACTCGCCGCCGCTGTGGCCGGGCACCCAGGACGAGTACACATCGGCCGTGTCGATGAAATTGAAACCCGCATCGACCCATGCATCGAGCAAGCAAAACGAGGTCGCCTCGTCAACCGTCCAGCCGAAGACATTGCCGCCAAAGGCAAGCGGGGAAACCTGAAGGCCGGAGCGGCCCAGTTCGCGGTAGTGAGGATGTTTCATGCGGAGTGCTCGATGTTGGCGATTAAATGAGCCCGTACCAACCCAGCAGCGCGCCCGCGCCAAGCAGCCAGAGCAGGTGTATTTTTGTACGCCAGACGATCACGGCGGTCACGACCGTCAGCAGCCAGACCGGCCAGTCTTTCAGCGAGCTCGCATTAACCGTGGTCAGAATCCAGCCGGTAGCGATCAGCAGCGCCACCACGATGGGCGCCATGCCCTGCTTGAAAGCGCGCACTGCCGGCATCTCGCGATTTCGGTGACCCCATTGGGCGGCGGCATAGGTCAGGATGGTACTAGGGATCAAAATGCCCAGCATGGCCAGCGCAACGCCGAGCAAACCGGTCAGCATTCCGCCCGCGTTCATGCCTACATTCCAGCCGAGCAGGGCGACAAACAGCACATTGGGGCCTGGCGCGGCCTGCGCGATGGCAATCGAGGCGTTGAACTGCGCGTCGCTCAGCCAATGTTGCTGCTCCACCAGAAAGCGGTGCATGTCAGGTGCGGTCGTGATGGCGCCGCCAATCGAGAGCAGCGACAGCGTCAGGTAATGAAGAAACAGGCTGAACCATTCCTGCAGGCCAAAAACCACCGGAATTGACTCAGTCACGGCTTGAGCTTTTGATAAACCAGCACGCACGCCACGCTGCCCAGGCCAAACAGCACATAGAACAGGGGCCAGCGCAGCAGCGCGACAGCGACAAAACAAAGCACGCCAAAGACCACGCACAGTTTTGTGCCGAGCGCGTTCTGCCGCAAGGTGCCAAAAAGTTTGACACCGGTGGCTGCAATCAGCCCTGCAGCCACAGCGCCCATCCCGCGCAGGGCACCCGCCACGCCAGGGTGGTCAGCAAACTGGGCATACACCAGCGCCAGCAACAGCACAAGTATCAGCGGCACCGTGAGCATGCCGGCCAGCGCGGCCATCGCGCCTTTCAGCCCGAAGTAGCGCGCACCTATCATCATTGAGAGGTTGACCACGTTGGGACCGGGCATGATTTGCGCCACCGCCCAGTCTTCAACGAACTCCTCGCCCGTCATCCAGCGTTTTTTTTCCACCAGCTCGCGCTGCACGATGGCCAGCACGCCGCCAAAGCCCTGCAGCGCCAGCAGGGTAAATGACACAAAGAGGTCGGACAGCGATTGGGGTTGCGGATGATCTTGCGTCGGCAGGGAACTCATGAGCTCGATTGTCGTCGCTCGCCAAGGGCGTAACGGCACAGGAGTGAAAAAGTCAGTGTGCTTCTAAAAAAATAGCCACCGATGCCCGATTCGAGAAGGCCCCGGTCCTGACCAGCCAGTAACGTGTTGCCACGCGCGCGTTGGCGACCCCGGACAATTCCGGCAAGTTTTGCGAGGTGGGGGTTGGTGAGGACACTCGCGTCAGTTAGCTTTGCTTTCAAGGCAACCCATATGCGACGCAGGATCAGCCCCGCTTGTCGGTGCGGCGTAAGTAGGCCTGTGCGATATGGGTCAGGCGATCGGCACCGAAACTTCCGTCATGGCCGCCATGCACTACGGTAACCGGCAGCGTGAGCAGCCGTTCCATCGTGCGCCGATAGACGGCGATGTCAGCGCCAGGGATTTCGTCCAGCAACGGCCCGTCATAAATAGCGTCGCCCGAAAACAGGATACCGGTCACCGCCTCCCAAAGACCGATACTCCCTGGCGAATGGCCAGGCAGGTGCAATACTTCGAACGCCCGGTTCCCCAAATCGATGACGTCGCCTTCGACCAGAACCCGCGTCGGCGCAACTCCCTGCTGGCGATGGTTGCCAGGCAGATAACCCCGATAAGGCGCGGCCGTTAACAGGCCACCAGCGATGTCGTAGCCGACCTGCGCTAGTCTGGCTCGAGCGCGGTCGTCATAGTCTGCCAGATCTAGCGAATAGGACTCGCGGCCCTTCAAGAGGCTGTCGGCTTCGTCCTGGTGAATCAGGCGCGCGTCGAATTCGTGCAAGCCACCGACATGGTCGGCATGCGCATGGGTTGCGACCGCCAGTAGCGACTTGTCAAAGAGGTCATGCGCAGCCGCGCGCAGGCTCGCTACCCCCAGGCCTGTGTCCACCAGCAAGTCGGCTTCGCGGCCGCGGAGATGCCAGATGTTGCAACGTAGCAAAGGATGGACGTGCGGCTCCCAGATCAGGGTCAGGTCACCATCCACCATGCGCCGCTCAAACCACGGCTCGGCCAAGGGTAGGTTCATGTGAGTTTGCTTCAGGCGGGAATTTCGGCATTTGCCAGTGCTCGGCGCACCGGATTTAGCGTCCCGCAGACTTGGCGTAAACGCCAGAAGAAAGATAAAAGAAACAGGGGGTAAATGCGGACTGCCTTGACGGTTACCTTCGCGGCAATGTCCTCGCCAAAAAAACGGTTAAACCCGACAGAGGGTTTTTGGCGGGCTGCGATCAATCGAGCGGGAAATAGTGAACTTATCATGCGCTTATCGTCAATGAATTATCTGGTTTTGTCCACAGGGTGCCGGATGCATCCACTGGATTAATGATCTATTTATGCGTGCCGCTCGTCATTCAAACCGTCATTCCGCCCGATACCTCGATCACTGCGCCATTGACATAGCTGGCCTCGTCGCTTGCCAGAAAGGCGTACACATTGGCAATTTCCACAGGCTGGCCCAAACGCTTGAGGGGCACGCGGCTTTCCATTTCAGTCAGGACGATTTTGGGAATGGTGGCCAGAATCGGCGTGGCGATGAAGCCCGGTGCCACGTCATTTACCCGAATGCCTTTGGGGCCCAGCTCACGGCTCCAGGTCTTGGTAAAACCGATCACGCCAAACTTGCTGGCGGCATAGTTGGTCTGGCCAAAGTTGCCGTAAACGCCCACCACCGAGCTGGCATTGAGGATCACGCCCTGACCTTGGGCCACCATGGTGTCTGCGACCGCCTGCGCGCAATGAAGCAAACCGCGCAGGTTGACGTCAACCACGCGGTCGAATTGTTCGATCGTCATCTTGACGAGCCGCGCGTCTTAGGTGATGCCGGCGTTGTTGACCAGCACGTCGATGCGGCCGAACTGTGCCTTGACCTTGGACACCACGGCGTCCACCATGCCGCGTTGCGTCACATCCATGAGATAGCCCACGGCCTGCACGCCCAGCGCCATGCACTGCCTGACGGCCTCGTCAATGGAAGACTGTTTAACGTCGCAGATGACGACGTTGGCGCCTTCTTCAGCAAACTTTAGCGCGGTGGCCAGACCGATCCCCTGCGCTGCGCCAGTAATGATACTGACCTTGTTCTTGAGTCTTTGCATGAGCGGCAAATAAAGGAGGGTGAAAAAATAAATTAAATCAATGACATCAATAAACCGGCTGATGCTGGCGGATTGACGCCTTCACCGCATCGGTTAGCAAAAAGCCGGGGCCGAAAGTAATCGACAGTATGTCGCAGCGGGTGGTAAATGTCTCCACGCCCATCCCGTAAATGAACTGCATTGCGCCGCCGGTCCAAGCCGGAAAGCCGATGCCGAAGATCGAACCGATGTTTGCATCATGCACGCTGCCGAGCACGCCTTCGCTCAGGCAACGAGCGGTTTCAACCGCTTGACGGTAGAGCAGCCGGTCTTTGAGCTCGTTGATGTCCCAAACCGTCTGCGGCTTCTCGAACAGGGCTTTCAGTTCCGGCCACAGCGATTTCCTGGCGCCTTTTTCCGCCGGGTAGTCATAAAAGCCGCCACCCGCCGCGCGGCCGCTGCGCTTGAGTTCCTTGACCATGCGCTCGACCAGCAGCTCGCCCGGTGTTGCCGTGTAAGTCTTGCCTTCTGCGATGAAGTCGGCACGTGTCTGCTCCAGCACATGAACGCTCAAAGAAAGTGCGGTTTCGTCGAGCACGGCCAGTGGCCCGACCGGCATGCCGGCCTGGATGCCGGCGTTTTCAATCGCTGCGGCCGGAATACCTTCGCCCAGCATGGCTGCGCCCTCCATGACAAAAGTGCCAAAGGTCCGGCTGGTATAAAAGCCGCGTGAATCATTCACCACGATTGGAATCTTGCCCAGTGCCTGCACATAGTCAAAGGCGCGCGCCACTGTCTCATCATCGGTCTGCCGGCCACGAATGATTTCAACCAGCTTCATCTTGTCGACCGGACTGAAGAAGTGAATACCTATGAATTTTTCGGGTCTGGCGCTGGCTGTGGCCAGGCCACTGATGGGCAAAGTGGAGGTGTTCGATGCAAAAAAGCCACCGGGCGTCAATAAAGGTTCCGCTTCCTGAGTGACCTGGGCTTTCAGTTCGCGGCTTTCAAACACCGCTTCGATGATCAGGTCGCAGCCGGTCAGGTCCACCATGTGGTCAGTGCCCGTAATGCGTGAGAGCAGGGCGGTTTGCTCGGCGGAATTCATGCGGCCCTTGTCAACGCGCTGCTGGGTGGTTTTCTCGCTCCAGGCCTTGCCGGTATCGGCTTTTTCCTGGCTCACATCCTTGAGTACGGTGGTGATGCCGTTGCTGGCCTGGGCGTAGGCAATGCCCGCGCCCATCATGCCTGCACCGACGATGCCGACCTTTTTCGGCTTGAACCTTGGGATACCTTTGGGCCGCGACTGCCCACTCTTGATGGCATTGAGGTTAAAGAAAAAAGTGTTGATCATGGCTTTGGCGTTGCGGCCCGTCATAAGCCTGGCCAGGTAGCGGCTTTCGATACGCAAGGCGGTTTCCATGTCGACCAGCGCGCCTTCAACCATGCACGCCAGGATGGCTTCAGGCGCGGGGTAAAGGCCGCGCGTCTGTTTTTTCAGCATGGCCGGTGCCACGCTCAGCGCGGCAGCTATTTTTGAATTGGCTGGCGTGCCGCCCGGGATCTTGTAGTCTTTGGCGTCCCAGGGATGCTGGGCTGCCGGGTTGGCGGCAATCCAGCTTAACGCCTTGGCTCGCAGCTCCGCAGCGTCGGCTGCCAGTTCATGCACCAGTCCCAGTTCCAGTGCTTCTCGCGGGCCGAAAGTCTTGCCTTCCATCAGGTAGGGCTGGGCCGCCAACAGGCCCAGATGCCGCGTCATCTTGGTAACGCCGCTGGCGCCGGGCATCAGGCCCAGCGTGACTTCGGGCAGGCCAAACAGGATCTTGGCGTCATCCAGCGCCACGCGGTAATGCCCTACCAGCGCAACTTCCCAGCCGCCGCCGAGTGCCGTGCCATTGAGACAGCTCACCACCGGCTTGCCCAGTGTTTCCAGTGCGCGAAAGTTGTGCTTCATGCGCTCCACCTCGGCATACGCTGCGGGCGCATCGGAGGGCTGCAGACGCATCACGGCCCTGAGGTCGGCGCCGGCGAAAAAAGTGTTTTTTGCCGAGGCCAGGACGATGCCCGTGATGGCGTCTTTCCCGTTGATGATTTGCGCGGTGACTTCGTTCAGGTCGTCCTGCCATTGCCGGCACATGGTGTTGACGGGTGAGCCGGGCTCGTCAAAGGTGAGGGTGGCAATGCCCTGGCTCAGTTCGTACTGGATAGTTTGCATGACTCAGATTCTTTCCACGATGGTTGCAATCCCCATGCCGCCGCCCACGCAGAGCGTAGCCATGCCGTAACGCAAATTTCTCCGCTGCAACTCATCGATCAGCGTGCCCAGAATCATCGCGCCGGTCGCACCCAGCGGATGGCCCATCGCAATCGCGCCGCCGTTGACATTGACCTTGTCATGCGGCACTTTCATTTCTTTCATGAAGCGCATCACCACGGCGGCAAAGGCTTCGTTGACTTCAAACAGGTCGATCTGCTCTACCGTCATGCCGGCCCTGGCCAGCGCCTTGCGCGCCGCCGGCATCGGTCCCGTCAGCATGATGGTCGGGTCGGCGCCGCTAAGCGCTGCTGCAACAACGCGCGCCCGGGGTTTCAGGCCATGGGTCTTGCCCGCGGTTTCAGAGCCAATCAGCACGGCCGCTGCGCCATCGACAATGCCTGACGAATTGCCGGCGTGATGCAGATGGTGGATGCGCTCGACCTGCGGGTAACGCTGCAGCGCCACGCTGTCAAAGCCCATCGCACCGAGTTGTTCAAACGCCGGTTTGAGCGATGCCAGCCCTTCCAGCGTGCTGTGGGGTTTGATGAACTCGTCGTGGTCCAGAATGGTCTGGCCGATGGCATCGAGGACCGGCACCACCGAGGGCGAAAAATAGCCGGCGTCCCGAGCTTTGCTGGCGCGCTGCTGGCTCTGCAGCGCGAAGGCATCGACATCAGCGCGGCTAAACCCTTCAATCGTGGCAATCAGGTCGGCGCCTATGCCCTGCGGCACAAACAGCGTGGCGCTGTTGGTTTCCGGGTCTTGCGCCCAGGCGCCGCCGTCAGCCCCCAGCGGCACGCGGCTCATGCTTTCAACGCCGCCGGCGACCACCAGGTCTTCCCAGCCCGATCGCACTTTTTGCGCCGCCATGTTCACCGCTTCCAGGCCGGAGGCGCAAAAGCGGTTGATCTGCACGCCCGAGGCGCGAAAGTCCCAACCCGCTTTGAGCGCTGCCACCTTGGCGATGACGGAACCCTGTTCGCCCACTGGCGACACCACGCCCATCACCACGTCGTCAATGGCTGCCGTGTCAAAGCCGTTGCGCCGCTGCAGCTCGGTCAGCACGCCGGCCAGCAGGTTGACGGGCTTGACCTCATGCAGGCTGCCGTCTTTTTTACCTTTGCCGCGCGGCGTGCGAATGGCGTCGTAGATGAATGCTTCTGTCATGGTGGCTTTCTTCAAATAAGGGGGCTTATTAAAGTATATTGATTTCGCAAAGCAGTTGCTTTTCGTAAATTATCCGCCAACTCTTTTAAGGTGACCCATGATTGAACGCAGTCTTTTTAACCTTGATCATGAAGCCTTTCGCGATGCTTTTCGACGCTTCATGGACAAGGAAATCGCGCCCTTTCATGCAGATTGGGAAGAACAGGGTTATGTGGACCGAGCAGTGTGGAACAAGGCCGGCAGCAACGGTTTTTTGTGCATGACCATGCCGGAGGCCTACGGCGGATCGGGTGCCGACAAACTGTATTCGGTGGTTCAGATGGAAGAGCTGGCGCGTGCCGGCTTCAGCGGCATAGGCTATGGGCTGCACAGCGAAATCGTCGCCCCCTATATTCTTCACTACGGGACCGAGGCGCAAAAGCAGAAATACCTGCCCAAACTGGCTAGCGGCGAAATGATCGGTGCCATTGCCATGAGCGAGCCCTCGGCGGGCTCGGACCTGCAAGGCGTAAAAACGGCCGCGCTCAAGCAGCCCGACGGCAGCTATCTGCTCAATGGCAGCAAGACCTTTATTACCAACGGCTGGCATGCTGACCTGGTGATCGTCGTTGCCAAAACGATGCCGGCGGCGGGTGCCAAAGGAACCAGCTTACTGCTGCTGGAGCGTGGCATGGCAGGTTTTGAGGCTGGCAAACGTTTGAAGAAACTGGGCCTGAAAGCGCAGGACACTTCTGAACTGTTCTTTAACGACGTCAGGGTTCCCGCAGAGAATCTGCTTGGCGGCGCTGCGCAGGAGAACAGGGGCTTCATCTGCCTGATGGAGCAATTGCCCTGGGAGCGCCTGCAAATCGCCATCACAGCAGTTGCTTCGGCACAAGCCGCGATTGACTGGACGGTGGTGTATGTGAAAGAGCGCAAGGTGTTTGGCCAGCCGGTGGCCAATTTCCAGAACACGCGCTACAAGCTGGCCGAGCTGCAGACGGAAGTTCAGGTGGCGCGTGTGTTTGTCGATAAATGCGTTGAACTGGTGGCTCAGGACAAGCTGGACACGGCCACGGCCAGTATGGCCAAGTACTGGTGCAGCGACCTTCAGTGCAAAGTAATGGACGAATGCTTGCAGCTTTTTGGCGGCTACGGTTATATGTGGGAATATCCCATCACCCGTGCCTACGCCGACGCCAGGGTTCAGCGCATTTACGGCGGCACCAACGAAATCATGAAAGAGGTGATTTCGCGCGCGATCGGGCTGGGCGCAAAGTAAGGGCAAAAATGGTTTTCCGTGCATCCTGGCCTTGCAGCCGTGGCAGCGCTGTCTTGCCGGCGCCAGCTTGATCAGCAAGCACCGGCCGTTGATTCTTCAAATGGCAGTCGGTTGCATCACGGCGAGTTTTGCCGCCCAACTTGCCAGCGAAGGCATGATGGCCGGGTAAAGTTCAACGCCGCCAGCCATCTGCCGGGCGGCCAGGGCAATGCCTTTTTCGCCCGGCATTCTGACCGGGACGTTTTGGAGTGCCGGACGTGAGGCGTGGCAGGCCGCGCTGACGTGGCCGGTTTGCCGGTTAAAGGCGTCCAGTCCCGCAAAGGCGCGTGGATCCATGATTTGCAGAAATACGGTCGCGCCCCAGCCTTCCCTGGCGTCCGCCCGCCCATGACCCGCCAGACCGCCGGTCAGTGCTTCCACCAGCAGGCTCAGCCCGTAGCCTTTGTGGCCAGAGTCCATGCCGCCCAGCGGCAGGATGGTTCCCTTGGGTTGGGCAAACAGCACGGCCGGGTCATCGCCAGGCATGCCCTCGCCGTCCATCACCCATCGGGCCGGAAGGCACTGGCCTTCCTTGTGCAAACGGTTGGTCAGACCGTTGGTGGTGGCGGAGGTCGATACATCGACCAGCACCGGAATGCCGCCGGTGGGAATCCCAGCCGAGATCGGGTTGGGTGAAAAGACGGCGTCCAGTCCGCCAAAAGGGGCGACGCTTTCTGCATTCGGGTCCGAGCAGGTCAGTAGCATTAAGAAGCCTTGATCGGTCGCCCGTTTCAGATAGGCCGCAAGACAGGCAATGTGATGGCTGCGGCGAATTACTACGGTGCAGGTACCCAGCGCTGCGGCGCGTTCCATGGCCAGTTTCATCGCCTGGAGCACCAGCCAGGGACCGGCTAAGCGTCGCCCGTCCCATGTAACGGCGGCGGGGTAATCTGCAAGCACCGTCGGCTGGCCATGCCGGAGCATGGAGCCGGACTCAAGTTCGCCGAGGTCGCCTCCCCGAAGAGCCAGTCCATGGGTGTTATGCCCCATCAGGTCGCCCTCGACCAGAATGTCGGCGACAGCCTGGGCTTTGCTCTGTTCCAGGCCAGCGGCGGTGAGCAGCGCGTCGGCGAAATTGACGAGGTCTGCATGGTGGTATCGAGTGGACATGGGATGGTCTTTCTACGTATTGTGGGCAGGCTCGGGGTTGCGCTCGAGCGCATGGCAGGACCTCTGTCAATCCGGAAGCGGGCAGCGACCAGCGCTTGTTTATGTGGTTGGGGCGGACTCGATTCCAGGCGGCAAAAGGAAAAATTACTTGAATAGTTCAGGGTGCAGCACAAGCTAAAAGCTTGAGTCGCAAAATGAGGTTTGCGCGAAATTTAAAGAGGCACTCCATGACTACACCGCTAAAAATCGATTTCGTTTCCGATATTTCCTGCCCTTGGTGCGCGATTGGCCTGAAGTCGCTGGATCAGGCGCTTGAGCGCGTGGCTGGCGACATCCGGGTCGAACTGCATTTTCAGCCCTTCGAGCTCAATCCCCAGATGGGTCCGGCTGGCCAGGAAATCACCGAGCACATCACCGAAAAGTATGGCATGACGTCCGAGCAAGCCGATGCCAACCGTGAAAACATCCGCCTTCGCGGCGAGCAGCTTGGCTTCAGCTTCAGCAAGGCGGATCAGCCGGGTGGCGGGCGGAGCCGGATCTACAACACCTTTGATGCACATCGCCTGCTGCATTGGGCCGGGCTTGAGGGCGCGGGCAAACAGCGCGCTTTAAAGGAGGCGCTGCTCAAAGCCTACTTTACCGATGGCGAGAACCCTGCATCACACGACGTGCTGACGCGTGTGGCCGGCGAGGTGGGACTCGACACCGCGCGTGCCCAAGAGCTTCTGGCGTCAAACCTTTTCGCTGACGAAGTGCGCGAACGCGAGCAGTTTTATCTGACGCAGGGAATTCATTCCGTACCCGCCGTTATCATTAATGACCGTCACCTGATTTCTGGTGGCCAGCCGCCCGAGGTGTTTGAGCAGGCGCTACGCCAGATTGCAGCGGCGGGCTGATTCGCCAATCGGGCCGGTGCGGCGCCCTATTTCCGTTCATCGAAAGAATTCACATGGCTTATGAACTTCATTACTGGCCCACTATCCAGGGCCGCGGCGAGTTTGTAAGGCTGGCGCTGGAGGCGGCTGGGTCCGACTACCTGGATGTTGCGCGCGGTGGCGAAGGCGAAGGGCAGGGCATGCCGGCGATGACGCACTTCCTTGAAAGCCCACAGGTGAAATACCCGCCGTTCGCGCCGCCCTTTTTGGTGGACGGGAAGCGCATCATTGGTCAGACTGCTGCCATCCTGCTGTACCTGGGCCCGCGCTTGGGACTGGCCGGCAAGAACGAACGCCAGCAGCTGTGGACCCATCAGCTGCAACTGACCATTGCCGATGCCGTCGCTGAAGTTCATGACACGCACCACCCCGTAGCCACAGGCCTGTACTACGAAGACCAAAAACCTGAGGCGGCCAGACGCTCGAAAGAATTTTGCAAGTCGCGCATGCCGAAGTTTTTTGCCTGGTTTGAGAGCGTGCTGCTGCGCAACCCCAAGGGCGCTACGCACCTTGTTGGCAAGCGTCTGAGCTATGCCGATTTGTCGCTATTCCAGCTGGTCGATGGGCTGCTTTACGCTTTTCCCAAAGCCTGCCGGCGTGCGTTGAAAAAAGCACCGGGCGTGGCTGCCCTGCATCAGCAGGTGGCGCAGCACCCCAGTGTAGCGGCCTATCTGGGCAGCGAGCGGCGCATCGCGTTCAACCTGGACGGCATCTTCCGGCGTTACCCGGAGCTCGATGGATAGTTTTTCTTTTGCTATTTATCTGATAGCAAGTTGAGGCTGTATTTGTTGGACAAGAAACACTTTTTTTTAAAAAATAGGCAAAGGGGGGTGGGGCAGATTTCCCTGTGCTGCCAGTCTGGCTTCCCCCCTCCGTTTGCGTGCGGCGCTCTCCTACAAACCTCTTTGTGCTTGCCTGACTGATCCAGCTGTCCGTGTGCGCCATGATGCAAGGACGTGTTGCGAGGGGCCTGATTTGAGGGGCCGCTTGTTCAGCAAAAACTGCAGTTTCCGCTCAATTTAAGGACTACCCCATGACAGAAGAAAAATCATTAAATCTTGATCCGATCAGCCGCGAACCCGGTGCCCATCCTCTGGGCGCCGGTGTTGGCGCGGCGATGGGCGGCGCGGCGGCAGGCGCTGCTGCTGGCGTGTTGGCCGGCCCGGCTGGCGCAGTAGTGGGTGGCGTGATTGGCGCGGTTGCCGGAGGGCTGGGCGGCAAGGCCGTAGCAGAGTCGGTCAACCCGACTTTGGAAGAGGCTTATTGGCGCGACAACTACCATCGTGAATCCTATTATGAAGCCGGCCGGTCGTTTGATGACTATGCACCGGCTTACCGTTTGGGCCTGTACGGGCGCACTGAATACGACGGCACTTTTGATGCCACCGAGAGCAACCTGGCAACGCATTGGGAATCGAGAAAGCAGGGCTCGACCTTGTCGTGGCCACAGGCTCGGTTGGCAAGCCGGGCGGCGTGGGACCGTGTGGATAATCGCGCCGGATTGAGCGCGCCCTATGCCGTCGCTGACGAACCGGCTGCTGATGATGAAGTGGTTGACGTGCTTAACGACCTGCTGGAGTCATGCCGCGACGGTGACTACGGTTTTCGCGAGGCCGCCGAGCACGCAAAGGCACAAGACATCAAGATCATTCTGGCGCGTCATGCCGACGAATGCCGTGCTGCTGGGCTGGAACTTGAGACCTTTATCAGGCAACTCGGTGGAACGCCCGATGAAGGTGGCTCGGTTAGTGGCGCCCTGCACCGGGGATGGGTGTCCGTGCGTGGCACCCTGAGCGGCTACAGCGACAAGGCGACGCTCGACGAATGTGAACGCGGAGAAGACACTGCGGTGGCACGTTACCGCAAAGCGCTGAAAGAAAACCTGCCCGCAGGGATCAGGGCGGTGGTAGAGCGCCAAGCGCAAGGCGCCCAACAAAACCATGATCAGGTCAAAGCCCTGCGCGATACATTGAAGGCCAATAACTGACTATTCGTTGGCTTGACAGTGGGTCGTTAGCGGTTTTGAAAAATAAACGGCTCTGCATACCTCGGGGCAACATTTTGATGTTGCCCTTTTCGCGAGTTGACGCCATGGGAAATGACGGGCAATCGGTTATCGAATGATGCGAGTGCCCGCCTTTTCCGTTGGTTTGCCGCATTCCACCTGGGCATCGAACTGCATGCCTTGGCGAGAATAATCGCTATCGGTAACTTTGCACCCCGAAATTTTTTCAATAGCCAGTAACAGGGCCGTTTTGTTGGCCGAGTTGTATGGCAATGGTCGGGCGATTCCAGCGGCGCTGGCAGTCCAGGTGCTTTCGGTCAGCTGGCTGATGAGGAATGGTTCTCCGCCTACCGTCACCCTTGCGGCGGGATCGCTGGTCGACGATATCAACGCGCACGAACTTAAGGCTGTGTACGCCAGAAAAACCACCACACTCGCGTTATGTTTCATGCGCGACTGGATACAGCGATCAGGCACAGAGCCGTGACGCATGATTGTGTGGCGGGCGGACTGTACGAGGTTTTGCTCTCCAATTTAGGCTCAGGCGCCTTGGGTGGCGGCGTCGGCATTTTCGAATCGGGGCAGCCGCTCAACAGCAAAGCGATGAATGCCATCGGAATAATAAGTTTCATGGTGCCTCCAGAAGCAGCTTACCTGCGGATCTTCAATGATAGGCGCTGATCTGGCGACGCACTAGAGAGCCTAAGCAAATGGCGGCGAAGACCTACAGGGCGAGGCCACTTCAGGCGCTAAGCCTGAGGCTTGAATTCCAGTCGCTTCATGGCGGTCGCCAAGCCCTTTCGGGATTTTTCATAGTCGTTCCACGGCTGGTTGCCGGTGCGCAAACGTGTGTCCAAGGTGCTTGCAGACCAGTGTGCGCCGCCTGTAAGCGAGGCCAACTCATCCCAGGCGACCGGTACCGATATGCCCATACCGGGGCGAGCGCGCGCTGACCATGCCGACACCGTGGTGGCGCCAAAGCCGTTGCGAAGGTAGTCCACAAAAATCTTGCCGACCCGGTTTTTTGATCCGCTTTTGTCCGCGAAGCGCTGCGGAATCACCCTGGCCAGATGCGCCACGATGGCATGTGAAAAATCCTTCACCACAGCAAAATCGTAAGCGCGCCTGAGTGGCACCACCAGATGCAGCCCTTTGCCGCCGCTGGTTTTCAGAAAACTGTTGAGTCCGAGTTCGTCAAGAACCGTTCGCACCAGTAAAGCACCTTCCTGAACCTCGGTCCAGCCAACGCCTTCGCCGGGGTCCAGGTCAAAAGTCATGCGGTCCGGCTTGCCGATCGAACCGGATGTGGCATTCCAGGTGTGGAACTCGATCACATTGAATTGCGCCGCTCCCAACAGTGCCTGCGCAGAAGCTATTTCCAGCAGGGGCTCATGACCTGGGTCCAGCGCCGGGTTTAGCAGCTTGATGCCGGGAATCAGGGTGGCCTCAGCGTGCTTCTGAAAAAACAACTCGCCCGCAATGCCTGACGGAGCCCGCACCAATGCAACCGGGCGCGCCTTGAGGTGCGGCAGCATGAACCGCGCCACAGACGCGTAATACTCGATCAGGTCCTGTTTGGTGAAGCCAGTACTGGTGTCGATCACGCGGTCGCCATGGGTGATGCGCATCGATTTCAATGCCGGGCTGGCGTCAGGACGGACCAGCGCGGCTAAGCGGGTTTCTGGCACGGGATTACCTTTCTGCTCGCCTTGCAGCAAGACGGGCGTTTCGCGAATGATGTCGTGGGGCTGTTTGTCAGCGCGCAGTCCCTGGAACACGGCGTGGCGGATATGGCTGGCATGAGTCCATTCACCAAAAGCCACTTCGGCCAGCAGTTGCGGCTGGACCCACTGGCCCTTGACGGAAGACGGCAGCGCGGCAAATGGGGCTCGGTCGGTGTGGATTCTGAAAAGGCGTTTGGTCAGGTCACGCAGGATTTTTTCATCAAATCCGGTCCCTACATTGCCCGCATAAAGCAGCTGGCCCTGTTCATCATGAAAGCCCAGCATTAGCCCAGCCAGTCCTGTTCTCGACCCTTTCGGTTTGGTGTAGCCCCCAATCACAAACTCCTGGCGCAGCTGGGTCTTCAGCTTGATCCAGTCTGCAGAGCGTCGCGAGGTGTAAATTGAATCCTTGCGTTTACCGACAATGCCTTCAAGTCCCAAGCGCTTGGCTGACGCCAGCAGGTCTTGCGGCAATTCCAGAAACGCGTCGCTGAAGCGAATTTCAGTTTGCGGCTTGCTCATCAAAATTTCTTGCAGAATTTTACGTCGATGCATCAGACTGACGTGACGCAGGTCACTACCTTGATAAAACGGCAAGTCAAACACAAAATAAACGATGTTGGCTGTGCGAGCGCTGTTAAAAGCATTTTGCAGCGCGCCGAAATCGGGCAAGCTCTTTGGGTTCATTACCACGATTTCTCCATCAAGCCAGCCCGACCTGATCCCGAGCTTGCCCACGGCCGCAGCCAGTTCAGGAAGCTTTGCGGTCCAGTCTTTGCCGTTGCGCGTCATGCACCGAACCGACGATCCGTCGATCCGGGCAAGAAGCCGGTAGCCGTCGAATTTGATCTCGTAGATCCAGGCTTGCGAATCGGCAGGCACGTTCTTGACCAGCGTGGCCAATTGGGGGCTCAGTGTTTTGGGCAGGAGTGCCTTGATGGCGCCTTCGGGCGCATGCTCTGCTAGCTTTGCGCTGAAAGCTCTTGTTGCGGCAGGTTTTTTTCGCACGACTTTTGGCTGTGTCGCTGCTGTTTCAGGCGCAACTGAGCGCGAGCCCTCGCTAAATAAGGGCCTATCCGTCAACACGCTGTTGGGAAAGGCCCGTAGCACGTCGAACTCCTGCCCGGACCTGGCGTGGTCGTCGCGTTCCTTGATCAACAGCCATGGCTCATGAGTCCCTTCGCTCCGGCCATGCATGCGCACCAGTGTCCAGCCGCCTTTAAGCTTTTCGCCGTGGAGTTCAAATTTGAGCTTGCCGCTTTCAAGGCTGGCGACCGGGTCGCCGACAGGCGTCCAAAAACCGCGGTCCCAGATGATGACATCCCCGGCGCCATATTGTTTCGGGGGAATCGTGCCCTCAAAATCTGCGTAGGAGATCGGATGATCTTCGACATGCACGCCCATGCGTTTGATGCGGGGGTCAAGGCTGGGGCCTTTGGGCACAGCCCAGCTTTTAAGCGTTCCTTGAATTTCCAGCCGGAAGTCGTAATGCAGATTGCGTGCGACGTGTTTCTGGATGACAAAGATCAGTGCCTTGTCCGAGCGCAATCCTCCTTGTGAAGGCTCTGGCGTTTGCCTGAAGTCGCGCTTGGCCTGATAGCGCTCAAGTGAGTGATTGAGAGCCATGGCGCTTGTGTCTGTTTGTGCTTTAGCTTAAGCAGCGCGGCGTTTGGCAGTTGTTCGCGGTGCGGCCTTTTTAGCGATTTTGGGTTTGCCAGGCTTTGCTTCGGGTTTGGCTTTCGGTTCGTTGTTCCTCGCGTTTGCTTGCGCGCCGCCCGCGCGCAGGCTGCGCTTGAGCAGGTCGGTCAGATCTATCACTTGGGCGCCTTGCGAAATTCCAGAAAATTCGCCTGATTCCGAAGGCTGCACAACGGTTTGAAGCTTGCCTTTATTGACTTTGCGCTCGACCAGCGCCATGATTTCGTCCTTGAATGAATCAATGAACCGGTGCGGATCCCACTTGCCCGCCATGTCCTTGACCAGCTGTTTGGCCATCGATAGTTCGCGATCAGAGAGCCCGGCGGCCTTTGCGCCTTCGGGGGGCAAATCCAGGTCTTGCCAGGAACGGATGTTTTCTCCCCAGCGCAGCAAATTCAGGACCAGTCCCGCCCCCGATGGCACCAGTAGCGCCATATGCTGCTTGGTCTGTATGACGACCCGTGCAATTCCGACTTGCCGGGTTTCCAGCAAGGTATCGCGCAGCAGGGCATACACCTTTGCTGCCTTGTTGCCTGGCGCGAGGTAGTAAGGGCGTTCCAGGTAAATGAACGGGATATCGGTATTGGCAACAAAGCATTCAATTTCTATCGTCTGGGTGGCCTGCGGATAGGCCGCAGTGATTTCCTCTTCGCTCAGCACTACATATTGCCCATCACTGTATTTAATGCCCTTGACGATATTTTCCGGCGTAATGTCCTTGCCAGTTTTCTTGTTGATGCGTTTATAGCCAACCGGGTCCATGCTGCGCTTGTCCAGCCAGTCAAAATCCAGGCCGCTGTTGGTCGTTGCCGAGTGTAGGGCCACCGGAATGTGCACCAGCCCAAAGCTGATGGCCCCTTTCCATAAAGCGCGAGAAGTCATTCTTGCCCCGTCTTAAAGATTCGCGTTAACCGTTCACGCCGATATCGGTTGCCTGCCGCAGAGGGCCTGAAACGCGTCATTGAATGCGCGTACGGCGCCTCGTTTTTTACGGCTGATCCGGTTGTCATCGGTTTTGCCATGGCGTGCCTTTGTATTTCGGGCTTCTCGCCCCGCAATAGACTTTCTTCTAAAAATCTGCAACTGTGTGTCGGAAGTCCAAGACCGGTAGCGTAGGAGAGAAGCTTAAGTGCCACTCTTGCGGGCAATAAAGCCGAATCTTGGATAGCGTATCCAACCATTTGACGCTTGCCGATATCACCGACCGGTTATATCGGGTTTGTCCTACCGGTTGGTTATTGATTTGGGAACAGAATGAATCTCAATTTAAACAGGAGTTAATCATGACAACACGTCGCCAGGCAACCCGAATTTCTCTTGCTGCCCTCGCCATAGCGGCAGCGGCCGCCATCACTGGTTGCGGAATGATGGAGCGCCAAGCTCAATCGAGCATGGTCGCTTTCACCACACAATTGCGCGCATCCACCGACGTGCCGTCAAATGCCAGCCAAGGGACCGGATCGGTCGACGCCGTGTTCAACAAAGACACTAACTTGTTGCGCTGGAAAGTCAATTACGCCGGCCTGACTGGTCCCGCCACGGCGGGTCACTTTCATGGCCCGTCTAACGTCGGTGCGAACGCCGGTGTTGCCGTTCCCTGGTCGGGTCCCATCAGTAACCCAATGGAGGGAAGCGCAACGCTGACCGCCGCGCAGGCGGCTGACTTGATGGCCGGGCGCTGGTATGCAAACATCCACACCGCTGCCAATCCTGGTGGGGAAGTTCGTGGCCAAATGACCGCACGTTACTGAAACTACAACTGAAGTTGAAGCGACCGGCATTACTTGCTGCTGTCAAAATCACGCTTTTAGCGGTCTTGTCTTAAAGATGGAGATTGCGCATCGTGTAGTCGCCCAGCCCGTGATTTGCATCACGGCTACATAGCGTTGCCGCGGCAACTTGCGCTTCCGTTTTAAGTACGGCAACGAACCGAGAGATCCAATGCTGTCAACCGTTTACCATTTCTGCGCTGGTCGACAATTCAAGCACGGCGGTGAGTAGCCGCTCAACCGCTACCGTTGTACTTTGAGTTCTTGTTTTCGTCTACACCTTTTACGCAAGCCCGGCACGATCTACAGAACCTGGTCCATCTTTATTTGTGATGCAGGGCGTTTGCGCAAGTTGACTTTCCACTGCACGAAGTGGCCAGCCCTGAATTGATGGACAAGCGACAGTGAGTGAACAGCGCAACTCCGTCACGCATTGATGCTTTTTCTCCCAAGCAACTGCTGATTTTTGGATAGAAGCGCGTATACCCTTGTCGCGGTCGAAGCAGATTGGGTTACCACCCCGGCGTCCTGTGAGGTGACCGCCTTTTGTGGGACAGCGCCACCTTGCGCCTGAAAATCAAAATAACCATGGAAACTAAAGCTCAACTTTTGGTCAGGGCACCCTGATTGCGGTAAGACATTAAAATGAAGGGTTAATCCAAAATCGCAGACTTTGCCCTCCGGCAGTTTTTTGCGGTTTTACAAAAGAATCGCTTCATGAACGCTCCAGTCGACGTCTCCTTTTTTGCCCGCGCCGCAAAGCCTTTGACCAGTTACCGAAAATACTGGGCAGCCCGCTTCGGCACCGCCAAATTTTTGCCCACCAGCCGGGCTGAAATGGATGCGCTTGGCTGGGACAGTTGCGACATTGTTCTCGTCACCGGTGATGCCTACGTTGATCATCCAAGCTTCGGCATGGCGGTGATTGGCCGCGTTCTGGAAGCGCAGGGATTTCGCGTCGGCATCATTGCACAGCCTGACTGGCATAGCGCCGAAGCTTTTAAGGCATTGGGCAAGCCCAATCTGTTCTGGGGCGTGACTGCCGGCAACATGGATTCGATGATCAACCGCTACACGGCTGACCGAAAAATCCGCAGCGATGACGCCTACACCCCCGGCGACATTGGCGGCAAGCGGCCCGATCGCGCCGCCATCGTCTACAGCCAGCGTTGCCGTGAAGCCTGGAAGGATGTTCCCATCATTCTGGGCGGTATCGAAGGCAGCCTGCGCCGTATCGCCCATTACGACTACTGGTCCGACAAAGTGCGCCGCTCCATCGTGGTCGATGCGAAGAGCGACCTGTTGCTGTACGGCAATGCCGAGCGCGCGCTGGTCGAAATTGCCCATCGCCTGGCCGCCAAGGAGCCGGTACAGCAAATCACCGATGTTCGCGGCACTGCTTTTGTGCGCCGTCAGGATGACGAATCGGGCAAGGGCTGGTTCGAGATTGATTCCACCCAGGTCGATGAGCCGGGCCGTGTCGAGTCGCACATCAACCCCTACATGACCACCAGCGAGCAGGCCGCAGGACAAGGCACAACATGCGAGAAGGAAGATGCAGAAAAGGACGGCGGAGCGCCGGTAGCCGTCAAGTCAGCGAACCCGGCCAATCCCGCGATCAAGCCACTGGTTTTCATGCCGAACCCGGCGCTGTACGGCAAGGGTAGCGTCAAGGTGCCGCCGCGTGACCGCACCGTGATTCGCCTGCCTAGCTACGAGCAGATCAAGGCCGATCCGGTGCTTTACGCCCATGCCAATCGGGTGTTGCACCTGGAAACCAATCCCGGCAATGCGCGTGCTTTGGTGCAGGCGCACGGTGAAGGAGTCACCGCGCGCGATGTCTGGATCACGCCGCCGCCGATTCCGCTGACAACGGCCGAGATGGACTATGTGTTCGATTTGCCGTATGCGCGCGGGCCGCATCCTAGTTACGCCGACAAAAACGGCCGCCACGACGGCGCGACCAAAATCCCGGCCTGGGAAATGATCCGTTTTTCAATCAACATCATGCGTGGCTGCTTCGGCGGCTGCACCTTTTGCTCGATCACCGAGCATGAAGGCCGCATCATCCAGAGCCGCTCCGAGGATTCGGTGATCCGCGAGATTGAAGACATCCGCGACAAGGTGGAAGGCTTTACCGGTACCATTTCCGACCTGGGCGGCCCGACCGCCAACATGTACCGCCTGGGCTGCCGCGGCCCCGAGATTGAAGCTGCCTGCCGCAAGCCGAGCTGCGTTTACCCCGGCATCTGCCAGAACCTGACCACCGACCACGGCCCGCTCATCAAGATTTACAAGCGTGGCCGCGCGCTCAGAGGCATCAAAAAAATCCTGATTGGCTCCGGCCTGCGCTACGATCTGGCCGTGCAGAGCCCCGAATACGTCAAAGAACTGGTTCAGCACCACGTCGGCGGCTACCTGAAAATTGCCCCCGAGCACACCGAGTCCGGCCCGCTCACCAAGATGATGAAGCCGGGTATCGGCAACTACGACAAGTTCAAGACGCTGTTTGACAAATACAGTCTCGAAGCCGGCAAGAAGCAGTTTCTGATTCCCTACTTCATTGCGGCCCACCCGGGCACCAGCGACGAGGACATGATGAACCTGGCGATTTGGCTGAAAAAGAACGGCTTCAGGGCCGACCAGGTGCAGACCTTCTACCCCAGCCCGATGGCAACCGCCACGGCGATGTACCACAGCAACAGGAATCCGCTGCGCCGTATCACGCGCGACAGCGAGACAGTTGATATTGTTCGCGGCGACAAGCGCCGCCGCCTGCACAAGGCCTTCTTGCGCTACCACGATGCCAACAACTGGCCGGTGCTCCGCGAAGCGCTGAAAACCATGGGCCGCGCCGACCTGATCGGCAATGGCAAGCATCACCTGATCCCGACTTTTCAGCCGATGACCGATGGCGCTTACACCAGCGCGCGCCGGAAAAACTCGACCACCACTGTGACACAGGCTGTGCCAATCGGCAAGGGCCGCATGCTGACGCAACATACGGGATTGCCGCCACGGGACAATGGCTCGGCCAAGGTTTCCGGCAAACTGGTCCGCCGGTCGCGTTAGGCTGTTCTTTCGGGATTTTCAGTCACCAGCGGTACTGTTTGGCTTGGTGCACTGGCTTGCGAGTCCTGGGTGGTCATGGTTTGCATGTAAAACCGGCTTCATGTCCAATAGATATGGCTATTAATAGCTATAAAAACCATAGCGATCCCGTTTTTTGTGTTGCTCTGGGCGGGCTGATGCGACGGGCTAACCCCACGACCGCCTGCAAGCGACCTGACATTCCCTTGATAGCGATTCCATCCTGCATTTGTGCTTCGCGCCCGCTGTCGCTGAGGCGCTGGCCTCGGGCGGAGCCGCGTATCAGGCCATCGTATGCAGTGGAATGTCCTTGGCCAACGCCAGCGTTTTAAGTTCCTGGCGGGTTTGTGTGAGCAGGAAACCCTCGATCTGTTGACGAGTGTCGGGCTTTAGCAAGCTGCGAATGTCTGAAGCCGCAACGCCCGCAGCAGCGCACAAGGCTGCAGCAAAGTGGGGCTCCAGCGCGGCAACGGCTACGCGGCCATCCTTGCAGGCATAGACACGATAACCTGCATGAGCACCGCCTACCGCGCCATCGGGCTGCGTCAAACCCCAATGCCGGGGCAGGGCCAGATAGGCTGCCGCATCCGACAGGGCCAGTTCGATGAATACCCCCTTGCCGCTGATACGCTGCGTCATTACTGCTTGCAGCGCGGCTTCGCTGGCCATAAGCGAACCGGCCATGTCAGCGTACAGCGTGGCTGGCAGTTCCAGGCCGGGCACCAGGCCGTTGTCGGCCAGATAAGTGAGGTCGTGACCGGGCTCTTCGGCGCGCTCGCCAGGGCTGCCGACAATGGCAATCTGCGACAGGACGGGATACAAGCGGTGCAGCTCTTCCCAGCCCAGGCCGAGCTTTTCGATCGCCGAAGGGCGAAACGAAGTGAGCAGCACTTCGGCCGAAGCCAGTTCGCAATGCAATGTCTGCTGGCCGGCTTCAGTTTTCAGATCGGCAGTCAGCACTTTCAGGCCTTCATGCAGTTGTGCATAGGCCGCCTTGTTGTAGTGGCTCATCGGGTCGCCGCCGGGTGGTTCAAGCTTGATGCATGTCGCGCCCATTTTTCGGCAGCGCATCAAAGCGGCGGGGCCGGGCAGGTTGAGCGCAAGGCTGAGGATGCGAACGTCTTCGAGGGGCTGCGGTGGGTTGCTGTTGGTACTTGTCATTTGCTATTAAATTTGTAGCGGCTTATGCCGGAATCATATGGACCTGGGGGTGAAATCATCTTCAATCTACAACAAGGGCGCCGGCCAGACTGAAGAAGTGTCGAAAGCGCCATCTGGCGCCTGTTGGCGAGCAGCAAACCAGGCGCCTGCTTACTCACCGAAATCGAGCGGCAGGCCGACGTAGTTTTCGGCGAGCGAACGCGAACCGGCTTCGGAGTTGATGAGGTAGTCAAGCTCGGCTTCCTGGAATTTCTGACCCATCTCACCGTTTTCCGGGAAACGATGCATCAGGCTGGTGAGCCACCACGAAAAGCGCTCGGCACGCCAGATCCGGCGCAGGCAGCGCTCCGAATAATGGTCGATACCCGCTTCGCTTTTCTCCTCATAGCACTCGATCAGCGCACTTGAAAGGTATTTGACATCGGTGGCCGCCAGATTCAAGCCCTTGGCGCCGGTGGGCGGCACGATGTGAGCGGCGTCACCGGCCAGAAACAGGCGACCAAAGCGCATCGGTTCGGTGACAAAGCTGCGCAACGGCGCGATGCTTTTTTCGATGGTCGGGCCCGTGACCAACTGTTCGCGAGCTTTCGGGTCCAGGCGCAGGCGCAATTCCTGCCAGAAAGCTTCGTCCGACCAGTCCTGGACCTTGTCCGTGAGCGGTACCTGCAGGTAGTAACGGCTACGTGTTTGGCTGCGCTGCGAGCACAGCGCAAAACCCCGAGGGCTGTTTGCATAGATCAGTTCTTCGTGTACGGGCGGGCTTTCTGACAGCATGCCGAGCCAGCCGAAAGGGTATATTTTTTCAAATTCGCGGAGCGCCCCAGAAGGAACGCTGGCGCGGCATACGCCATGAAAACCGTCGCAGCCGACGATGAAGTCGCACTCAATTTCATTGGCTTTCTTGCCCTTGACACCGTCTTCTTCATAGCGCACGCGGGGTTGGTGGGAGTCAAAGTCATGCACCGTCAGATTACCGGCTGTGTAGATGGTGCTCAAACCTGACGCCTTGCGTGCATCCATCAGGTCACGCGTGAGTTCGGTCTGGCCGTACACCATGACATTCTTGCCGCCGGTCAACCGGTTCAGGTCAATGCGGTGCCGTTGGCCCTTGAACAGCAGGTCAAAGCCGCCGTGAACCAGCCCTTCATGGTGCATGCGCTGGCCGACACCGACTTCGTCCATCAGGTCCACACAGACCTGCTCCAGAACGCCGGCGCGGATGCGCGTCAACACATGGTCGCTGGTCTGGCGCTCCAGAATAATAGTGTCAATGCCTGCCTTGTTAAGCAGTTGGCCGAGCAGCAGGCCAGAGGGGCCGGCACCAATGATGGCAACCTGGGTGCGCATGTCTGTGTCCTTTGAAATGGCGAGCAAGTCGCATTGTCCAGTGGCATGCCTGCTCAAGCATTGTGCTCGTATGACGAGCATAGGTTGCCAAATCTTCCGTGCATCAGGCAGGCAAATGTCTTTGCGCGATGTTTGAGGTAATTGTGCGATGATCGCGCAATGCCTTCGACCAAAACCGCATTTGGGTCCGGGTCCGGGTCCGGGTCCGTCAGTTTTTCGATTGCCAAAGCCGACAAGATTGAAGGCATGGCCAGGGGCATGGCTGTACTCGAGAGTTTTGGCACGCAACGCCAGCGCCTCAATGCCACCCTTGCCGCAGAGCGGGCAGGCATTACCCGGGCGGCGGCGCGCCGTCATTTGCTGACGCTGACGCACCTGGGCTACCTGGAAACTGACGGCAGTTATTTCTGGCTGGCCGCCAAGGTGCTGCGCTTTTCTGGCAGTTATCTGGCCACAGCACGTTTGCCGTGCGCCGTGCAACCCATACTCAACCGGCTGGCCGTGCAGACCGGGAATTCGTTTTCGGTGGTTGTCCTCGATGGCGACGAGGTTGTGATTGTCGCCCGCAGCGGTTTCGGGTGGATGGGTGCGTCGGGTGATAAAGCCGTCAGCGCAAGGGTACTGGCCTATGGCTTGCATCTCGGTGCCCGGTTGCCAGCCCACGCCACGTCGACCGGTCGCGTATTGCTGGCGGCCAAGCCGAAAGCTCAGTTCAAGAGCTGGCTGAAAATCAGAACCGATGGCGGTGGACTTCCCCGGCTGACGCTGCACACGGTCACAGACCCTCGCAAGCTCACGGCGCTGGTCAATCAGGCGCGGCTGGACGATTATTGTGTTGCCAGCGAAGAGCACGAATTTGGGGTCAATGCCCTGGCTGTTCCGCTGCGTGACGTGCGCGGGCGCACGGTAGCAGCGCTGAATGTGGTGACTTCGCCGCAACGTCTGCCTATCGAGGGTTTGCGCCATGACCTGTTGCCCGTGCTGCTGAATGCAGCGCGTGAATTACGGCCGCTTTTGTAGGCACCATTGCGCTGGTGTTATTGATGCGCCGGCGGTGCCGATTCCGTGGGCCCTCAGACGCCGAGATACTGCTGCAACAGTTCAGGTCTGGCGAGTAGTTCTGAAGAGTTGCCCTGGAACACCACCTCGCCCTTGACCAAAATGACGCTGCGATCGGCAATCTGGCTGACGTGCTTCCAGTTTTTATCGACTATGACGCTGCTGATCCCGGTTTCCCGGATGACACCGCAGATGCGCCAGATTTCCCGGGCTATCAGGGGTGCCAGCCCCTCGGTTGCCTCGTCAAGAATCAAGACGTCCGGATTGGTCATGAGCGCACGGCCTATGGTCAGCATCTGCTGCTCCCCGCCGCTAAGCTGCTGGCCTCCGTGGCCCAGGCGCTCCTTGAGGCGGGGGAAAGTATCGAGTACGCGCTCGTAGGTCCAGTCACGCTGGCCACGCGTGCCGGCGCGGGCTGCCATTTTCAGATTTTCCATCACGCTCAAATTGGCGAAGATGCCTCGTCCTTCCGGAACATAGGCAAGCCCAAGGCGGGCAATTTCATAGGACGGGCGCCCTGTCATCGGCTGACCGGCAATATGAACGGAGCCGGAGCGTGGCTTGACCAGACCCATGATGCTTTTAAGCAGCGTGCTTTTCCCCATGCCGTTGCGGCCCATGAGGCCAATGGTTTCGCCGCGAGCGACCGAAAAACTCAAGTCGCGAAGAATATGGCTGGCACCGTAATAGGTGTTGATTTTCTGGGCGTTGATCAGCAGTTCAGAGCTCATGCGCTGGTCTCTTCCAGGGCTTCACTGGCCTCTTCGCCAAGATAGGCGGCCTGCACGCCTGCATCGGCCCGAATCTGCGTCGGTGTGCCGCTGGCAATGACCCGGCCGTTCACCATCACCGTGAGTTGGTCCGCAAGCGTGAACACGGCGTCCATATCGTGCTCCACCAGCAGGATGGCATGGTCTTTTTTGAGCTTCTGGAGCAGCGCGACCATGCGTTCGGCTTCCACTGCCCCCATGCCGGCCAGCGGCTCGTCGAGCAGCAACACCTGCGGCCCGGTCGCCAGAGTCATGGCAATTTCAAGCTGGCGCTGCTCACCGTGACTGATGGCACCGGCAATGCTTTTTTTTCGATTTTTCAAGCCGGAAAGCTCGATAGCCTTTTCAGCCCGGATGTTGATAGCTTCAAATTTTGCAGCGCGCCGGAACCAGTTCGCGGCATGGGGCTCGCGTGACTGCGACGCCAGCCTGACGTTTTCCCACACTGTGAAGGGTAAAAAAATATTGGTTTTCTGGTAGCTGCGACCCAAACCCTGGACTGAAATCTTTTCGGGGCTCCAGCCCGTTATGTCACGCCCCGCCAGCATCACGGAGCCTGAGGTGGGCCGCAGATCGCCCGACAGGAGGTTGGTCAGCGTGGATTTGCCCGCTCCGTTGGGGCCAATGACCGCGTGGATGTGGTTGCGCCGCAGCTCCAGCGACACGTCATCAACAGCCGCCAGGCCACCGAAGCGTTTGGTGAGATTTTTCGCACTAAGTAGCACTTCACTCATGCGACGCCTCCTGGTTTGTTTGCGCATCCTTGCTTCGCCGGGAGTCGCCAAAACGTCCCGCAAGCCCCAACAGCCCGCGCGGCGCAAAAGTAATCAGCAGCACAATAAACAGGCCCATCCAGAGCTGCCAGTGTTTGCCCAGGTTGACGTCGCCATGTTGTGGCAAATCCTTGAAAACATGCAGCAAATAATCAAATGCAAACGCCCCCACAACAGCGCCGGCGATATTGCCCATGCCGCCCAGCACCACCATCATGATGGCATGTGCGCTCATTTGAAAGCCCATGAGTTCGGGGTTGATGAAGCCGGTCTGCATGCCCCACAGGTAGCCCGCCAGCCCGGCCAGCGCACCGGCCAGCGTGAAGGCAGCGAGCTTGTAGCCAAAAGTACCAAAGCCCATGGCTCGCATGCGATGCTCGTTGACACGAATGCCCGCCAGCGCCCGACCAAACGGGCTCCAGAGCAGTCTGCGCAAGAATGCGTAGACCATCAGCATCGTGACCAGCGTGAAGTAGTAAAGCGCGGGTTTGCTATCCAGATTGAATGGCACCCAGGCTGAAATTTGTGTGCTCGGTTTGAAGTTGATGTACACGCCGTCGGAGCCGCCCAATACCTTGTTATCGAAAAACAGGAAGAACACCATCTGGGCAAAGGCCATGGTGACCATGATGAAGTAGATGCCGCGCGTACGCACGACGAAAAATCCGATGACCAGTGCGGCGAGTCCGGACGTCAGCACGGCCACCGGCAATGTCCACCAGAGACTCACCGGCTCGCCCTGAGGTGTCAGAAAGGCCAGGACGTAACCTGCGAGCCCGAAATAGGCCGCGTGTCCCAGCGAAACCAGTCCCGTCACACCTTGCAAAAGGTCCAGACTCATCGCGAAAATCGCCATGATCATCATGCGCGTGACCATCTCGGTGTAATAGCCAGTGCCGACGAACGGAAAGGCGAGTAGCGCCGCCAGCCCCAGTGTTAGCGCCACCTGCACGCCACGCGGCAGGATTTCGAGGTTGGCTTTTGCGGCACTCATAAAATCCGCATCGACAAAACAGGGTCAATTTTTCGCATGGCCGACCCGGCGAAAATTGGCTCGTCCGTGAAGCTTGGCACGCGAAGCGGCAAGTTTGGGAGGTAGTTCATCATTGTTTGAAAAGTCCTTCCGGTTTCCACAGCAGCACTGCGGCCATCAGCACGTACACCAGCATGCCGGCCACTTGCGGCAGCAGCACTTTGCCAAAGGTATCGACCAGACCTACTAGCAGTGCGGCGATCAGGGCGCCGCGCACCGAACCAATGCCGCCAATGACCACAACGACAAAGCACATGATGAGCACCTGCGAGCCCATGTTGGGATAGACGCTTGCAATTGGCGAAGCGATCATGCCCGCCACAGAAGCAAGCCCCACGCCCAACGCAAACACGACAGCATGAATCAGTTTGATGTTGATGCCCAGCGCTTCAGCCATGTCGCGGTTAAAGGCGCCGGCGCGTATCTTCATGCCCAGGCGGGTTTTTGAAATTAGCAGGTAAAGACCTGTCGCCAGGGCAATGCACACGCCCGAAATGAATAGGCGGTAAACCGGATAGGACAGATTGTCAGTCAGCGGAATCGATGCGCTGAGAAAGTCAGGAATCGTGACCCCGTGTACGTCATCGCCCCACAGGATGGAGCGCATTTCCTCAAAGATGTAGATCAGGCCAAAGGTCAACAAGACCTGATCCAGATGGTCTCGTTCATAAAAATGGCGAAACAGCAACCATTCAAGGGCGAGGCCAAACAGTACCGACAGCACCGCCCCACCGAAGATGGCTAGCGTCAGACTGCCCCATTGAGCGCTTAGCGACCAGGCGAGGTAGGCCCCGAGCATGTAAAAGCTGCCATGCGCCAGATTGACCACGCCCATGATGCCGAAGATCAGCGTCAGGCCTGCGGCCAGCATGAACAGCAGCAGCCCATATTGCACGCTATTCAAAAGCTGGATAAAAAAATTGACTAAATCCATCGCAGTGGTCGCTGGGCTTTTAAAGGAAGACTCATGGGGTACGCGTCGGTAAAAGTGCAGGGCCTGAACTGTCAAAAAAGACGGTTGGCATTAAAAAAAATGGGAGGCCCTAAAACCTCCCACTCGTTCCCATGTCAATGCATCAAGTCATTTTGCAACCTGCGCCCGAGTCAGACAACGCTTTCGCAGCAATGCCGATGACCTTGTTTTCCTTGTTTTCTACCACGCGCAGATACATGTCCTGCACCGGGTTGTGGGCCTTGCTCATGGTCCACTTGCCGCGCGGGCTGTCAATGCTTGCGCCTTCCATGGCTTTATACAGCGCCGGCTTGTTGCTCAGGTCACCCTTGACCGCATTGGCACCCTGTATCAGCAGCAAGCCGGTGTCATAGCCCTGCACCGCGTACACATCGGGCTGGCTGCGAAAGGCCTTGGCGTAGTCGAGGCGGAATTTCTTGTTGCGCGGCGTGTCGAGCGAATCGCTGTAATGCATGGTCGTGACAATGCCTTCGGCGGCGGGCCCGGCGGCGTCAAGCACGCCCTCGGTAAGGAAGCCCGAACCGTATAGTGGAATCTTGCCCTTGAGGCCCGCGGCAGCGTAGTCGCGGATGAATTTGGCAGCGCCACCGCCGGCGAAAAAGCAGGCTACGGCATCGGGTTTGAGCGCAGCGATTTCAGTCAGGAGGGCCTGGAATTCGACGTTGGGGAAGGGCAGGCCCAGTTCCTTGATGATGGTGCCGCCCGCTTTGGTATAGCTTTCCTTGAAACCTTCGAATGCTTCGTCGCCAGCTGCGTATTTCCAGGTGATCCAGACTGCTTTCTTGTGCCCCCTGGCGACCATGGCCTGGCCCAGCGCAAGTGTGGGCTGCGAATTGGTGAAACTGGTGCGGAACACGTTCGGTGCGCACAAGCCCCTCGTGGCGGCATGCACTCCAGCGTTCGGAATCAGGCTCAGCACGCCACTGTCGCGCACAACTTTCTGGATACCCATCTGCACACCGGAATGCACTGTGCCAATCAGCACGTCCACCTTGTCGCGTTGAACCAGTTTGTTGGCGTTTTCGATGCCTTTGGAAGGGTCGGACTCATCATCTACCTTGAAGTATTCAATTTCGCGACCACCGAGTTTTCCACCCTGTTCATTGATAGCCATGCGGAAACCATTCTCGATGGCGACGCCAAGCTGGGCAAACGTACCGGTATAGGGAAGCATGAAGCCGACGCGCACCTTGCCAGACTGAGCCCGAGCAATTTCTGGCAGCAGCAGACTGGTCGATGCGGCGCCGATCATGGCAGCGCTGCGGGTGAGAACGAAGCGGCGAGTGGACATTGAAGATGCTCCTTTTAGTTTAGGCTTAAAGCAGTTTATCGGTCTCGGTCACGAAAGTAACTTATGAGTTACCCGGGGTTCTGATAACAGCCTTGCGAAGAGTGTCAATGGATAAACCATTTCTGGACACGCTCGCCTGTTAACCCTTGCATCGATGCTTGCCAGGCAGTCATTCACCATGGAGGGCCTGCACGGAGATGGTCCGCAGCGTGTCTGACAACCACTCTCTGCACCATTGCGCTGCTCGCATTTCGGGAAGCGCTTCGTTTCCGGCATCGAGGTAGCAGATTTCACCCATGCGATGGGCCCCAAGATCCTGCAGACGCGCATCGAATTTTTTGCCGCCAAAGCAGAAGGTTTTTGAGTGGCTGCTGTTGTCGCCCAAGGCAATCACCCCGTAGCGAACATGGCCCAAAAACCGGGGTTGCAAATCCAGTGATTCGTAAAACGCGAAGGCATTATCCGGTACATCGCCCATGCCATAAGTCGATGTGCATATGATGTAAAGTGCATCTCTTGCTTCTGCTGGTGCAAAGACG
Organism: Polaromonas sp.; assembly: GCF_012927415.1. Classification (GTDB taxonomy): domain Bacteria; phylum Pseudomonadota; class Gammaproteobacteria; order Burkholderiales; family Burkholderiaceae_C; genus Polaromonas. The sequence continues at coordinate 16,964 of NZ_JABBPF010000208.1, read as the reverse complement.
CTGATATCCAGGTCGTCCATGAGCCGGACTTCGATACTGCTCACCAAATCCGCGCATTCCATTTTTATCTCCTGCGCTACATAGCTGGCGGTGCTGGTCACGGTGCCTACGAAAATCTTGAGTTGCATCAAGGTGGAGTGCTGAAGAAGGTTGAACGAGTGCTACATTTTTGACGATGATATGAAGTATATTGCAACCAAATTGGGATTGATAACTGATTTGGAGGGGGTTTCCCCTTGGTAGTACTTACTGGACATACAAGCCGTCCTTGCCGTGATAAATGCTTGCTGGATTGGCGATTTGCCACGTCAGCTTGAGGGCGCACCGCGTTTGAGCAAAAATTCACGCGGCAGGGCACGCCGCGCGTTGGACAACGGACCATTCCGATCCGTAGCGCGTAATCGGTGTTTCGCTCGGTCCCTGCCTCCCGATGTTCAGGTTCATCAGAATCTGAAACCGGCAGCACTGTTCGTGCCGCGTTGTGGAGCATGAACCCGGTGCTGTTGAAGGGTGAACGCGTAGCAGGCAAAAAAATCAAGGGAATTGCTGAAACCGGAGGCAATTGGCATTATAATTTCGGTCTTGGCGGAGTGTGGCGCAGCCTGGTAGCGCACCTGGTTTGGGACCAGGGGGTCCAAGGTTCGAATCCTTGTACTCCGACCAAAATCTTTCAAAAAAGCCCACTTTGTGGGCTTTTTTCATATCTGCCCGTAGCTCAGTTGGATAGAGCATCAGCCTTCTAAGCTGAGGGTCGGGGGTTCGATCCCCTCCGGGCAGACCAGACCTTCATTTCATACCGTCTCACAACCCCCCAAAAACTCGCATTTTTATTGGCATGGCGGGTTTTTTGTTGTCTCACACGGTTTCACGGGATACTATGACATACCGCCAAAAAGGCGGTATTTATGACGGTATGTCCAAGTACCGACATCCCACATACCGCCAAAGGGGAGGATTCGTGCCACTGTCAGACACATTCCTGAGAAATAGTACCAAGCACAGCGGCGCGGCTGGCGATAAGCACACCGACGGCGGCGGCATGTACCTGCTGGTGAACAAGGGCGGCAAATACTGGCGCATGAATTACCGCTTTGCGGGCAAGCGCAAGACCCTTGCCCTGGGTGTGTACCCAGCGGTATCGCTGGCCAAAGCCCGGCAGCGGCGCGAGAAGGCCCGTGAACTGCTGGCAGACGGCATCGATCCCAGCACAGCCAAGAAAGAGGAAAAACAGGCCGATGCGATTGCGGCGGCCAACACCTTTGAACTGGTGGCGCGAGAGTTCCACAAAAGCATGTGCGACGCCTGGTCAGCCAGCTACGCCGAAAAGTGGCTCAGAGGGCTGGAGAAAGACCTGTTCCCTTATATTGGCGGGCTGACGTTGGCAACCATCACGGCGCCCGTCCTGCTGGACGCCTTGCGCCGGGTTGAAAAGCGGGGGGCCATTGAATCAGCGCATACGCTGCGTCAGACCTCGGGGCAAGTGTTTCGTTACGGCATTCAAACCGGGCGCTGCGAGCGCAGCCCGGCGACAGACCTTCAAGGCGCTTTGAAACCCGCCATCGTCAAGCACATGGCCGCCATCCTGGAGCCGTTCAAGGTAGGCGAGCTGATGCGGGCCATAGGCGGCTATTCGGGCCAGCCCATGACCCGGGCGGCGCTGGCGCTGTCGGCCTTGCTGTTTCAGCGGCCCGGCAACATCCGGCAAATGGAATGGGCATGGGTGAATTTTGACAATTCCTTGTTGACCATCCCCAGCCAGGACATGAAGCGGCGCATTCACCAGAAAATCAACGGCCGGCCGCACTTAGTGCCACTGGCCCCGCAAGCGTTGGCTTACTTGACTGAGTTGCGCCCGCTGACCGGGCACGGCCGCTACGTGTTCCCCAGCCTGCGCACGGGCGAGCGCCCCATGAGTGACAACACGGTGAATGCAGCGCTGCGGCGCATGGGTTTCAACCAAGATGAAATGAGCGCCCACGGTTTTCGCGCCACCGCAAGGACGCTGATGATTGAGCGCATGCCCGGCATTTCGGCAGATGTCATTGAAGCGCAGCTGGCACACGGGAAATCCGGGCCGCTTGGCATGGCCTACGACCGGGCCGAGTTCTTGGAGCAGCGGCGCAAGATGATGCTTGAATGGGCCGACTACCTAGACAAGCTGCGCCTTGGTGCTGAGGTCATCCAACTCAAGAAAGCCTGAAAGGTGGCGGCACAACCACTGCTTGTTTGACAAGCTGTGTCGTATAATTTTAAGAAGTAGCGGGGCGTCAATCCCCGTTCCATATCACCCGCTTGATGGAAATGAAGCGGGGGCGCCCAAGTTCAGTCAGCTACGACACCCGCTGACAGCTTGCGAATACGTCAAATGCACACGGCACAGTGGCCGTAGGGAGTCCTTCACCGGACATACCTATGCAGCACCCCTTTGATGCACTGCCCAACAGCGCACACATTCGCCAAACAGATTTACTCCAAAGTCCCAGAAGCCCAGCGGCCCCCGTGCCGTTTTCGCACTCTACCTTGTGGCGAAAAGTTAAAGACGGCACGTGTCCCGCACCTGTGAAATTGTCCGCAAGGGTTACCGCATGGCAGGTGGGGGCTGTCCGACAATGGCTTGAATCCATGACTGAGGCAAACACCTTGCCCCAAAAAGCCCACGGCAAGGCAGCATGAGAGCCGGTGACCATTACGGCGACTTATCTAGAAACTCGCAAGAGTTTTCTCTAAAATCCCCGCCAAATGAAAAAGCCGCCCGGGCTTCACAGACCCAGACGGCTTTCGAAAACACAACGACCGCCGCCGAGATTACCAAAAACGCATCAAAGATTCCAGAATATAGGTGCGGCGCGTGTGGGCAGTGGGTCATAGCTTCAGGTGGTGAAATACGCTTACCTGGCGCCGACATACGTGTGTGTGCCACCTGCACCGACCGCATGAATAGTCAGCTTGATTTTTTTGCTCAGACGATGCACGACGTTCAGCAAAAGCTCGATTTTGTATTTTTAAAAATAGCGGGCACTCTAGGGATTGACAGTCGACTACTATTTCAATCGGCCGAAACCTGCCCGTCAGATTTAGCGATTGATATTCATCTTGAAAAGGTTTTTTCACTCACGCCCGGTAGCGTTCAGCGTGCTCTGCTGGAGGGCGCGCAATGACCGAAATTCAAGCTGCCATTCCCCCAGTATTCGAGCGTCTGCCTGCTGAATTAAAAACCCTGCCGCGCTGGGTTGGGTGGCGATATGAGAATAAAAGCGGAAGTGAAAAAGCTACAAAAATTCCCCGTATGCCGCACGGTGGAGGTGGTAACGCCAGTTCAACAACACCAGCAACATGGGGCACGTTCGAGCAGGCACACGCCGCGTACCTTAATGGTGGTCTGTCCGGTATCGGCTTTGTGCTGGACGGTGATGGCCTTGTTGGTGTAGATATTGACCATTGCGTCAGTGATGGAAAACCAAGCACTCAGGCGATGGGTTTGCTCGACAAACTGGGGGCGGCCTACATCGAAGTGAGCCCGTCCGGAACTGGCCTTCGGGCCATTGGTTACGGCGAGCAACTCGACAAGGGGGTGAATGGTTCGCTCGATGGACTGAAGGCGGAGTTCTACTCTAAGGGCCGTTTTCTGACGATGACGGGCAAGACCATCAAAGCCGGGCCGATAACGCCGCTCAAGGGCTTTAGAGCCACCGCGGAGGCATTCGCCGCAACCAAAAGGGTCAAGGTCAACCCGGAAACGGGCGAGATTGAAACCATCACTACTGACGAAAAACAGGCCGCCCTGGTGCAGCGCCTTTTGTCCGGAGATGTGTATCACGATAGCTTGCGTGACTTGGCGGCCGCGTGGGTATCAGGCGGGATGACAAAAAAAGCCGCAATAGCTGCCCTGGAGGCGCTGATGGACCACGCCGTGCAGCGCGATGAATGGAAAGCGCGGCGTAACCAGATACCTGACCTCGTGGTCAGCGCCTATGAGAAGTATGTGGTGAAGCACACAGCCGCGGATATTCAGCGTTACAAGCTGCTGGGGGCTGATGACCTGCGCAACCTGCCGCCGCTGGCCTGGCGGGTGCGTGGTGTGCTGCCCGCTGTGGGGCTGGCCGGGCTGTATGGGCCAAGCGCCAGCGGCAAATCATTCCTGGCGCTCGACATGTCTGCCGCCATCGCCGAGGGATGCCGATGGTTCGACTGCCGCGTCACCGCCGCGCCCGTGGTCTATTGCGCCCTTGAGGGCGAGGCCGGGTTCAAACTACGTGTAGCTGCGTGGGAACAGCATAATGGCCGCCCCCTGCCTGCTGTCTTGTCTATGGTGTTGCAGCCGTTCATGCTGACCCAAGCGCAGGATGTAGCAGACCTGGCCGCCGCCGTGCCTGTTGGTGCAGTGGTGTTTCTCGACACGCTGAACCGGGCTGCCCCTACTGCCGATGAGAACTCATCAAAGGATATGGGGGCCATATTGCAGGCCGCTAAAACATTGCAGGCGCTGACGGGTGGTCTGGTGGTGCTGGTGCATCACACAGGTAAGGATTCAAGCCGGGGGTTGCGTGGGCACAGTTCCCTGTTCGCAGCCCTGGATGCCGCCATCGAAGTCTCACGCGATGGCGAGCGCCGGGAATGGAAGGTAGCCAAGTCCAAGGACGGACAGGACGGCGGATTACGCGGCTTCAGCTTGGTGGACGTTGACCTTGGGCTTGATGACGATGGGGAAGACATGAACTCATGCGTGGTGGCACCTGCGACCGCGACGGCTGTTCAACTGAAACCTCTGACCTCAAGCCAGCAACAAGCAATGGACGCGTTAATCACTGCGCTGAAAGCTGATGTGTTTGACACGGGGGTTAGTCGGAACACATGGAGGGAGTCTTTTTATCTGCGTACCGACCGGACAGACGCGAAGCGCAAGGCGTTTACTCGTGCAGTGGATGAGTTGCAGGCGCAGTGGCGCGTGTACGAACTGAACGGTTTGTTTTCTATTCCTGACCTTTGAGGTGGACAAACCGGATATTACCCGGACATGTCCGCTTTGTCCGGCCCCACAACCTCACTTACCCCGGACGGACAGGACACAACTCTTTAGAGTGTGTCCGGCTGTCCGGGTGGTGCGACAGATAAAAAAGATAAAAACTCGTTTCTGCATAAATTTGCAAAAACGATATTTAGCGTTTGCGCGACGCCACGACCTGATGCCACGACCACGCTGATGCTGGCGCTGGTGCTGGTGCCACGGCGCTGGTGTTGGTGCTGATGCCACGACCACGCTGGTGCTACGACCATGCGCCAGCCGCTGCAATCATTCCGATCATGAAAAAAAAGCGTGAGGCTCCTGGCGGTTCGCTGTTGACCAAGCGGGTGACAAAGAGCGCATTGAACGCGAGTTTCAAAAATCTCAAATTTGATAAATTCAAATCTGAAGCTATCGCCTTTGATAATTTCATACCTTGCCTTGTTTCAGCTCCGTGCAGCGAGCAACCCTACCCCATACCGGGCCACATAGGACGGTAACTGGGCCTATCAATGGATGAGCAAGCCAGACGGCCCATATCTGGCTTGAAGGACGCGAAATTGTGCCGCAGTGACCAATTGGCCACCCAGCCCCACTCTTGGGGCATGCAAATTCACGACACACCCATCCCAGCCAGCGGGCTACTCCGCCTGGCAGCTTCCGCCCGACTGGCCGGCCTCACCACAGACGTCTTTCGCGGTGCCCTGGCCCGCGGCGATATTCCCTTGCGGCCTATCCGCATCGGCCATCTGACGTTCATCCGAGCTACAGCCTTGGAAGCCTGGCTCAACCCGCCCCCTGCACCAGCCCCTGCACCAGCCGCCAATTCCCGCGATCTTTTCTCTGATTAAGGACTTTCCCCATGAAGAACTCACAGCACCCGACTATCCGGGCCGAAATCGCCACTCTCCAACAACAGATTAAGCACTTGGACCTGCCCGGACGGATTAATCGCGAGGACCGCGCCGCCGCCCAAGTTGACAGCTTGAAAGCAGCAAATCGTCAGATTCAAGCACTGGGCGCTGCTGAAAGGCAACTGCTGGCGCTGGGCGCCGAGCACCAACAGGCCCGTGAGCACCATATCGGGGCAGAGCGGGAAATAGCTTCAGTCAACCGTGAAATCTGTCACCTAACCCGCATGCTGAATGCCTATGCCCGGGTAGCAGGGGCACACACCGCAATTGCAGCTTTGGCACCGCTGGCCGACGCTGCCCAAAACGCCGTAGGCATCGCCCAATCAATACATGCCGAAATCGAAAGCCTGGTGGCCACGGAAGCGCTGGCGCTCGACAGGGCTAAAAGTGATGCGGCCGGCGCCGTGCTGTCGCAGATCAAGGCCGGCAAGTCGGGCACGCTGCCGTCTGTCAGCCGTGACCGCCTGGACGCGTTGACCCTGGCGCTGGAGGCAGCCGCAGCCAAACTGCTGGACGCGCAGGAAGCCTCCGCAGAGGGTGCGTCAAAGCTTGCTGATGCAAAGCATGCCCATGCGATCTGTACCGTGCCTGTTACCTGCTCGATAACTTCTTTGTCCGACTCAAGCAGTAGCGCGCCATCGCCATACGCCACGACAGATCAGCGCCCAATTTCCTGGGCGCTAAGCATTTGGCTATCGCTTGACTCATCAATGACACGCCTTAAATTCGATGACATAAAACAATGTAACTTTCCGTTTTAAAAGTCATAATACGTTTTCATGAACGACTTTTGTTCCGCAGACTTCAAGACCATTCTGCATTCAAAGCGCGCCAATCTCTACTACCTTGAGCACTGCCGAGTGCTCGTTCATGACGGGCGCGTTGAATACGTGACCGACGAGGGCAAGCGCTCCTTGTACTGGAACATTCCCATCGCCAACACCACCACCGTACTGCTGGGCACCGGCACGTCGGTGACGCAAGCGGCCATGCGCGAGCTGGCCAAGGCAGGTGTCATGGTCGGTTTTTGCGGTGGAGGTGGCACGCCGCTGTTCAGCGTCAACGAATTCGAGCAAGAGGTGGCGTGGTTCGCCCCACAAAGCGAGTACCGGCCAACGGAATACCTGCAACACTGGGTGCGTTTCTGGTTTGACGATGGATTGCGCCTGGCCGCTGCCAAAGCCTTGCAGTCGTCGCGCCTGCGCTATCTGCAGCAGCACTGGGGCGAGCACGCGCGGGCCAAAGCGGGCGTGTTTTCCGTGCCCATCGACCTTGTTGCCGCGCTGGTGACGCAGACCACCGCCGCCGTGGCGGCGGCACCCGACGTCACGCACCTGCTGGCCCTGGAAGGGCGCCTGACCAAGCAGCTCTACAAGTTGGCGGCGCACGCCACGCAAGCGGGCGAGTTCACGCGCAGCGCGCGCGGCGAAAGCCGCGACCCAGCCAACGCGTTCCTGGACCACGGCAACTACCTGGCATACGGACTGGGCGCCACCGCCACTTGGGTGCTGGGCCTGCCCGCAGCGCTGGCGGTACTGCACGGTAAGACGCGGCGTGGCGGCTTGGTGTTTGATGCAGCCGATCTGGTCAAAGATGCCATCGTGCTACCGCAGTCGTTCATTTCAGCGGCGCGTGGCGACACAGAACAAGAGTTCCGCCAGGCCTGCATCGAGCAGCTCACCCGCAAAGAGGCGCTAGACTTCATGATTGACACCCTCAAAGCCATTGCGCTGGAGACAGGACGCTTGGCCGCGCTTGGCACTTCACCCGGTGCCGTAGCCCTCAGCCTGCCCGCAGCATCAGGGCCGTCCGCATGAACGTTTTGCTTATCTGTGAATGCGACAAACGCGCCTTGGTCGAAACCCGGCGCATCCTCGACCAGTTCGCCGAACGCCGGGGCGAGCGCACCTGGCAAACCCCGATCACCAAAGAGGGCCTCGACACCCTGTGCCGCCTGCTGCGCAAAACCGCACGCAAAAACACCGCCGTGGCCTGCCACTGGATTCGCGGGCTCGACCACAGTGAACTGCTGTGGGTGGTGGGCGATGCGCGCCGCTTCAACACCCGGGGCGCTGTGCCCACGCACACCACGCAGCGCAACGTGCTGCGCGCGCAGGACGAAAACGACTGGCACAGCGGCGAGGCCATTCATCTGTTCACCGCACTGGCCGCGTTGCTGCACGACCTGGGCAAGGCCAGCAAGGCATTTCAAGACCGGCTGCGTAATAAAGGCGATATGGGGCGCAACGACTACCGCCATGAGTGGGTATCGCTGCGTATGTTCCAGGCCTTCGTGGGCACGGATACCGATTTGCAGTGGCTGGCCCGGCTGGTCAATCCCACGCCGGCTGATCACGCCAGCTGGACTGAACGGCTGGTGCGCGACGGCCTGGACACACCCGCCCCGCAGCCCTTTACGGCGCTGGCACACGCCCCGCTGGCCCAGGCCATCGGCTGGCTGGTGGTAACGCACCACCGACTGCCACAACCGCCCAAAGACGAAATTTTCAATCCTGGCCATCTGGCGCAGGTGCTGCACCGAATCACTGTATCGTGGAACGAAGTACCCACCCACAGCGAGGCCCAGTGGGTAAAGCCGTACTGGACGTTCACTCCCCAAGATCTGCCCGTGCACTGCCCCAACTGGCAGAAAAACGCTGCCAGGCTCGCCCGGCGTTTGAAGGTGCTGGTGACCCAGCCGGCGCAGGGCGACTGGCTGGCCAACCCGTATGTGATGCACATCTCGCGCATGTGCCTGATGCTGGCAGACCACCACTATTCGAGTCTTGATGCTCAAGACTCCACGCGCGTCCAAGTCGCGCAGTGGGGCACGCTTTATGCCAACACAGACCGAAAGACCGGTGCGCCGCTCCAGCCTCTCAACGAGCACTTGATCGGTGTCGCCCAGCACAGCCAGCGCGCCACGCACGCCCTGCCGGGGTTTGAGCTGCACTTGCCGCGCATGAAGGGCCACCGGCTTTTTCGCCAGCGCAGCACCAACAGCGCTTTTCGCTGGCAGGACAAAGCCGCCGACCTGGCTGCCTCGCAGCGCGAGCCGGCAGCCATGCACGGCGCCTTCATCGTCAACATGGCGTCTACGGTTGCGGCAAAACGCTGGCCAACGCCAAGGTCATGCACGCGCTGGCCGATCCGGTGCGCGGCATGCGCTGCGCCTTTGCCATGGGGCTGCGCACACTCACGCTGCAAACCGGGCGGGCGTTTCGTGAGCTGCTGCAACTGGACGACGAGCAGCTGGCCATCTTGGTGGGCGGCGCGGCCAGCCGTGCATTGTTTGAGCACTATGAAGCACAGGCCGAGGCCAGCGGCTCGGCCTCGCGCCAAGACCTGGTGAACGAGTTTGCGCAGGTGGAGGGCATCGAAGGCAACGAAGACGCGCACCCGCTGCTTTCGCGCGTCACGCGCGACACCAAGGTGCGCCAACTGCTGGCAGCTCCGCTATTGGTCTGCACCATCGACCACCTGGTGCCCGCCACCGAGAGCCAGCGCGGCGGCCGCCAGATCGCGCCCATGCTGCGGCTCATGAGCAGCGACTTGGTGCTCGACGAGCCCGACGACTTTGACCTGGGCGACCTGCCCGCACTGGGCCGTCTGGTGCATTGGGCAGGGCTGCTCGGCGCGCGCGTGCTGCTGTCCTCGGCCACGCTGGCGCCCGCTTTGGTGCAGGGCCTGTTTGAAGCCTACCTGGCCGGGCGGCGCGAGTACGCCAGAAACCGGGGCGCGCAACCCGGCAACGCGGCGCCGCCTGCCGTGTGCTGCCTGTGGCTGGACGAGCACGACCAACGCCATGCCGACTGTGCCAGCGCTGACGCGTTCATGGCGCAGCACGCGAGCTATGTGCAAAGCCGCAGCCAGCGGTTGGCCAGCGTGGCCGAAGTGCGCCGCCGCGCTGCGCTGCTGCCCCTGCGCATAGCCAACGCCCAGGACGCTGAGGCCCGCCATGCCGGTTTTGCCCAAGCCATGCTGGCAGCAGCCATGGCGCTGCACGCCCACCACCATAGCCTTGATCCGCACAGCAGCAAGCGCATCAGCTTTGGCTTGGTGCGCATGGCCAACATCGAGCCGCTGGTGGACGTGGCGCTGGCGCTGTTTCGCCAGGGGGTGGCCGCAGGCTGGCAGGTGCATCTGTGCGTGTACCACGCGCGCTTTCCACTGCTGCTGCGCTCGGCCATCGAGCAGCGGCTGGATGCAGTGCTCAACCGCCGCCAGTCTGAAGCGGTGTTTGACCGCCCCGACCTGCGCCAGTGCATTGATGGGCATGAGGCCGTCGACCAGATGTTCATCGTGCTTGGCTCGCCTGTGACGGAAGTGGGCCGCGACCACGATTACGACTGGGCCGTGGTCGAGCCGTCCTCCATGCGCTCGCTCATCCAGTTGGCAGGACGCGTGCGCCGCCACCGCACAGGCGCCTGCACGCAGCCCAACATTGCCGTGCTGGACACCAACCTGCGCCACTTCCAGGCGCCCGGTGGTGCAGCGTTCCGATGGCCTGGGTTTGAAGACGGCGATACATTCTTACTGGCATCACATCGTCTGGGAGAGTTGCTTCGCCCGCACGAAATCGATGGCCTGAACACCATCGACGCACGCCCGCGCATCCAAAGCCCCGCGCCCGAGCAGTTGCAGCCGCAGCGTTATTGGGTGGACTTGGAGCACGCCCGCCTGCGCCAGACCTTGCTGCGCGCCGTGCCGGCAGCGGCTGCCACCGCACTGCATGGCCGCGCCCCAGTGCGTGGAGTCGCGCGCCAGCCACCGGCAGAGCCGTTATTCAACGGCGCCACCTGGTGGCTTGCGCCGCCACAGGACGCCCTGCTGACCCATGTGCTGCCGCAACGCCAACGTTTTCGCCAGCAAACCCGGGAACATGTCGATGTGATGCTGCTGCTCAACGACGACGAGGACGGCATGGAGCTGCACTTGGCGCTGGAGTGGGTCAAACGCGGCACCGGCCCGCGCAGCGTCAACGTCACGCGCGAGTGTATGGAACTGCTGGACGACCGGCTGGTGCAAGGCGAGCGCATTGCCGTGTGGGGCGCGTTTGACTACGTGCAGGCGGTGAGCGCGCTGGCGCACAGCCTGGGTATCGCCCCGGCCGGTTGTGCGCAGCGCTACGGCGGCATGGCCTTGCCCGTGAGCGACAAGGACTGGCGTGTGCGCTTTCACCCGGCGCTCGGGTTTACCTCGGCCAAGGCATGAAAAATGGGATAAAAACAGGCTACAGCGCTTTTACAACGGGCGCCAGTAGCTATTAATTCAATAGTAATTAGAGGCGTTGACCCATGTGATATACAGAGCAAGGAGATGACATGTGCGCGCGGTGTGCAGCCAGTGTGATTGTTTTTTACCAAGGATTTTTGCCCTATGCCTATTTCTGACCCCCAGCGTCAGGCCCAGCTCAGAGCCTTGATCCAGACGTTCCTAACGGAACGACTTGACGGCAAGCTCGAACCGCTGGAACCTGACGACCCTAAACGCGCGAAAGAGGAAGAGAAATTTTCAATAACGTCGTGGATTCCAAACGCTGCGAAGAAATCTCTTTTCCTACGATACGTGACCCACACGCTAAAACCCATTCATGGCTATGCCGAGGGAACGGAGCTAAAAGTTGAGCTTCAGTCCTTGGCCTCACTTGATGAGGTGGGAAGCCACTGTTTAGGCGAGATGTATGAGCTGGATGTGACAGGCAATGCAGCCTATCTCGATGTTCCAAAATTTCTAAAGTTGGAGTACGAAGGGCAAACATTGCTGGAGCTTGCCTGTGCTAACGATATTGATCTGGGAGCGGTATTCAGCAGTAACCCAGAAGAGGCAAACGGTTTACTCCAAACTTTTGCCTCACTACTGCAGCCGCGCGGCACCCGGGCCTGCCACGGCTATGCCAAGCAGCTGTACTGGCGCGTGGAAGACGACGCGCACGACGATGCCAGCTACCACCTGATCGCGCCGCTGTTTGGCAGCGCACTGGCCCACGCAGTATGGCAAACGCTGCAAGAACACCGCTTTGGGGACACTGCCAAGGCAGCGCGGCAGGCCCGCAAAGAAGGCGCTGACAGCGACACGCCCGTGCATGAATACCCGCACCTGGCCGTGCGTAAGATGGGCGGTACCAAGCCGCAAAACATCAGTCAACTCAACAGCGAGCGTGGCGGCAATAACCCACTGCTGGCCTCGCTGCCGCCGCTTTGGCAAACCCGCGAGCAATTGCCCCTCAGCAGTAAGCGCCTGATGGCACGGTTTGGCTACCGGCCCGAGGTCAAGCACACGCTGCAGCGACTGCGCCAGTTCCTTGCATCGAATCCGGCCGCCAACCTGGACACCCGCCAGCGCCGCGACGCCATGGTGTTCGACCTGCTGGACGAATGGCTGCAACTCACCGCCACGCTGCGCACCGTGGCGCCGGGCTGGAGCCAGCGGCCTGAATGTCAGTTGAGCGCCGCGCAAACGCACTGGCTCGACCCAGAAGGGGTAGCGCAGGCCGTGCTGGACGCGTCCAGCCGAACGCCCGAGGTGGACGACACGCTGGACGCCGTGGCCCAAGACCTGGCGCGCTGGATCAATGGCCAATTGCGCGACTCGCTGCCGCTGGGCGACCCGGAGTTTGCCCACTGGCGCACGCTGGTGCGCGATGATCTCGCGCAAGAAGCTTGGGCACTGCGGGAGGTTGCCGATGCCTGCTGATCTGAACCCCACCTTTGACCGTGCGTTGCTGCTCGTGCCGCACTTGCAGGTGCAAAACGCCAACGCCATTTCCAGTCCCATGACCTGGGGTTTTCCCGGCATCACCGCCTTTGTGGGGTTGATGGCGGCGCTGGAGCGCAAGCTAGGCGCCGACTGCGGCCTGCAATTCAACGGTGTTGGCGTGGTGTGCCACCGCTTTGAAGCGCAAACGCACCGGGGTTACACGCACAGCTTTCACCTTTCGCGCAACCCGGTGCGCAAGGACGGATCGACCGCCGGTATCGTTGAAGAAGGCCGTATCCACCTCGACATCAGCCTGGTGTTTGACGTGAGCCTGTCCAGCTACTGGGCGGACGATACCGCACGCCAGAAAATGGCGCAGACCGTGGCCGACCTGCTGGCCACCATGCGCATCGCCGGTGGTAGCGTGATTGCACCACACACCCTGCGCGCGCGCCGCGCGCTGCAGCCACAACTGCGCCTGGAGGCCCAAGAGCCCGAGCAGCAGCGCAAAGAGTTCACCCAGCTCAGCCGCCGTTTGCTGCCCGGTTTTGCCTTGGTAGCGCGCGACGACCTGCTGCAAGCCCACCAACGCACACTGTCGCAGCGCCAGACCGACGGCCAGCCCACGCCCGCCACGGTACTGGACTCCTGGCTGGACCTGTCACGCATCAACACCCGCGCCGTGCGTAGGCCTGCGTCGCCGGTGGAGGGTGAGGCACCGGCGGCGGAAGCTACGAGTACCAAGTCCGTCGCTGCCGAGCGCATTGAATGGCAGCGCGACGAACGGCCTGGCTGGCTGGTGCCCATTCCTGTCGGCTACGCTGCGCTATCGGCCCTGCATCCGGCGGGCAGCGTGGCACAGGCACGCGACGCGACCACGCCGCTGCGCTTTGTTGAAAGCGTGTTTTCTATTGGCCAGTGGATCAGCCCGCACCGTTTGCGCGATGCGGCGCAGCTCATCTGGTGGCCCACCTATGACGAGGCAACCGGCCTGTACCGCTGCCGCAACACCTGCGCACCCGAAACCTTCAAGGGCAGTGCCACCGCTTTGGCGGTCGAGCCGGCCACAGCGTCCCCTCCCGAAACCGTATCTGCATAAATTGACCTGGAGAAAATTTCATGGCTACCACCGCTCTCAAAACCGCTTCAGTCCTCGCCTTTGAACGCAAGCTCGACCCCTCGGACGCCCTGTTTTTCTCGGGCATCTGGGCACAGCGCGACCAATCCAGCACCTGGCCCGCCATTACCGTGCGAGAAAAGTCCGTGCGCGGCACCATCTCCAACCGCCTCAAGAGCGCCAAAGATGCCGATCCAGCCAAACTCGACGCCGCCATCCAGAATCCGAACCTTCAAACCGTAGATGTCGCCACGTTGCCTGGAAACGCCGACACCCTCCGCGTGCGCTTCACACTGCGTGTGCTGGCCGGTGTAGGTGCTCCGTCGGCCTGTAACAACGCCGACTACCAGGCCAAACTGCGCGCCACCGTGAAAGGTTATGTGGACACACACGGCCTGGGCATGTTGGCCGCGCGCTACGCAGCCAACCTGGCCAACGGGCGTTTTTTGTGGCGCAACCGCCTGGGCGCCGAGCAGGTCGAGGTGCGCATTGCGCAGCTCAAAGACGGCCAGCCCTTGCAGCAGTGGACGTTTGACGCCTTGGCCTGGTCTCTGCGTGACTTCAACGTGCCAGCCGGACAAGAAGGCGCGGCCGAGGCACTAGGCCAAGTTGTAGAGCAGGGCCTGTCTGGTCTGGCGCATGTACTGCTGCGCGTGGAAGCCTTTGTGCGCCTGGGTGATGGGCAAGAGGTGTTTCCGTCGCAAGAGCTGATACTGGACAAGGGCCAAAGCAAGAAGAGCAAAACGCTCTACACCGTAGACGATGTGGCCGGCATGCACTCGCAAAAACTGGGCAATGCCCTGCGCAGTATTGACACCTGGTACCTTGATGCTGCCGAGCAAGGCCCGATTGCCATCGAGCCCTACGGCTCCGTCACCACCCAGGGCAAGGCCTACCGCCAGCCCTCCGACAAGATGGACTTCTATACGCTGCTGGATGGCTGGCTCATCAAAGACAAGGCGCCCGTCGCGGAGCAGCAGCACTTCGTCATGGCCACGCTCATTCGCGGCGGCGTGTTTGGCGACGCGGGCAAGGACTGAAAATCATGGACCACTACGTTGACATCGACGTGCGGCCAGACCCAGAATTTCCGGCGAACCAGCTGATGAGCGCGCTGTACGCCAGGCTCCACCGCGCGCTGGCGGCGCAGGCAAGCGCTGGCATTGGCGTGAGTTTCCCGGGCTTCGACTCGAAGGCGCCACATTTGGGTACACGCCTACGCCTGCACGGGAGTCTGAAGGACTTGGCCACGCTGCTGGCCGTCGATTGGCTGGCGGGTATGCGCAACCATGTCGCCTTGACGCCGCCCACGCCAAACCCACCCGCCGCGCAGCACCGTCGCGTCAGTCGGGTGCAAATCAAAAGTAGCCCCGAGCGCCTGCGCCGCCGGCTGATGCGTCGGCACAGCTTGGACGAACATGAAGCTCGCCAGCGCATTCCGGACAACGCTGTCCGTCTAACGCAGTTGCCTTTTCTACAACTGCGCAGCACCAGTACCGGCCAGAGCTTCAGGCTGTTCATTGAACACGGGCCGCTGCAGTCCAGCGTGCAGCCTGGCACCTTCAATGCCTACGGGCTGAGTCAGAAAGCCACAATCGCCTGGTTCTGACCCTTTTTTCAAAGAGTCGAAGCGTCCTTTAAAAATCAATGACTTACATGCCACCCAAGTTTTTGGGTTGGCACGCTGTTTTTCAAAGAATCTTCTTTCCCGGTAGGCGCTTGCGCAATTCATAGTCGAGTTCACTGCCGCACAGGCAGCTCAGAAATATCCCAGACAACCCCATGATGGGCAGTGACTGTTCACTGCCGCACAGGCAGCTCAGAAATTGTGAAGATAAGTCTTCCTCCGCGATTAAATGTTCACTGCCGCACAGGCAGCTCAGAAAGTCAAGAACGGCGTGGAAAGCGCCTACGCCTCGTTCACTGCCGCACAGGCAGCTCAGAAAGTCCGTATTACCTCCCCCGAATTCCGTGAAATGTTCACTGCCGCACAGGCAGCTCAGAAATCGCGGTGCTTGCAGTGCTAAACATACTGTTCGTTCACTGCCGCACAGGCAGCTCAGAAATTTACGGCGACACGGACTCAATCACGATTAAAGTTCACTGCCGCACAGGCAGCTCAGAAATACGGGGAAAGTAGGCCACCACCCGCCGCGATGTTCACTGCCGCACAGGCAGCTCAGAAATCGACCCCATAGCAACGCACGCAGCAGGAAACGTTCACTGCCGCACAGGCAGCTCAGAAATAACATTTGGGATGGTGAATTTTGATGTTCTAGTTCACTGCCGCACAGGCAGCTCAGAAAAGCTGCGCCTCGTAGCCCAGCGTGCCACTGACGTTCACTGCCGCACAGGCAGCTCAGAAACTAGAACTGACCGGCGATCTTGAGCATGTTGCGTTCACTGCCGCACAGGCAGCTCAGAAAACCAGGTGATCCAGCAAATGCAGATGCGCCAGGTTCACTGCCGCACAGGCAGCTCAGAAAGCAGAACCTCAGCGATAAAAGCAACGCCTGAGGTTCACTGCCGCACAGGCAGCTCAGAAATATGGGCAGCGCTGCGCTCAAAGGGTGCCACGGTTCACTGCCGCACAGGCAGCTCAGAAATTTATTCAAAAAGAAAAACTCTGGGAGATTATGTTCACTGCCGCACAGGCAGCTCAGAAATTGGAGCCGATACCCAGGCCTACGTTGATATTGTTCACTGCCGCACAGGCAGCTCAGAAAACATGGAAAAATAGAACCATGCTCGGCAATACGTTCACTGCCGCACAGGCAGCTCAGAAATTCCAGCGATTGAATGCGTCTTCGCGCGCATGGTTCACTGCCGCACAGGCAGCTCAGAAAATGCCATCGACAGGAGCCGACACATTGCTTGCGTTCACTGCCGCACAGGCAGCTCAGAAAACCCTGGACGATCTGCGTACACAAAGCCAACGGTTCACTGCCGCACAGGCAGCTCAGAAATGGTACGTGGCCACCAAGACGGCGGACTTCTCGTTCACTGCCGCACAGGCAGCTCAGAAACTGGACTGGATCTACGCCCGCGTCAGGCAAAAGTTCACTGCCGCACAGGCAGCTCAGAAATTGGCGCCGACCTGACCCACGGCCATCCAAGAGTTCACTGCCGCACAGGCAGCTCAGAAAACATAAAACGCAGGGCAGACTGGCAACGCGGTGTTCACTGCCGCACAGGCAGCTCAGAAATGCTTGGAGTCCTGCTAATTTGTTTT
>NZ_JABBPF010000002.1 GCF_012927415.1 Polaromonas sp. | reverse complement strand
GTTAAATAGCAGAGCACACCCGGGTTGAAAAAAATGGCGTTTTTTTAGGCAGGAACAGCGACTCCCTGGGCACAATAATGTCTCACCAGGTTCAGCAATTCGTCTTCAGAATATGGTTTTCCCAAATAATGATCGACACCCAGCGCCTTTGCATGTTCACGGTGCTTTTCCGCGATCCGCGACGTAATCATCACGATGGGCAGCCCCTTCAGGCGATGGTCCGCCCGGATGTTGCGGGCCAGATCAAAGCCGTCCATGCGCGGCATTTCAATATCAGACAACACCACGGCCGGCCGTTCATCTTGTAAACGTTCCAATGCCTGAAGGCCATCGGCTGCCATGATGACCCGATATCCCTCACGCAACAACAACCGCTGGGTGACCCGACGCACCGTGATGGAGTCGTCGACCACCAGAATGAGTGGAATCTGCGATGCCGGCGCGGGCACTGAGGCAATCAAAGCCTGTTTGCCAGACTGCTCCAGCATGTGAGGCTCGGCCCGGTCAGCGCTCAGCGCGCGGGCCTGCTGGCCATAAATGGAAGCGAGTGCCACAGGGTTGTAAATCAGCACCACCGCACCCGAAGCCAGCACTGACATGCCTGCCAGACCCGGCAATCGTGACAATTGGGGCCCAAGATTTTTGACCACCACTTCGCGGTTGCCCAGTACTTCATCGACGTGCAGGGCGATTCGCTGGGCGGCACTCCGGAACACCACCACCGGACTGGTTTTGGTCTGTGCTTCGCCGCTGAAATTGGAGGATTGCAACAAGGCGCCCGACCAGAAAAAGGGCACCGTCTCGCCAGCGATTTCGTAGGTGCCCGTGTTGTAGGCCTGCTGCAATTCCTTGGCCGAAATACGCCGAACGGTTTCCACCACATTGGCGGGCACGCCGACGGACAGATTGCCGGTACGAATCATCACTACCTGTGTCACTGCGGTGGTGAGGGGCAATATCAGCTTGAAATGGCTCCCCTTTCCTGACAGCGTGGAGGTTTCAATCCTGCCACCCAGCGCATTGACCTCAGAGCGGACGACGTCCATGCCGATGCCGCGTCCTGAGAGCTCAGTCACTTGCGCGGCGGTTGAAAAACCTGGCATAAAAATCAGGTTTGCCGCTTCCTGGTCATCCAGCTGCTGATCTGCCGTCATCAGACCCAAGCTCAGGGCCTTTTCACGGATTCGATGCAGGTCAAGGCCGCCCCCGTCATCGCTGAAATCGACAGCCACGTCATTGCCTTCCTGATGAAGGTGGACAGTGATCAGTCCCACAGGATCCTTGCCTGCATCGGTGCGGCTTTGCGGGCTCTCAATTCCATGCGCCACGCAGTTCCGCAGCAAATGCTCAAATGCGGGCGTCATGCGGTCCAGCATGCCGCGGTCCATCTCAATGGTGCCGCCAAGCAAATCGAGTCGCACCTGCTTGCCAGTTTCCTTGGACGCCTGTCGCACCACGCGGTACAGACGATCGGAAATGCCTTCAAACTCCACCATGCGGGTGCGTAGCAGGTCACGTTGCAACTCACGGGTCTGGCGCGCCTGCGCAATCAGGTCGTCCTCCGTCGCCTCGATCGTGCGCTGCAAGGTTCGCTGCACGGTCGCCACGTCGTTCACTGACTCTGCCATCATTCGGGTCAATTCCTGTACCCGGGTGAAACGGTCAAACTCCAGCGGATCAAATCCTGCCTTAGCCTCCTTGGCTTGTGCCAGTCGCGACTGCATCTGCGATTCCGCCTGAAGTTCGATATCTCGCAACTGGTGGCGCAAACGGTTCAAATTACCGTTCATGTCATTCAGTGATCCGCGCAATTGACTGACTTCAGCTTCCAGACGTGAGCGGGTGATCATGACCTCGCCAGCCTGGTTCACCATACGATCGAGTAACTGGGAGCGTACGCGTATGGACGCGGTAGCCGCCTGTCGCAAGGGCTGCATCGCCATTGCCTGTGGCGCAGGAATCGCGATTTTTCGGGCATTGCTATCGTTGCCCGCAAGCTCCGGCGCCAAAGCATCGAATGCCGGCGTCTCGGGCGCGGGCGCGATTTCATGCTCAGGGCCAATCGCGCCTGCAGGCTCGACCGACACTATCGGTAAACCTGACTCGAGTGGCGCGCCAAGTGAAGCGATGTCGGCGTGACGCAAGCGTTCAAACTCGGCTTGCATTCTGTCAAAACGACCCATTAAAGGCTCAAATTCCTGACTTGCCGCAGCCTCCGATCCAAGATATTCAATCTCGGACTCGATGCGGTGGGCCATCTCGCCTAACCGCAAAGCGCCCGCCAATCGGGCACTTCCCTTGAGCGTATGCAGCACGCGCAGCACTTCAAGACGTGCGCCCCTGTTGTCAGGCCGGGAAGACCACTGCCGCAGCGAGCCACCCAACTGCGGCATCAATTCGGCGCATTCTTCCTCGAAAATCGGAAACAGATCCGGGTCAATCGCATCGACGGCATCGATTTCGTCTTCGTCTTCGTTTTCGTTTTCGTTTTCGTCGTTGAATGCCAGTGCCGCAACGCCTGTCGAAGCTAAAACGGGTATTGGTACCAAGGTGGGCGAGAATATCTGCGAAGTCGCCGCAACCTCACCCCACTGCGCCGAATCATGTGTTTCAGCAGCTGGGTCCTGCGGCAGGTCGCGGGGCAGCTCTTCCTCAGCCGGCTGGTGTCCAACCGCACCAACATCGATTGCAGCTGGCATTTCAGCCATACCTTCTTCCGCAACCCCGGGTTCTAGCAGAAAGTCAACTTCATCGCTATCGCCGGACTCCGGCAGCACAGAATCAGAGAACTCAAGCTGATTTAAACGCTCAAGAATGCCAGGCTCGGGTTGTTTCAGAAATCCAGCTGCGAACTGGTGCAGCAGGCGGCGTATATCCTCCGAAGCGTCAACGAATACTTGGCCGTAATTCGAAGCACCATGGCTATGATGATTCCTGGATTTTTCGAGGGCGTGTTCGAGCGCTCGAGCCATTTCCGACAGCGCACTGAAGCCCACCGTGGCAGAACTTCCCGCCAGCGAGTGGGCAAGTGCGACTGTGGAGGCACTCACTGGCTGGTGTCCCTCGAGCGCCCACTCGGCGACTTCAGTCACCAATCGACGCGACCATTCATAAGCTTCATTAAGATAAACGTTATAGAGAGTAATACAGATACGCAGACCACCGATGACCTTGGTCTTTTCATCTTCGTTGCCATCAACAGCCAGAAATTCGTCAAACGCTGCAGGTTTGGCCGCGCCGAATGTTACCGGCACATTTTCATGTTTCCGCGAGGCAATTTCAATTGTCTCGGCAGGCTCCGCCCAAGCCGGCGAACCTTCTGTGTCGATGACGGGCGAATGCTCAGCCGCTACAGGCAAAGTCAAGTCGGGTATTGACGCCACGATTTCAAATTGCTGATCAAAATCTGCCGCTGACATTTCAATCGCTTCCACGGATTGCGCCTCCAGGGGCAAATCAGAAGAGACATTTTCTGCGGGTCTATCAACCGCAATGTCCGGCATGCTGTCGGGCAGTGAAAATCCGAACAAGCTGTCGAAATCAATGGTTTCGAGTTTCGTCGCAGAAACCGCCTCTAACGCGGCAGGATTACCGGAAGGTACTTCAGCGAGTTCGGCATCAGAAATGAAATTGAACTCTTCCCCGGGAACCAAAATCTCCTCATGAAGTTCGGGGTCTTCCACGTGGCCGGATAGCCGATCTGCTTCCCCGCCGAATTCTGGCAGTTCATGCACTCGCAGCGTTTCGACTGTCGCCGGGACCAGTAAGGGAACAATGGCCGTATCAGACAAATTGAGGCCGTTATAGCGCCCTTCGGCGAGCATCGCCTCTGCACTGCGGCGGAAGGGCTCTGCCGACCATGCGTCATGCTGATTCGCCGCGATATCGGAGATCCAGCGCTCAAATCCGGCGATGGCCTCGGAACAAAGGCCCCTGAACTCCTTGGTCGCGGTTTTTTGGTCGGCAAGCCAGCTGTTCACCATTTGCTCAAGCGCCCATGCGGCTGCGCCCAATTCGCCCAAGCCCAC
>NZ_JABBPF010000034.1 GCF_012927415.1 Polaromonas sp. | reverse complement strand
ACGCCGGCTGGCTACGACCTCGAAATTCTGGAGGCCCGCATCATCGAACACAGGCCCAAGGTGTTTTTTACCCAGCCGCGCCTGCAAAGCCCCACCGGATCAACGGCCGTGTTGTCGCATTTGCACCGTGTCCTGCAGTTGGCGGAAAAATACGATTTCATCGTGGTGGAAAACGACATTTATGCCGACCTTGACCCGGAGTTCCGCCCCTCGCTGGCCAGCCTGGACCAGTTAAGGCGGGTAATTTATGTCAGCAGTTTTTCAAAAACCATTTCGCCCAACATTCGCGTCGGTTACCTGGCAGCCAACCCCGGGCAGCTGGAAGAGCTGGCGCGGCTGAAGATGATCTCTGGCCTGACCTCTTCCGAATTCACCGAGCGGCTTGCCTACGGCGCCCTGATCGACGGCCGCTGGCGCAAGCACATCAAAACCCTCAGGGACCGGCTTGCGCTGGGCCAGCAGCAGCTGGCGACCCGGCTGCTTGGCATCGGCTTTGAGTTGTTCAGCGAACCCAAGGCCGGCATGTTTCTCTGGGCGCGGCACCCGGCTGTCCAGAATGCGGCCGAGCTGGCCTACAAGGCTGCCGAGCAGGATATTTTGCTCGGCCCGGGTCACCTGTTCTCGGTCGACCTGGAGCCCAGCCCCTGGCTGCGTTTCAATGTGGCCTGGGCCGACGATGAGGCGGTGCTGCGTTTTCTGGCCGCGCTCAAAGCCGCCTAAAATCATTGGCTTGCCTGCATTTGCAGCTGCTAGGTCTCGTTTCTGGCATTGTCCAAAATTTCCCTGCCATTTCATCAGAGTCAATCTATCCATGAGTACACCTGCCTTCACTGTTGCCGACATCCGCAAGACGTTTCTCGACTTCTTTGCCTCCAAGGGCCACACCGTCGTGCCGTCCAGTTCGCTGGTGCCTGGCAATGATCCGACGCTGATGTTCACCAACTCGGGTATGGTCCAGTTCAAGGATGTTTTTCTTGGCACCGACAAGCGCTCCTATGTTCGTGCCGCGTCGGTGCAGGCCTGCCTGCGCGCGGGCGGCAAACACAACGACCTTGAAAATGTGGGCTACACGGCGCGCCACCATACTTTTTTCGAGATGCTCGGCAACTGGAGTTTTGGCGATTATTTCAAGCGCGAATCGCTGAAATGGGCGTGGGAGCTGCTGACCGAGGTCTACAAGCTGCCGGCCGACAGGCTCTGGGCCACCGTTTACATCGACGACAACGAGGCCTACGACATCTGGACGAAGGAAATCGGCCTGCCGCCCGAGCGCGTCGTGCGCATCGGCGACAACAAGGGCGCCAGATACGCCAGCGACAACTTCTGGATGATGGCCGACACCGGACCCTGCGGCCCGTGCAGTGAGATTTTCTTTGACCATGGACCTGAAATTCCGGGCGGTCCCCCTGGCTCGCCTGACGAAGACGGCGACCGCTACATCGAGATCTGGAACAACGTGTTCATGCAGTTCGACATGCAACCCGACGGTTCGGTCAAGCCCTTGCCCGCGCCGTGCGTCGATACCGGCATGGGACTGGAGCGCCTGGCTGCCATCCTGCAACATGTCCACAGCAACTATGAAATAGACATTTTCGACGGACTGATCAAGGCGGCCGCCCGCGAAACCGGTGAAACCGACTTGGGCCACAAAAGCCTGCGCGTGATTGCCGACCATATCCGCGCCACGTCGTTTTTGGTCAGCGATGGTGTGAATCCGTCCAATGAAGGCCGCGGCTACGTGCAGCGCCGTATCATTCGCCGCGCGATTCGCCACGGCTACCTGCTCGGCAAGAAAACGCCGTTCTTTCACAAGCTGGTGGCTGATCTGGCAGGATTGATGGGCGAGGCCTATCCAAAGCTCAAGGCTGACGAGCAGCGCATCACGGCGGTGCTCAAGGCGGAGGAAGAGCGTTTTTTCGAGACGCTGGAAATCGGTATGGAGATTCTGGATGCGGCACTCGCCGATGGCGTCAAGGTGCTGCCCGGCGAAGTCGCCTTCAAGCTGCACGATACCTATGGCTTCCCGCTCGACCTGTCCGCCGACGTCTGCCGCGAGCGTGGCCTGAGCGTGGATGAAGCCGGCTTCGCAGTTGCCATGAACAGGCAGAAAACCCAGGCGCGCGCCGCCGGAAAATTCAGGATGGACCGTGCACTGGAATTCACCGGCAGCGGCAATATCTTTACCGGCTACGAGCATCTTCAGGAAACCGCAAAAATCGTCGCGCTCTACCTCGACGGCGTGCCGGCTGCCGCCTTGACAGCGGGTCAAAGCGGCGTCGTGGTGCTGGACACCACGCCGTTCTATGCCGAAAGCGGCGGACAAGTCGGCGACGAAGGCGAGCTGATCAGCGGCTCGGCCCACTTTGCCGTGGGCGACACGCTGAAGATCAAGGCCGACGTGTACGGCCACCACGGCACGTTGGAGCAGGGCACGCTGAACGTGGGCGACCATGTCACCGCGCGCGTCAACACCACCGTGCGCGCGGCCACCGTGCGTAACCACAGTGCCACGCACCTGATGCACAAGGCACTGCGTGAAGTGCTGGGCGACCACGTGCAGCAAAAAGGCAGCCTGGTCAACCCAGAGCGCACGCGCTTCGACTTTGCGCACAATGCGCCCGTGACGGACGGGCAGATCCGCGAAATCGAAGGACGCGTCAACGCCGAAGTCCTCTCCAACGTGGCGACCGACGCCAGCGAAATGGACATGGAAGCCGCGCAAAAGACCGGTGCGATGATGCTGTTTGGCGAAAAATACGGCGACAAGGTGCGCGTGTTGAGTATTGGCTCCAGCAAGGAACTCTGCGGCGGTACTCATGTGAGCCGTACCGGTGACATCGGCCTGTTCAAGATAGTGTCTGAAAGCGGCGTTGCTTCCGGCGTGCGCCGTATCGAAGCGGTCACCGGCGAGAACGCGCTGGCTTACCTGCAATCGCTTGAATCGACCGTGCAGGCTGCCGCGGGCACGCTCAAGGCCAGCCCCTCCGAGCTGCAAAACCGGATTGGCCAGGTGCTGGACCAAGTCAGGCTGCTGGAAAAGGAAGTGACCGCGCTCAAGGGCAAGCTGGCGTCCTCGCAAGGCGACGAGCTGATGCTGCAGGCTGTCGACGTCAAGGGATTGAGAGTGCTGGCAGCCAGGCTGGAGGGCGCCGACGCCAAAACCCTGCGCGACACCATGGACAAGCTCAAGGACAAACTGAAAACTGCGGTCATCGTGCTGGCCGCGGTCGACGGCAGCAAGGTGCAGATTGCTGCCGGCGTGACGAGCGACAGCACGGCCAAGATCAAGGCCGGTGAACTGGTCAATTTTGTTGCCCGGCAGGTCGGCGGCAAGGGTGGTGGCAAGGCTGACCTGGCCATGGCCGGCGGCACTGATGCGTCGAGCCTTGACAAGGCGCTGCAGTCAGTTCTGGCCTGGGTGACCGAGCGCGCATGAGCGCGTGGCAGACTCGCGGTCTGCTATCAAATAAATAGCTAATAATGACCGTGTTTATTGGACATGAAGCCGTTTTTGTTCAAAAAATGGGTTGCAGGCCACCGCAATCGTCCGCAGCCCCTAAAACTAGGTAAGATAATTCCATGTCGAGCTACCACACACCTTTTGAAATCCACGTTCACGGCGAAGTGCCTTTGCGTTCGGATGTCAGCTTCGAGCAGTTGCAGGAGGCCCTCAAGCCCCTGTGGAAGTATGCAGGTTCCAAATCGCTTGCGGCCGGCGCTGCCAGCGTTTACGAGGAAGAGCCAGGCATCAAGTTTGATGCACAAAAGCATATGCTGCAGGTATGCTGGACAGTGCCGGGAGACGAGGATTTCCGGCAGGCGCTTGACGAGATGTGCATGGGCCTGAACGACCTGGCCGAAACAGGGGCGCCCATCGAGGTGACCTTTTACGATTCGGATTTCGACGACGAAGAGGGCGGCGACGACGACGAAGAGGCCCGTGATGATTTCGTCATTTATTTTGTGGGCCCCACCCCCGCAGCCATCATGCAGGTTCAGCGCGACTTGCTGGTGCAAGACCTGATTGGCCTGATGGAGCGGCATTTTGATGGCTCG
>NZ_JABBPF010000003.1 GCF_012927415.1 Polaromonas sp. | reverse complement strand
CAATGGCCGAGAAAAAAGGCTCCACCGGCGAGAAGACGCTGTACTGCTCGTTTTGCGGTAAAAGCCAGCACGAAGTCAAAAAACTCATTGCTGGCCCGTCTGTCTTTGTCTGTGATGAGTGCATAGATCTTTGCAACGAAATCATTCGCGACGAACTTCCCGCTGGCGCCGACGTGCGCGAGACGCGCGGTGATCTGCCTACTCCGTCAGAGATCAAGGCCACGCTGGACGGCTATGTCATTGGGCAGGAACCGGCCAAGCGCACGCTGGCGGTGGCTGTGTACAACCACTACAAACGCTTGCGCCACAAGGAAATTGCCAAAAAGGACGACGTGGAGCTGACCAAGAGCAATATATTGCTGATCGGCCCTACCGGTTCTGGAAAAACGTTGCTGGCTCAAACGCTGGCCCGAACGCTCAACGTACCCTTTGTCATGGCCGATGCCACCACCCTGACAGAGGCCGGATATGTGGGTGAAGACGTCGAAAACATTATTCAAAAGCTGCTGCAGAGTTGCAATTACGAAGTCGATCGCGCCCAGCAGGGAATCGTTTACATCGACGAGATCGACAAGATTTCGCGAAAGTCTGACAATCCTTCCATCACACGCGACGTTTCTGGCGAAGGGGTGCAGCAGGCACTGCTCAAACTGATGGAAGGAACAATGGCCTCAGTGCCGCCGCAAGGTGGTCGCAAGCATCCGAATCAGGATTTTCTGCAGGTCGATACCACCAACATCCTGTTCATTTGCGGGGGGGCTTTTTCCGGGCTGGAAAAGGTCATCGAAAACCGGACCGAAGCTTCGGGAATCGGTTTTGGTGCTGCCGTTAAAAGCAAAAAGTCGCGCAGTCTTACGGAAGCATTCAAGGATGTCGAGCCCGAAGATCTGATCAAGTTCGGCCTGATTCCCGAACTGGTAGGTCGTATGCCGGTGATTGCGACCCTGGCCGAGCTCAGCGAGGACGCACTGGTTCAAATCCTGACCGAGCCGAAGAATGCCGTGGTCAAGCAGTTCAGCAAACTGCTCGCCATGGAAGGTGTGGATCTGGAAATTCGGCCTTCCGCCCTGAAAGCCATCGCCCGCAAGGCGCTGGCCCGCAAAACGGGTGCACGCGGGCTGCGCTCCATTCTGGAGCAGTCGTTGATTGACACCATGTTCGATTTGCCGACCACCAGCAATGTCGACAAAGTGGTGGTAGACGAATCCACGATTGAAGAAAACAAGCCGCCACTCTTGGTCTACCGGGAAGCCGCCAAGAAAGCTTGAGCCGCTGGCGCTGCAGGGGTGCACGCCTTGAAAAGGCTACCCTTGTACCCATTTCTGAGTTGATACTGCTCCGCTTGCCCCCGAAACGGGTGTTCGCGTTTTGCCTTGCGTTCAAGGTTTAAGGTTTAAGGTTTATATGTCCGGACAAACTTTCCTTCCTCCCCAGCCCGTCGATTTGCCCCTGTTGCCACTGCGGGACGTGGTCGTGTTTCCGCATATGGTGATTCCGCTTTTCGTGGGTCGTCCCAAGAGCATCAAGGCGCTTGAGTCTGCCATGGAGGCGGAGCGCCGCATCATGCTGGTGGCTCAGAAAGCCGCCGCCAAAGACGAGCCTTCGGTAGAGGATATGTTTGAAGTGGGATGCATTGCGACTATCTTACAACTGCTAAAACTGCCTGACGGGACGGTCAAGGTGCTAGTCGAGGGGCAGCAACGCGCGAAAGTCAACAAAATCGAAGAAGGCGAGCATCACTTCAGTGCCAATGTGACGCCGGTTGAACCCCAGACGGCTGTTGCAGGCGACAAGGGCAGTGAAGTTGAAGCCCTGCGCCGTGCGGTGATGCAGCAGTTCGATCATTACGTCAAGCTGAACAAGAAGATACCGCCGGAAATACTGACATCGATTTCCAGCATCGACGACGCGGGCCGCCTAGCGGACACCATAGCGGCACATTTGCCGCTGAAGCTGGACGCAAAGCAGGCAATCCTGGATCTGGACAATGTCAAGGGCCGGCTCGAGAATCTGTATGAGCAGCTTGAGCGCGAGGTTGACATACTCAATGTGGATAAAAAGATTCGTGGCCGCGTGAAACGCCAGATGGAAAAGAACCAGCGCGACTTTTACCTCAATGAACAGGTAAAGGCCATCCAGAAGGAATTGGGTGAAGGCGAGGAAGGCGCGGACATTGATGAGATTGAAAAGAAGATCAAGCTTGCGAAAATGCCGCTGGAAGCCCGTAAAAAGGCCGACAGTGAACTCAAGAAGCTGAAGCTGATGTCGCCCATGTCAGCTGAAGCGACGGTGGTTCGCAGCTATATTGAAGTGTTGCTCGGCTTGCCGTGGAGTAAAAAGACCAAGATCAAGCACGATCTGGTCAATGCTGAAGCAGTTCTCAACGAAGACCATTACGGCCTTGAAAAAGTCAAGGACCGTATTGTGGAGTATCTCGCGGTACAGCAGCGTGTCGACAAGCTCAAAGCCCCGATTCTTTGCCTGGTTGGCCCTCCAGGTGTCGGCAAAACTTCACTTGGACAGTCCATTGCCAAAGCGACCGGTCGCAAATATGTGCGCATGGCTTTGGGTGGCATGCGTGACGAGGCCGAAATTCGGGGCCACCGCCGAACTTATATCGGCGCCTTGCCAGGTAAGGTATTGCAAAATCTTAGCAAGGCCGGCACGCGCAATCCGCTGTTTTTGCTGGACGAGATTGACAAGCTGGGAACTGATTTTCGCGGTGATCCATCAAGTGCGTTGCTGGAGGTGCTCGACCCGGAGCAGAACCATACGTTTGGTGACCACTACGTTGAGGTGGATTTCGATTTGAGCGACGTTATGTTTGTTGCAACGTCCAACTCAATGAATATTCCTCCGGCGCTGCTGGATCGAATGGAAGTGATACGGCTTTCAGGCTATACCGAAGACGAGAAAACCAGCATTGCCATGCGTTACCTGTTGCCTAAGCAGCTTAAAAACAATGGCGTGAAGGATGAGGAACTGCAGGTGCAGGAACAGGCTGTGCGCGACATCGTTCGTTACTACACCCGTGAGGCGGGTGTCCGTTCGCTTGAGCGGGAACTTTCCAAGATCTGCCGCAAGGTTGTCAAGGGTATTCAGCTCAAGAAGATGACACCCAAAGTATTGGTCACACCCGATAACCTCAACGATTTTCTCGGTGTCCGGAAGTTTGATTACGGCCGTGCAGAGCAGCAAAATCAAGTGGGGCAGGTCGTCGGTCTGGCATGGACCGAAGTCGGCGGCGACCTGCTGACGATTGAGGCGGCGGTCATGCCCGGCAAAGGCGTGATTACACGAACGGGCATGCTGGGCGATGTCATGAAGGAGTCTGTCGAGGCTGCGCGTACGGTAATTCGCAGCCGCGCAAAGGCTTTGGGTATCAAGGATGAAATGTTTGAAAAGCGTGATATTCACATTCATGTACCCGACGGCGCAACACCCAAGGATGGGCCGAGTGCCGGTGCAGCGATGGCGACTGCGTTTGTGTCTGCATTGACCGGTATTCCAGTACGCGGCGACGTTGCCATGACTGGCGAAATTACCCTTCGCGGCGAGATAACCGCGATCGGGGGGTTGAAGGAAAAACTGCTGGCTGCCTTACGGGGTGGCATCAAGACCGTGCTTATCCCTCAGGATAATGCCAAGGATCTGCAGGAGATTCCGGACAACGTGAAGGCAGGCCTTGAGATTGTTCCCGTGAAGTGGATTGATCAGGTGTTGCAGGTTGCTCTGGAGCGGCAGCCGATCCCGTTGACTGATGAAGAGGTTGCATTGATTGCCGCCGCCAGTGCGACAGCGCCTGCGCAAGTCGTTGATGCGGTGAAGCATTAAGCAAACTTCTTTGACGTTGACGAAAAGCACAAAAAACCACGCTATAATTTGGGTTGATTCGCGGGAGTAGCTCAGTTGGTAGAGCGCAACCTTGCCAAGGTTGAGGTCGAGAGTTCGAGCCTCTTTTCCCGCTCCAATTCAAAGGGCAGCACTTCAAAATGCTGCCCTTTTTTGTTGGAATCAGTGAAGAAAGAGGGCGCGGAAACAAAGCGGTTATGTACC
>NZ_JABBPF010000153.1 GCF_012927415.1 Polaromonas sp. | reverse complement strand
GCAGCGTTTGCTGGCACTGTTGATGCCGCACTTAGACGCGGCAAACTCCAGACAGGTGACACCGGCATGAACACCCCTGAACAGTCCCAACTGGGCAAAACCGCAGCCTATGTTGACCAGTATGATGCGTCGCTGCTGTTCCCGATTCCGCGCGCGGGCAAGCGGCTCGAGATCGGTGTCAGTGGCACGCCGCCATTTTTTGGCGCTGATCTATGGACCGCGTTCGAGCTGAGCTGGCTCAACCTGCGAGGCAAGCCGCAGCTTGCGCTGGCAACCTTCACGGTGCCCTGTGAAACGCCTAACATCGTCGAGAGCAAATCCTTCAAGCTCTACCTGAACAGCTTCAACAACTCGCGCTTTGCCGATGCCGCCGGGGTGCAGGCGCGGTTGCGCGCGGATATCAGCGAAGCGGTCTGGCGCGGCGCGCCCCGGGCTGCCATCGTGGGCGTGAAACTGTTGCTGCCCGAGTTGTTTGACCGCGAGCAGGTACATGAACTCGATGGCCTGAGCCTTGACCGGCTGGACGTGGAATGCACCCGCTACACCCCCTCGCCAGAATTGCTGGGCGCCGCCTTTCTCGAGCAACCGGTGAGCGAAGTGCTGACCAGCAATCTGCTTAAAAGCAACTGCCTGGTAACCGGGCAGCCCGACTGGGGCAGTGTTCGTATCAGTTACAGCGGCCCGCAAATCGACCAGGAGGGGCTGCTGCAATACCTGGTGAGCTTTCGCAACCACAATGAATTCCACGAGCAGTGCGTGGAGCGCATCTTCATGGACGTGTGGACACGCTGCAAGCCGCACAAGCTGGCGGTGTATGCGCGCTACACCCGCAGGGGCGGGCTGGACATCAACCCGTTTCGCACCAGCCATCCCGCGACACTGCCGCCGAACATTCGCACGGCCCGGCAGTAGCTGATATTCGGCCGATCCAGTGCCTTTATGGCAAGTTCCACCAGTGAGACCTGTGACTGAAGGCCTTTTCCGATCTCACTGTAAGCGGTTTTCCCGACATGTAAATGTCCACATTTGCACGCTCACAATGAATCTGGTTCATATTTTTTTGAATCCGGATTGCCGTAGTTCGCGTAAATCTGTAACAGCGACCGCTGTAACCAACCAGGAGATCAACCATGAAGATGAAATTAGGGCACCTTGCCAGGGCCTGCCTGCTACTTGCAGCCGCCGGTGGCGCGATGGCGTCAAGCCACCGCGAAGCACCGTTCATTACCACTGCCCCCAAGGTGGACGGCACTGACTTTTACATGTTCAACAGCTATGAGGCGGGCAAAGCCGGCAATGTGACGCTGATTGCCAATTACATGCCGCTGCAGGACGCCTACGGCGGCCCCAATTATTTTTCGCTCGATCCGAACGCGCTGTACGAGATCCATATCGACAACGTCGGCGACGGCAAGGAACACCTGACCTTCCAGTTCCAGTTCAAGAATACGCTGGCCAACAATGGCGCGGGCATCACGCTGCCGATCGGCGGCAAGAACGTGGCAATTCCCCTTCGCCAGGCGGGCCCGGTCACCAATTCCCCTGACGCACCGCTGAGCTATACCGAAAGCTTCACGCTCAACGTGGTTCGCGGTGACCGCCGCGGCGGTACGCGCGCGGCCGTGACCAATGCCAGCGGCGGCACCACCTTTTTCAAGCCGATTGACTATATCGGCACCAAGACATTCCCGGGCGGAAGCTACGACGCCTATGCCAATTCCCACATCCAGACCATCAATATTCCCGGTTGCGCAGCGCCCGGCAAGGTGTTTGTGGGTCAGCGCAAAGAGGCGTTTTCAGTCAATCTCGGTGTCGTTTTTGACCTCATCAATGCGCCTGCTTCCTTCATTACCAATGAAGCCAACGCCGCAGCGGGCGGAAAATTTGGTGATATGGAAAACAAGAACGTGACATCCCTGGCGCTTGAAGTACCAGCCAGCTGCCTGACGCAGGGCACTGACAAGGTGATTGGTGGCTGGACCACCGCCAGCCTGCGCCAGGGTCGTCTGCTCAATGGTGCTACCCCGTCGGGACTGCAGGCCAGTGAAAAGGCCGGCGGCGCCTGGACCCAGGTATCACGCCTTGGCATGCCGCTCGTCAACGAACTGGTGATTGGTTTGAAAGACAAGGACAAGTTCAACGGCAGCAAGCCTTACTCGTCCGAGTCGCGCAACGACGTGACCAACTTTGGCGATTACGTGACCAATCCGACGCTGCCAGCGCTGATCGAAAAGCTGTTTGGTGCCAAAGCGCCGACCAACTTTCCGCGTACCGATCTGATGACGGCCTTTCTGACCGGTCTGCCGACGGTCAATCGTCCGGCCAACATGACCGGGCTGGGCGTTGGTGGTCCGCTGACCGAGATGCTCCGCTTGAACACCTCGATTGCGGCCAAGCCAGCGGCCGCGCAGAACTCCCTGGGTGTGGCTGCGGGTGATGCCTCCGGCTTCCCGAACGGTCGCCGCCTGGGCGATGACGTGGTGGACGTTACCCTGCGCGTTGCCATGGGGGCGCTTTGTGTGCTGACGGGTGACACCGACGCGCTGAAAGTCGGTTGCAAGCCTTCGGACGCACCGGCCGGTGGCGTGCCATTCGTCGACGGTGTGCGCGCCAGCGCCACCGACTTCCAGCAAGTCTTTCCTTACCTCAACACCCCGCTTCCGGGTGCCAAGTAAGGCCCTGGCTCAAAAGGAAACATCATGTTCAAGTTAAATGCGAAACTGCTGGCGGGCGCCGCGCTTTGTGCGGTCCTGCTCGCCGGTTGCGGCGGCGACAGCGACAACAACGGCAACGGGGGCGGCTTTGGGATGACCAAACCGCCGCCGGGGGGCGGAGAGCAGACCATCAACTCGGTGTTCGAATACATCAAAAACCTGATTGCCAGCAATGACGAAAACACGGACCCGATCGACATCAACTCGCTGACGCTGGCGGCTGATGACACTTCGGAATCGGCGGCTCTAGAATAAAATCTCGCCAATCTGGCCCGGCTATCGATAGTTATCGGTTGCCGGGCCATTTTTTTGTTCATTTTTGTGCGAATGGCTGGCTTTCTTTCAAGCGAGCGGAAGACCAATTCGCTGCTGGTAACCGGTAGCAAACGGATATTGATTTACATGCCCATTATTTACAGAGTCCTGGTGTTGGCCGGCCTGCTGACAGGTCTGCAGTGTGGCGCGCTGGCGGCCACAGCGGTGCAGCCGGTGCGCGACGACGAAGTTCTGGAGGTGTTGCAAACGGTGACGCGCAACCGCCCGGTCCAGACAACCTTGCAAGCGGGAACCAGGACGACATCGGCCGACCCGGCCGCCGCCGCCAAGCAGGCCCGACAGGATATTTCGGTGGCCAGGCAAACCGGCGATACCCGCTATTGGGGACGCGCTCAGGCCGCATTGGCGCCATGGTGGGACCGCCCCGAAGCGCCGGCTGAACTTGCAGTCTTGCAGGCCACCGTTCAGGGCGGACGACACGAATTTTCTGCCTCGCGGGCCGTGCTCACTGCGACGCTCGCACGCGCGCCCGGCTACGCGCAGGGCTGGGTGAATCTGGCGGCGCGGGAGCGCCTGGCGGCCCGCTACCCTGAATCGCTGGCGGCCTGCGATGCGGTGACGCGTGCCGGACAGGCGCTTTACGCCGAGGCTTGCCGCCTGGAAACAAAGTCCCTGCAGGGCGAGCATCAGGTG
Source organism: Polaromonas sp. (assembly GCF_012927415.1). Lineage (GTDB taxonomy): Bacteria > Pseudomonadota > Gammaproteobacteria > Burkholderiales > Burkholderiaceae_C > Polaromonas. The sequence continues at coordinate 375 of NZ_JABBPF010000153.1, read as the reverse complement.
GCTGCGCAAGGTCTTCAGTCCTTGATCAGCCAGGCTGGCGATGCCGGCCAGCGCAGCTGGCTGCTGTCATTGCTGGCTGAAAGCGATGAGCGTTGGGGCCACGATGCCGCGGCAGCCGATGCTTACGCGCGCAGCCTGGCGGCAGAGCACGATCTTTACACCGCCATTGCTTTCAGTGATTTGCTGCTGCGTACTGGAAAAACCGCGCAGGCGGAGCAGATTCTGGCACCGCTGCCGGCGACCGACGCCGTGGTACTGCGACGAGCGGCAGCCTGGAAGCGGTTGGGTGATGCGCGCTGGCGCACCGAACGCCAGCTGCTGCGCACGCGGGTTGAAGAGTTGCAGCGGCGCGGAGACGACACGTCGTTGCACGGC
>NZ_JABBPF010000004.1 GCF_012927415.1 Polaromonas sp. | reverse complement strand
GCACTGCCGCAGCTACTCGTTGGGATTGTTTCCCATGATTCCATGCTGGACCTTGATGGCAAGTTGAATTTTTTCAAGTTCGTCGATAATCTGATCAATTTCCAGGAAGTTTTTCACCGGTTCGGCCATCAAAGTCTGCAACCGGTTGCGCAAAAACGCATAGTCGGAGGTTAGATCGGGCTTCATTCGGGTAGGTCCCATCGGCTGTCAGAACAAAACAATGTCGACCCTTCCGAAAATCCCCGTGGCTTCTTCTTTCTAGCCAGACTGCGCTGGCGAAGAACGCAGGTTTCATCGTTCGCCGCCCGAAGGCACAACGCTCGCCGGGATGCTGCCAATTTGATTGGAGATGATGTGAAATAATTCATGTGGAGAAGCCTCCTTTAAAAAAACAGATGCATATTCCGGTGATTTGTCATTGCTTTCCCGCAAACTTCGACTGGTCCGAACTCATTGAATAATCGGAATAATCGGAATCGAACCTGTCATGAAGTTTAGCCAACCTGCAGTTGTTTCAAGCATGCTTCGTACCCGGTAACCGTGTAGGAAGAAGCCGAAATATGAGGTGTCTTCTCCGGCCTCGCCAAACGGAAAAGCTCATGACAGCAATGGAAAAAAACAACGCAAAAAAGCCTTAATTTCACCGAGAAGTCACATTATGAAATTCAAGTAACGTGTGGTTTCCCACATGCCTATTTTTTTCTGCGCCGCTACATTGAGCCCATAACCCACCTACGCAGCAACCGCCGCTGCGCTTTTGCCATGACAACGACTTCCTACGCACAAATCCGCAAACCGGCGCTATACCGCTCTCTTTATTTTCAGGTGGTATGCGCGGTGATTGCCGGCATAGCCCTTGGCTATTTCTACCCCGCGCTCGGTGCTGAAATGAAACCGCTGGGAGACGGCTTCATCAAGCTGATAAAGATGATGATCGCACCCATTATTTTCTGTACTGTCGTGATCGGCATCGCTGGCATGGAAGACATGAAAAAGGTAGGCAAGACGGGCGGTCTGGCACTGCTTTACTTTGAAGTGGTCAGCAGCTTTGCGCTTGTCATTGGTCTGGTTCTGGTCAATCTGCTCCAACCCGGCGCAGGTATGAATGTAGACCCCGCCAGTTTGGACACCAAAGCCGTGGCAGCTTATACCGGCCCTGGCAAGATGGTGGGCACCACCGATTTCATCCTCAACATTATTCCAAATGCGCTCTTTGACGCTTTCGCGAAAGGCGAGATTTTGCAGGTGTTGCTGATCGCCGTGCTGTTTGGTTTCGCGCTGCACCGCTTTGGTGGCCGGGGCACGCTCGTCTTCGACTTCATCGAAAAAACCTCACACGTGCTTTTCAACATTATCGGCTTCATCATGAAAGTCGCTCCCATCGGTGCCTTTGGCGCCATGGCATTCACGATTGGTAAATACGGCGTCGGCTCGCTGTTATCGCTCGGTTACTTGATGGGAGCGTTCTACCTGACCTGCCTGATTTTCATCTTTGGCGTATTGGGGACAATTGCGCGCATTCACGGCTTCAGCATCTGGAAGTTCATCAAGTACATCAAGGAAGAACTGCTGATCGTGCTGGGTACCTCTTCCTCCGAATCAGTGCTGCCACGCATGATGGAAAAAATGGAAAATCTGGGCGCAAAGAAAACCACCGTGGGCTTGGTTATCCCCACCGGCTACTCGTTTAATCTTGACGGAACTTCCATTTACCTGACCATGGCAGCGGTGTTTATCGCACAAGCCACCAACACACCCATGACACTGATGCAGGAGTTGACATTGCTCGGCGTCTTGCTGCTTACCTCGAAAGGGGCGGCGGGTGTGACGGGTAGTGGCTTCATTGTGTTGGCCGCCACTCTGTCCGCCGTAGGAACGGTGCCGGTGGCGGGCTTGGCCCTGATTCTGGGCATTGACCGTTTCATGTCGGAAGCACGGGCACTAACCAACCTGATTGGCAATGGAGTTGCAACGATAGTCGTGGCCAAATGGACAGACGAGCTTGACACAGACCGGCTCAGGGCCGGTCTGAATAATGAAACGTGGGAAGAGGCCCAGGACCCGGAAGTTATGCTGGATCAAAAAACTGATCACATGACGGTGCCCCGCTGAGGCGTTTTTAGTTTTTCGAGTTGGAAGTAACGCGCCAACTTCCGGAAACCCCATTCAAAGTTTCCGGATTTTAAAACCTCTGCTGACCGCGCTTAGCGAGACTGACGTGGCGCCGGGCCTGGTCCGCGGCCGGCAATATGGCGGAAAGTAATGCGACCCTTGCTCAGGTCGTACGGCGACAATTCAAGCGAGACCTGGTCGCCAGCAAGAATCCGTATATGATTTTTACGCATTTTTCCCGAGGTGTACGCTACAAGTTTGTGGCCGTTGTCCAGCGTCACGCGAAAACGCGAATCGGGCAGGACCTCGTCAACCAGTCCATGCATTTCAATAAGTTCTTCTTTGGCCATACGGTAACTCCTGATATTTGAAAATTATTCTGTGTTGCCAGCCCACACGGGATGGCAGGGACTTATGCGCAAACTGGCAACGAGCGCTCGTGAATCCAGTCCATTGCGTGCTCGGTAGCGTAATGTACGGCAGCGGCAGCACTGTCAAAAATTCCGGTGAAACGCAGTACCCGGTCGTGGGTGCCGCTACCGCGACCGGAGCGGATCGAAACTGAAGCTGCGTATCGGCCTTTGCCCTGCTGCTTGGCAAGTGGCGAGACAAGGTATTTACCTACCTCTATTGGGGTAATGTTCATAGTCATAAAAGTCTTTGCCGGATATTTTTTTCGGCTTTGTGGGATAGGGTAACCAGCTTGCGAGCAAGCCAACGTATATTCGATGTTCGTCCGCCAGGCAGGTGAAAGCCAAGGTAACTTGAGCCATGAGTGAGCACCGTTGGTGGAAGTGCTTACCAGGAAATGGAGGAGTGCTGTCGACATCAAGGCTGAAAAACCTGTGAAAGCAGTACCAGATCGCTGGGAGTTCGGGCTCCAGGAAGCGCCGCATTTGAGAAAGAAGCCAGGTGAAATAGCGGCTTCGATGAAAAACGCTGATGCGTTACCAAACTCATTATTATAACCGGGTAATCCGACGATTGCGGTTCTTCATTCAGCATTCCGACCGCGGGTAAATCTGCCGCATCCGATTGATAGCCCTGGACGCGGCTGCAACACGGATTTGCACGCCGGGTTTACTGTGCGCGCGCTACAGCTGTTTGTTGACGGTTGTCGGGCTGGCACCCAATATGTTGCCAATGTTGCGGTTGACTTTTCCCTTGTCCACTCGATGCAGCACTCGCCTTCTTTCGCGGTGGGCCCGAAGCTCAAGGCGATCGCCTGGACCACAGCATCGTCCGAACTTTCACGCATCACAATGAGCCAGCTGCCGCTGCCGTTACTGTCTCCGGTTTGCGGGTTCAGCCGGAACGTCAGACGTCGCGGCCCCTGTTTGACCGTCAGACGCGACGGCTCGATCTGCCGCTCCGCGACAGCCAGGTGGCAGCGCAGCCAGTCCAGCATGCCTGCCGGGTACGTTGCAGCGAGGCTTCGCCGCTGGTTGCCATCAACTGGCTAGTCCGATTCACCCCGCGAATCATGCAACACCGATTCGCGACCGATCAGTGGCAGGAGAGTGTTTCGCATATGCGCGGCGTCGAGCTTGTTCAGCGGACGGTCGGCGGCATGTCCTTCACGGTCGCGCACCACCATCGGTCAATTTGATTCTTAAGTGGGAAATCACGACGAACAGCGCCACTGCGCGGCCGCACAGCCCTAGTCATGAAACACATTTTCGTGGGCAGCAAGTTATATCTTTTTTGGATTTACGGCCTTTCGTTCTGGCGGCACCATGTTGGAGATGGCCAAGTGAGCAAGCAGCGCGCCGCCCTGCATCTAGACCACGAGCAGCACTCCGGCCGACCCGCCAAGGCTAGCGATTGACCTTTGTCTGTACCGGCCTGAAACGCCGATCGGTCGGCCTGTTCGCCCATCCGGGTAATTAATGCAATGCGGACCGTTAAAAAGGCACCACAAAAGTGCACATTAATTTGCCGCTGGT
>NZ_JABBPF010000209.1 GCF_012927415.1 Polaromonas sp. | reverse complement strand
CATGGGCGCTGCGGTATGGCGCCACGTTAGCAACAGCCACTTCAAGGGCGCCCGGTGTACGCGGTCAATCCGAAGTATCGCGAGCTTGACGGCGAGCCGGTCTTTGTACGCGCAGCCGATTTGCCGACTGTGCCCGAACTGGCCGTGATCTGCACGCCACCGGCCACAGTGGCAAGCCTGATCGAGGAGATGGGGACACTTGACACGCGCGCTGCGGTGATGCTGACTGACGGGTTGGACATTGCGCAGAAAGCAGCCATGCTTGCAGCCGTCCGTCCTCACCTGCTGCGCATCCTGGGGCCGGATTGCAGCGGCCTGCTGCCCCCCACATCGGCCTGAACGCCAGCTTCGTTCCCACGGATGCGTTAAACGGCGAGTTTGCGTTTGTGTCCCAATCGGACGCGCTGGTTGCGGTGATTCTCGACTGGGCGCGTGCGCGAGCCATCGGGTTTTCGCACGTGGTTTCGCTGGGATCGCAGGCCGATGTGGATCTGGGCGACATGCTGGACTATCTGGGCAGCGATTCCAGGACCCGTGCCATCGTGGTCTACATCGAAGCCATCGAGTCGCCGCGCAAATTCATGTCGGCGGCGCGCGCCGCAGCACGCAACAAGCCGGTGATCGTCGTCAAGTCCAGGCGTTCGCCCCAAGGCCAGCAGGCGGCAGCCTCGCACACCGGCGCACGGGCCGGCTCTGACATGGTCTATAACCCGGGGAACTGGAGCATCTTGATCGTGCGCTGGCGCAGTTCGAGTCCTACTGCACCGTCACCCAAAGCATCAGCCAGAGCATTCCCGTCACACTGCAGGTGTTTGACAGCACTGGAACACAGCTCCGATAACACCCGCTCAACCCTCAGGAGACGCCATGAAAACCGCCCACGACCTCGTTGCCGCCGCCAAAACCCGCGTGCAGGAAATTCCCATCGCCAATGCCGATCAGGCCATCGGTGAAGCCGGCTTGCTGCTTGACGTGCGCGAGGCCGAAGAATACGCCGCCGGCCACCTGAATGGCGCGGTGCACATCTCGCGCGGCATGCTGGAGTTCAAGTTCAGCGGCGACCCCGCGCTGCAGCCGCGCGACCTCAAGATCGTGCTGTATTGCAAGACCAGCGGCCGCGCCGCGCTCTGTGCCGTCGCCCTGCATGAGATGGGTTATCTGAACGTGCAGTCCCTGGCGGGCGGATTTGATGCCTGGGTGTCCGCTGGCAAGCCGGTGGTCAAGCCGCAGCCGCCATCGTTCGAGTAAACCGCTTGCGCAGGGCGCATTCAGCGGAGCGTTGCCGTGGGATGGATCAACCTAAATGCTATTGGGCTTTTGGCGCCCGTATTCATTGCGCAACCGCCTGTTTTGATGTAAAAATTATAAAAATATAGCGCGTCCACGGTGCGCATCTCCCAATCGGCGCAGCCCAGTTCGTAAGGGGTTTGCCCTTGACAAACAGAAGTCGTTTTTAGAGGCTGTGCCCCTCGCCGGCTTGCTCGAAGGTGTGGCCGTCACGGATGTGATAAATCCGCTTGAACGTCGGGATAATTTTTTCGTCATGGGTCACCACGATGATGGCGGTCTGCGCTTGCCCGGCCATCTGGTTCAGGATACGCATGACGGCCAAAGCGCGTTCGCTGTCCAGCGGCGCGGTGGGTTCGTCAGCCAGAATCACTGGCGGACGATTGGCCAGGGCGCGCGCAATCGAGACGCGTTGTTGCTCGCCGCCCGACAGCTGCGAAGGCTCGGCCTTGGCGCGGTGGGCCACGTCCAGCGCGATCAGCAGCGCCAGCGCCCGGCGCCTGGCCTCGACGTTGGCCATGCCGGCCAGCATGGGCAGCAGGGCGACGTTGTCGGTCACGTCCAGAAACGGTATCAGGTACGGCGCCTGAAACACAAAGCCGATGCGGTCACGCCGTAGCGCACGCAGGTCGGAGGTGGTCCAGCCGTTGTCATAAATCAGTTCGTTACCCAGCGTCATGCGGCCCGCCGTGGGCTCGATGATGGCGCCCAGGCATTTGAGCAGCGTGCTTTTTCCCGAACCCGAGGGGCCGACCAGCCCGACGACTTCGCCGGGGCCCACCGTCATGTTGACGTTTTTGAGCGCCTCAACGGCGGTGTCGCCTTGGCCGTAGACCTTGCGCAGGCCTTCGATCAGGATGCCGCCGGGGCGGGTGGGCTGTGTCATGGCGTTCATAGGAATTTAGCCGATGGCGGTGGCCGGATCGATTTGGAGCGCCGCGCGAATCGCCAGCGTGCTGGCCAGCGCGCAGATCAGCATCGTGGCGGCCAGCCCCGTCAAGGCGTCCTGGGTGAGCAACAGCACGAATTTAGGGAAGACCGGCGCCCAGAACGTGGCGGCCACCTTCCCGACCACAAAACCGATCAACCCCAGGCCCAACGCCTGCTGCAGGATCATGCCGGCGATGGTGCGGTTGCGCGTGCCAATCAGCTTGAGCACCGCGATCTCACGGATCTTGCCCAGCGTCATGGTGTAAACGATGAAGGCCACGATGGCGGCGCTGACCACCGCCAGAATTGCCAAAAACATGCCAATCTGTCTGGCCGAGGTGGCGATCAGCTTGGCCACCAGAATCTCTTCCATGCCCTCGCGTGTAAACACCTGCAAGTGCTTCCAGCGGCGAATCGGCTCGGCTACCTGTTCGGCATTGAACCCGGTCGCCAGCTGCACCAGCACAGCATTGACGTTGTGGCTGCTGGTTTGCAAGGCCTGCACCGCATCCAGCAGACTGGGCACGCCAGGGCGGTTGAAGGCCGGGTTATTGACGATGCGGGTGCGGTCGTTTTGAATCGCATCGTTGTCTTTCAAAAACTGCGCTTCCTGCGCGTCCTTAAGCGGGATAAACACCATCGGATCTCCGCCCGACGACACCATGCGCTGCGTCAGCCCTACTACGGTGTAGTCGTGGCGGCGGATGCGGATGTGCTGGCCCAAAAAAAAGCCGGCTTTGATGTCGGCCACGGCCTCGTAATGGCTGCGCGTGAGTTGGCGGCCCGCCACCAAGTAGCCCGGCGCACCGGGCCCGTCGGGCTCGATGCCGACCACCATGGCGCGCGTTTCGCCGCCATCGTCGTTGCTCACCTGCATCGTGAAGTAGGTCACGTTGGCCGCCTGCGCCACGCCCGGCATGCCCCGCACGCTGCGCACCACGTCGTCCTTCAGGCTCGACGATTCGGCATAGGGGCCCTGCGTGTCTTTTTGCACCACCCACAAATCAGCCTGGCTGTTGGTGAGCAGCGCCTGCGCGTCATCGACCATGCCCCGGTACACCCCGGCCATGGTCAGCGTCACGCCGATCAGCAAGCCCAGGCCCAGGCCGGTGAGTACAAACTTGCCCCAACTGTGGGCAATATCGCGCCCAGCCAGGCTGATCATGGGGTGTCTCTTGCGGGGCTGGTTTTGCCGTTCACCAGCGCATCGACCACCTGCACGCGGGCGCCAGCACTCAAGGCTTTCTGGCTGTACACCACCACCACATCACCGGCTTTCAACCCGTCAAGCACCTGTACTTGGCCATCAAGGCTGCTGGCGCCCAACTTCACGGACGCGAACGCCGGCTTGCCGCCTTCAATCCGCCACACGCCGGTCTGACCCTGCTGGCGCTGAATGCTGGCGCTGGGAATCAGCAGCGACATCGGAGTTTCAGGCAGTTGCAGCGTGACCTCGGCCAATTCACCGATCGACGCGCCAGCGGCGGCGGCGAACCCCACTTGCGAGATGCGCTCTTCAGTAACGCTGTCGGCCAGCAACTCAACCCGCGCGACCTGGCCAGCCAAGGGTGTATCCGGGCGTGAACGCAACACGATTTGCGCGGACAGGCCGGGCACAAGACCAGCCGAACGCCCCTGGTCCACCCGCAGCCTGACCTACAGGCTGGCCGGGTCGATCATCCGTAGCACCGGCTGGCCGGCCACCACCGTGCTGCCGGCTTCGGCGTCGCGGCTGGTCACCACACCGTCGCCCGGAGCCAGCAGGCGAACGTTGCCGCGTTGCTGCGCCAACGCGGCACGTTCGGCCCGCTGCCGCAGTACGTCCTGGCCCGCGCCGCCCAGGTTGGCTTGCGCGGCCTGCAGCGCAGCGTCGGCCGAGGCTTTTTCCTGC
>NZ_JABBPF010000022.1 GCF_012927415.1 Polaromonas sp. | reverse complement strand
ATTGTTAACAATCCGCAAGAAATCTGGATTGCCGGACAGCTGGGATTTAACAGCCAAACAGCGAAAAACTGAAACAGATCGCTGTTTTATCGCCGATGGAGCGTTGCCGCCGCCTCCCCACCCCCCGGAATACATGAAAAAACGGCCGCTCTCAGGTTCCCGCGACTTTCATCCGGTTCACCAGAATCGAGCCTACCGTCTTGGCCCCGTAGTTGTAGGCATCGGCACCCACGGCCTGAATCCCCATCAGCATGTCCTTGAGATTGCCAGCAATGGTGATCTCTTCCACCGGAAACACAATCTCACCATTTTCCACCCAGAAGCCCGAAGCGCCGCGCGAGTAGTCGCCAGTCACGTAGTTCACGCCCTGCCCCATCAGCTCGGTCACAAAAAGGCCCCGACCGAGCTTGCGCAGCATGCCATCCAGATCGTCGCCAGCGCGGGTTTTGCGGCTGGTCAGGGTAAGGTTGTGCGAGCCGCCGGCGTTGCCAGTGGTACGCATGCCCAGCTTGCGCGCTGAATAGGTGCTCAGGAAGTAGCCCTGCACGCATCCGGCATCCACCACCTGACGCGCGCTGGTTTTTACGCCTTCTTCATCAAACGGCGCGCTGCCCTTGCCTTTCGGGAGGTGCGGGTCTTCGCTGATGTCGATGTGTTTGGGAAAGACGAGTTTGCCCATGCTGTCGAGCAAGAAGCTGCTTTTGCGGTATAGCGCGCCGCCGCTCACGGCCTGCACAAAACCACCCAGCAGACCGGCGGCGAGCGGCGACTCAAACAGAACCGGGCATTGCGTGGTCGGGATTTTGCGGCTCTTCAGTCGCGCCAGCGCACGTTCGGCGGCGTAGCGGCCAACGGCTTCGGGGCGGGCGAGTTCGCCCGCGTCGCGCATGGAGCTGTACCAGGCATCGCGCTGCATCTGACTGCCCTTGCCGGCAATCGGCGCCACTGAGATGCTGTGGCGCGAGCTTGCATAGCCGCCGCGAAAGCCCTTGGTGTGGGCGCTGAAAAAATGGCTCTGCTGGGCTGAAACGCCCGCTCCTTCGCTGTTGGTGATCAGGCGGCTGGTATTCATGGCGGCGGCTTCGCACTTCAGGGCCAGCTGCGCGGCCTCCTCGGAGGTGATGGCCCAGGGATGAAACAGGTCGAGCGCCGGGTAATCGCGGGCAATGTCGCTGTCGTCGGGCAGGCCTGAGGTTTCATCTTCCGCCGTGAAACGCGCGATATCGTAGGCGGCTTTCACGGTTTGCTGGATGGCCGCCTTCGAAAAGTCGCTGGTCGCCGCGTTGCCGCGCTTTTTGCCGATGTAGACCGTGATGCCCAGCGACTTGTCGCGGTTGCGCTCGACCGACTCAAGCTCGCCCTTGCGCACGCTGACCGAAAGGCCGCAGCCCTCGGACGCTTCGGCTGCGGCGTCGCTGGCGCCAAGCTTTTTGGCGTGACCCAGCGCGGTGTCGACCAGCGTCTCGAAAAAGTCACGGTGGTAGCTAAAACCAGCCTCGGGCGGGCGATCCGGCTTGCCAACGGTTCGAGAAGTGTTGCGGGATGAGCGGACAGGGGATATTTGGGTCATATGGGTGGCTATGATACTGACTGCTATGAATAACAAGTCTCCCAAGCCCATTAAAGGCTACTGGTCCAACGGCCGATTCGTGAAACCTGAAGAAATTGCCCTCGAAGAAGTGGGGCCGCCAAGCAAGACCCAACTCAAAGCCGAGGCCGACGAAAAACAGGCGCTCGGTGAAGCGCTGCTGACCCTGCGCGCCGACCTGATGGCGCGGCTGGACCTGCCCGAAAAGCTGCTCGATGCACTTGCCCAAGCCAGGCGCATCACCAATTTCGAGGGCCGGCGCCGGCAGATGCAATTCATCGGCAAGCTGATGCGGCCGCTGGACGCCGAACCGATTCGCGCAGCCATCAACGAACAGCTCAACGGCTCAGCCGATCTCACCCTCGCCTTGCACCTGGCCGAGCAGTGGCGCGACAAGCTGATTGCCTCGGACGATGCGCTGGGCGATTGGCTGACCGAGTACCCCGACACTGATTCGCAACAGCTGCGCGCGCTAATCCGCCAGGTCCGCAAGGACGCCAAACCTGAAAAACCCGAAAGTGCCGGTGAAGCGCCGCGCCACGGCAAGTCTTACCGTGAAATTTTCCAGCTCGTCAGGCAGGCAATGGGTAAGGACTCCGAGGCATGAGCGAGCTGTTTGACCCCGTCAGGATCGGTATCGTCTCGGTCAGTGACCGGGCTTCTTCAGGCGTCTATGTTGACAAGGGATTGCCGGCGCTGAAGGAGTGGCTGACGCGTGCGCTGCGCAACCCGATCACCTTTGAAGAACGGCTGATTCCCGACGATCAGGCGGGCATCAGCGCCGCCCTGGTTGAACTGGTGGACACCGGCTGCTCGCTGGTGCTGACAACCGGCGGTACCGGCCCCGCGCCGCGCGATGTGACGCCCGAAGCCACGCTGGCCGTGGCGCACCGGCAACTGCCGGGCTTTGGCGAACAGATGCGGCAGATCAGCCTGAAGTTTGTGCCGACTGCGATTTTGTCGCGCCAATGCGCGGTGATTCGCAACCAGTCGCTGATTTTCAACCTGCCCGGCCAGCCCAAATCCATCCAGGAAACACTGGAAGGTTTGAAAAGCGACGCTGGCGAGTCGCTCGTTCCCGGCATTTTTGCCGCCGTACCTTACTGCATCGACCTGATTGGCGGGCCTTATCTTGAAACCCGCGACGAAGTCTGCAAGGCCTTCCGGCCGAAAAGTGCGCAGCGACCCAAGCCGCCCTGACGACTTGAAACCGGCGGATCAAACTGCCGTCAGCGGCGCTGATCTTGCGCTCGCAGCTATTCAATCAATAACAACCCAGCGTTCAGGAAATACTCGGCGCACAGCCAGACCAAGGCCTTGGTCAACTCTCGATCAACTCTTGAGCCGTTGGCCATCGCATTCGTGGCGCCCGGCCAGCAAACGCGAAAAAAGTCAAAAATACTACGAATTCAATAGCAAGGTATAGCGGTACTTAATGGACCAGCGACCAAAACCACGCTAGAACCAACCCCTGGCTACTTACCCACTAGCTGGTTCAGCTTCTCGGCCTCAAAGCTTTCACGCAAAGCCGCGTCCCTGGGCACACAATCGCGATTGCCGGCGATTTGCGGATTGGAAAGTTTTTCAATCGCTTGCCAAAGCAGCGATATCTGGTGCTCCTGCCCATCGGCATTGTCGATCAGCCCGCGCAACGCCTGCGACACCGGGTCGTCGTTTTGCGTCACACCATAGGCCGAAAAACCCATCTGGCTGGCGGCTTGCTCACGTTTTACGTCGGCGTCAGCCTGAATCACGCGGGCCGGGTTTCCGACAGCGGTCGCGCCTGCTGGCACGGGCTTGACGACGACGGCGTTCGAGCCGATGCGGGCACCATCGCCCACGATGAAGCCGCCCAGCACCTGCGCACCCGCTCCCACGACCACGTCACGCCCCAGCGTCGGATGGCGCTTGGTCCCCTTGTATAGCGAGGTGCCGCCCAGCGTCACGCCCTGGTAAATCGTACAGCCATCACCGATTTCGGCGGTTTCTCCGACAACAACGCCCATGGCATGGTCAAAAAACACGCGCTCGCCGATTTTGGCGCCGGGGTGAATTTCAATACCGGTGAATCCACGCGAAAAATGGGAGATGAAGCGGCCCAGCCATTTAAAGCCGTGCGTCCAGCACCAGTGTGCCCGGCGGTGCAGGATGACGGCGTGCAGACCGGGGTAGCAGGTCAGCACTTCCCAGGCCGTCCGGGCGGCTGGGTCGCGGTCAAGAATGCACTGGATGTCGGAGCGGAGTCTGGGAAACATGGGAGAAGTTTATGGCGTGGCGGGCGTATTCGCTGGCGCCGGCGCTTTGTCCGGTACGGCCAGAGTTTTATCCGGCCCATTTCGCATCATGGCCTTGGCCACGCCGCGCAGGATATGGATTTCTTCCGGGCTGAGCTGCGCACGGTTGAACAACTGATTCAGGCGTGGCATGAGTTTTTTGGGCGATGCCGGGTCAAAAAAGCCGATCTCGATCAGCGCTTCTTCCCAGTGCCCGAGCATGCCGCTGACGGCGGCGGCGTCGGCCAGCCGCGGCTCGGCGGTGGCTGGCTGCACGGCAAAACCGCCGAGCGCTTCGCGCCAGTCGTAGGCGATCAGCTGCACCGCCGCGCCCAGATTCAGCGAGCCGAATTTCGGATCGGTCGGAATGCTCAAGGCCACATGGCAGCGGTACACGTCTTCGTTCTGCGT
>NZ_JABBPF010000212.1 GCF_012927415.1 Polaromonas sp. | reverse complement strand
ACCAATTCCGTCAACCGTGCCAGTGAGGGGGCATTGCCCGCCGCCTGGTGTACGGAAAGGGCCTGGTGAAGGCGCCGGTGGATAGTCAAGTTAGTCAAGGCCTGCTTTAACGGTTGCAAGCTTTTAAATAGGTGGACATGTGCATTTGATTATCACGGATGCGTGGATGGCAAAAAGCCGGCCTATTTATTTAAGCGGCATAAAACTGCTTTTGGCGGGCCTGGTTTCTGCTTTGGTGCTCATGCTGGTGGCCGCAGGTCTCTACCACTGGGTATTTCTCAAGGGCGCCCGTGAAGGTTGGCCGATCGTAGGCACGCTGGTAAAACTGGTTGTCAAGGATGAGTCTGAGCAACGGGATCGATTCATGCGCGAGAACATCAACGTGATGGCCAGGCGACTGGGCGAAATGCAGGCCAAGCTTATGCAACTGGAGTTGCTCGGAGAGCGTGTTTCCGGACTTGCGGGCATCAATCCCAACGAGATAAAGGCGGCGACCGGGCGCGGCGGTGCGCTTGTCGGCGCACGGTCACTCACGATGGATGAGCTTCAGTCCACCCTGGCGGATCTGGACAAGCTGACCGATCAGCGCGTCGATTTGATGACCGTGATGGAGTCGCGACTTTTTGATGAAAAAATCAGGAACATGATGGTGCCGACCCAGGAGCCGGTGGCCGGCGGATCTTTAGGTTCGCCGTTTGGCTGGCGCATTGATCCGTTGAATGGACTGGCTTCCCTGCACACCGGGCTGGATTTCCCCGCTACACCAGGCACTCCGATCCTGGCAGCCGCTGGCGGTGTGGTGGTAGCGCAGGAGTATCACCCTGACTACGGCAACATGGTGGAAGTTGATCACGGCAATGATCTCATCACGCGTTACGCCCATGCCTCCCGGGTGCTTGTCAAAAAGGGCGACCTGGTCAAACGTGGCCAGAAAATTGCTGAAGTGGGTACGACGGGCCGATCCACGGGCGCTCACCTGCATTTTGAAGTTCTGGTTCAGGGCGTATTTCAGGATCCGCAAAAATTTCTGACTGCCGGACAGCAGCTTCCGAAGCGGATTGTGGCCACTGCGTTGTCAGCGCGGCATCCTTGATTGAATTTTGATCAGCAATGTTTTCCTTGCCGGCTGACTTGTTCCTTGCTGCAAGTTCAAACGCCCGGCGCTCCGAGCATTCCTGCAGAAGCTCGGCCGGTGATCGAACCGTTTTGGGGTGAATACTGACTGTCCGGCTGCGCCGCGCTAAAATCGGAGGTTTGCGCACAATTGAACTCACTGTCAGCGCACCCAACCTAAGTTCCGCAATCAATAAGGGATTTCGGCCGCATTGTCAGCTCACGGGAGCGGCCAAGTCGGCTTCGCATTTATGGCTTCCAACATACTGACTAAAATTTTCGGCAGTCGCAATGACAGGCTGCTCAAAACTTACCGCAAAACGATTGAACGCATCAATGCGCTGGAACCTGAATACGAGAAGCTCGATGACGACCAGTTGCGCGCCAAAACCGGGGAGTTCCAGAGCCGGGTAGCTGGCGGCGAAACACTGGACACCATTCTTCCGGAAGCTTTTGCGGTCGTGCGCGAAGGCAGCAAACGCATTATGAAGATGCGTCACTTCGATGTGCAGATGCTGGGTGGCATGTCGCTGCACAACGGCAAGATTTCAGAAATGGGCACTGGTGAAGGCAAGACTCTCACTGCGACGCTGCCGGTTTACCTCAACGCGCTGACCGCCAAGGGCGTGCATGTGGTGACGGTCAATGACTACCTGGCTAGCCGGGACGCCCGCTGGATGGGCAAGCTCTACAACTTCCTCGGCTTGAGTGTCGGCATTAATCTGCCCAACATGTCGCGCGAGGAAAAGCAGGCCGCCTACAACTCGGATATCACCTATGGCACCAACAACGAGTACGGGTTCGATTATCTGCGCGACAACATGGTGTATGAAGTCGGCGACCGGGTGCAGCGCGGCCTGAACTACGCCATTGTTGATGAGGTGGATTCGATTCTGATTGACGAGGCCCGCACGCCTCTGATCATCAGCGGCCAGGCCGAAGACCATACCGAGATGTACATCGCGATCAACAAGGTGGTTCCCCTGCTGACGCGCCAGGAGGGCGAAGCTGATCCACGCACCGGCGAGGGCGTGACACAACCCGGCGACTACACCATCGACGAAAAGTCCCATCAGGTTTTTTTGACCGAGCAGGGTCACGAAAATGCGGAGCGTATTCTGTTCGAGCTTGGCCTGATTCCCGAGGGCGCGACGCTCTACGATCCGGCCAATATTTCGTTGATGCACCATGTGTACGCGGCTTTGCGCGCCAATCTTCTGTACCACCGCGACCAACACTATGTCGTGCAGGAGGGCGAGGTCGTGATTGTGGACGAGTTCACCGGCCGGCTGATGTCGGGCCGCCGCTGGAGCGATGGCCTGCACCAGGCTGTCGAAGCCAAGGAGGCTGTGCAAATCCAGGCTGAAAACCAGACCCTGGCCTCGATTACCTTTCAGAATTATTTCCGCCTCTACAGCAAGTTGGCCGGCATGACCGGCACTGCCGACACGGAAGCCTACGAGTTTCAGGAAATCTACGGACTTGAAACCACCGTTATTCCACCCAATCGCTTGAGCAAGCGGGAAGACCAGCTCGACCGCGTCTATAAAACAACGCGTGAGAAATACGAAGCCGCCATCAGGGACATCCGCGAGTGTTACGAGCGCGGCCAACCGGTGCTGGTGGGTACAAGCTCCATCGAAAACTCCGAAATCATCGACCAGCTGCTGGTCAAGGAAAACCTGCCGCACCAGGTGCTCAATGCCAAGCAGCATGCCCGCGAGGCTGACATTGTGGCACAGGCCGGGCGCCCAAAGATGATCACCATTGCCACCAATATGGCGGGTCGGGGCACCGACATCGTGCTTGGCGGCAACGTTGAAAAACTGGTTGAAGCGGTTGAGGCTGACGAATCGCTGGACGCGGCTGCAAAAGAAACTGAAATTGCCCGCTTGCGCGCCCTGTGGAAACAGGAACACGAGCAGGTCACCGCGCTGGGCGGCCTGCGCATCATCGCGACCGAGCGTCACGAGTCACGCCGCATTGACAACCAGTTGCGCGGCCGTTCGGGCCGCCAGGGCGATCCGGGCTCCTCGCGCTTTTACCTGGGTCTGGACGATCCGCTGATGCGCATATTTGCGGGTGACCGCGTCAAGTCCATCATGGAGCGGCTGAAGATGCCCGACGGCGAAGCCATCGAGGCGGGTATTGTCACGCGCAGCATCGAATCGGCGCAGCGCAAGGTCGAGGCGCGCAACTTCGACATTCGCAAGCAGCTGCTTGAATACGATGATGTGTCCAACGACCAGCGCAAGGTGATTTACCAGCAGCGCAATGACATCATGGACGCCAGCGATCTCCAGCCGCAAATCGCTTCTCTCCGCGAAGGCTGTTTCATTGATTTGACGCGGCAGTACGTGCCGGTTGAAAGTGTCGAAGAACAATGGGACCTGGCAGGGCTAGAAAAAGTGCTGCTTGAAGAGTGGCAGCTGGAGTTGTCGTTGCGTCAGGAACTCGAAACCGCCGCGGCCATGACCGACCACGATGTGCTTGAAAAAGTAACTACCGCTGCCAATGCCGCATTTTCCGGGAAACTCGCACAGATCGGCGAAGAAAACTTCACTCAGTTTGAACGCATTGTGCTGCTGCAAAGCATAGACAGCCATTGGCGAGAGCATCTGAGCGCCCTGGACTATTTGCGCCAGGGTATCCACCTTCGCGGCTATGCGCAAAAGCAGCCCAAGCAGGAATACAAACGTGAAGCCTTTGAGCTGTTTGGGCAGTTGCTTGACAGCGTGAAAAACGAAGTCACCAAAGTGCTGATGACCGTCAAGGTGCAATCCGGCGAACAACTCGAAGAGGCGGCCGAGGCGCTGGAAAACAGAGCAGAGAACATCGCCAATGTCACCTATACCGCGCCCACCGAAACGGGCGGGGTTGAAACGACGGTCGAGGAGGAATCGCAGCGGCGGCAACAGGCCATTCCCGGGAACGCCGTGCCGCGCGTGGGCCGCAACGACCCTTGCCCTTGTGGTTCAGGCAAAAAGTACAAGCTCTGCCATGGCAAGCTGAGCTGATCCGCAGCGCAGCCGGCGCTTTGTTGACGTCATAAACCTGTTTTTTCTGGAGTTCAGCAACATGCCCGTCAATCTGCTTGCCACGCCCGCTTCGGATCTTTACCCGGTCCCTGGCGTGCGCTGGGGCATCACCGAGGCGGGCATTCGCAAGGCCGGTCGCAAGGACCTTGCCGTGTTGCTGCTCGATGAAGGTGCTTCGGTCGGTGCCGTGTTTACGCACCACCGGTTTTGCGCC
>NZ_JABBPF010000152.1 GCF_012927415.1 Polaromonas sp. | reverse complement strand
GGGCAGCGTGACGTAGCGCGGCTCATTGAGCCGCAGGTCGGTGGTGATGATGGCCGGCAGCGTCAAGGACAGGGTTTCCATTCCGCCGTCGACTTCACGCATGACCACGGCCTTGCCGTCGGCCACATCGACCTTGGACGCAAACGTGGCCTGCGGCCAGCCCAGCAAGGCAGCCAGCATCTGGCCGGTCTGGTTGCAATCGTCGTCAATCGCCTGCTTGCCCAGAATCACCAGTTGCGGCTGCTCCTTGTCGACCAGCGCTTTGAGCAGCTTGGCCACGGCAAGCGGCTGCAGCTCTTCGGTCGTCTCAACGAGAATGGCGCGGTCAGCGCCGATTGCCATGGCGGTGCGCAAGGTTTCCTGGCACTGCAGCACGCCGCAGCTGACAGCGATAACTTCGGTCGCAACACCTTTTTCCCTGAGCCGTGTCGCCTCTTCGATGGCAATTTCGTCAAAGGGATTCATGCTCATCTTGACATTGGCGATATCGACACCGGTGCCATCGGATTTGACGCGGACTTTGACGTTGTAGTCGACCACACGCTTGACGGGTACCAAGACCTTCATGACTGGGCTCCAGATTCAGTTAATTGACGTTGACGTAAACGTAAGCTCTGCATTCTATGCTGCGCCATCCTGTATGAAGAGCAGTCACCCCGATGACGGAGATTAATCCATCGCGACGCGCAACCCTAAAAAAGAACGACCGTTCGTTTTTATTATAAGTAGTTTATGCAAGCTAATTAGAGCATCCTGTCAACACACTGTCCTGCGGGCGTCAGTTGCCCCCGCGCCTCAGGCAGGCTTGAGTTCTTCAGCCGCGCTGGCGCGGGTGTGAATCACCCTTTGCGGGTATGGAATGTCGATGTGATGCTCGCGCAGCGATTTCAGTATTTCCAGGTTGATCAGCGACCGCAGGTTCTGCTGGCCATTTTCAGGGTCGGCCATCCAGTAGTTCAGAGTGAACTCCAGACCGTCCGGGCCAAAATTGGTCAAATTGGCACCGGGGCCCGGATCGTGCAACACGCGCGACTGCTTCAGCGCGGCCTCGCTGAGCAGCCGCATCACCAGTTCAACATCGCTGTCATAACCCACCGACAGGACGGTGGACTGCAGCACCTGAGTGTCGGTCAGGGACAGGTTCTCGATACGGCTGCTGATGAACATCTCGTTGGGAACAATTGATTCGCGCCCTGATGCCGCACGCACCACCGTATAGCGGGCATTGATGTCGGTGATGCGCCCTTCGAAGGTGTCAACACGCACGTTGTCCCCGATGCGCACGCTGCGCTCAGCCAGCATGACAAAACCACTCACATAACTGGCGGCCAGTTTTTGCAGGCCGAAACCGATGCCCACGCCCACCGCCCCGCCAAGCACTGACAGGGCCGTCAGGTCAATCCCCACCGACGACAACGCCAGCAACAACCCGACAAACATCAACACCGCGCGGGTGGCGTTGCTGACCGCCTTGCGCAGCGAAAGCTCACCGCCGGTGGCCGAACGCAGCAGCCGGCCTTCTATGGCGGACGAAATCCAGAGCGTGATCAGCAGCACCACCCCGGCCGTCAAGGCGCCTTCGATCATGGTGCGCACGGAAATCAGCGAGCCCCCAACCTTCCATTTGATGTCGTCCAGCTCGTCCAGAATCACTGGCAGCAGACCGCTGACCCAGAGCACCATGGCAATCCAGGCCAGCCACGAAATGCTGCGCTCCAGCGCACGCACCACGGGCGCATTTTTGAACGCCACCTGAAGCACCTTGACGCCCAGGCGAATCACCGCCAGGGCCACCAGAACCGGCAGCGCCACCTTGAAAACGGCCAGTGGAAACAGGCGGGTCAAAAGAATCTCGGCAGCATAAGCGAAGGCCAGCAGCAACAGCGGAAACAAGACGCCGTCGATAACGCGTCGGCCAAAAAGGATGGACGCCTCGCCGGCCAGACGGCGCGCGCGACTGATCACATGCACCACCAGCCAGGCCAGCAAAACGCAGACGATCAACGCACCCAGCTCGGTCAGGGCGCTCGGCCGGGTCAGCGCAGCAAACCAGCCGTCCAGCCCCTCAATACGGGTTGGCGGGATCAAGGATCGGAGAGTCACGGCGCTGGCGCTGGCCATTGCGGCTTTCTTTTTTCGATAAATGCTTGCACGCCTTCCTGTGCGACAGGGTGCATCATGTTGCAGGCCATGGTCTGCCCGGCAAGCTGGTAAGCCGCTTCCACGCCGGTTTCGCGCTGTTTGTAAAAAAACGCCTTGCCCATGGCCAACGCTTCCCTTGGTTTCCCCAGCAGGGCTAGAACCATGTTCTCGACCTCGATGTCCAGCAGTTCCTGCGGCACCACGCGATTGACCAGTCCCCGCGCACGCGCCTCATCGGCCGTGATGAATTCGCCCGTGAGCAGCATTTCCATGGCTTGTTTGGCGGGTATGTTGCGCACCAGCGGCACGCTGGGCGTGGCGCAAAAAAGGCCGACATCGATGCCGTTGACGCCAAAGCTGGCATTGCTGCTGGCGACCGCCAGGTCGCACTGCGCCACAAGCTGACAGCCTGCCGCCGTTGCCAGGCCGTGCACCCGGGCAATCACGGGCACTGGCAGGTTCTGGATGCCGAGCATCACACGCGTGCATTGGGCAAACAGCATTTGGTAGTAGTCCAGATCGGGCTGCGCGCCCATCTCCTTGAGGTTGTGGCCAGCACAAAACGCCTTGCCCTGCGCGGCTATCACCAGCACCCGGGCCGAAGCGTCAAGCCCGATCGCGTCCAGCGCGGATTGCAGCGCTGCCAACATAGCTTCGCCCAGCGTATTGAAGCTGGCGGCGCGGTTCAGTGTCAGCATGTGCACACCCCGCGCGTCGCGAGTGTGAAGCACTGGCGGCGGCAGGCCGGAAAGCTCGGTATTCATAAAAACCCCTATAAATCAGCCAGCACCCGGATATGCGCTTCCACGCTGCGCCCCAGCGCGCTGAGGTTGTAGCCGCCTTCCAGGGATGACACGATGCGGCCCCGGGCATGGCGCCTGGCCACGTTTTTGACGCGCCCGGTGATCCAGGCATAGTCCTGCTCGTTCAGGCTCATCTGGCCCATATCGTCCTCGCGGTGCGCGTCAAAGCCAGCGCTAATAAAAATCATTTCCGGCTTGAATTCCTCCAGGCGCGGAATCCACATGATCTCGATCAGCTCGCGCACGTCCATGCCCTTGGTGTAGGCCGGTACCGGCAGGTTCACCATATTGGGTTCACGCGTGTCAGCCCCGGTGTGGGGAAAGAAGGGATGTTGGAAAAAACTCACCATGAGAATCCGCTCGTCACCCCTGATGATGTCTTCAGTGCCATTGCCGTGATGTACGTCAAAGTCAACAATCGCCACCCGTTTGAGGCCGTGGCGCTCCAGTGCGTACTTGGCTGCAATCGCGATGTTGTTAAAAAAACAAAAGCCCATGGCTTTTTGGCGCTCGGCGTGGTGCCCCGGTGGTCGCACGGCGCAAAAGGCATTTTCCATTTCGCCAGCCATCACGCAGTCGGTGGCAGCAATCACCGCGCCCGCAGCACGCAGGGCAGCGTTCCACGTGTGCACGTTCATGGCGGTGTCGGGATCAATCTGCACGTGGGCAGGGCCACCGGCCTGGATATCGTCCGCCAGCTGATCGCTCAGGCCACGAATCGCCGCAACCAGCATGCGGTCGTGGGCCAGCTCAATGTCGCCGATTGCCGCCAGTGGCGCCTTGCGCCGCTGAAGCGCATCGCCTACGCCACTAATCAACAGCCGGTCTTCAATCGCGTCAAGCCGTTCCGGACACTCCGGGTGACCCGGGCCCATCTCATGTTTCCAGCAATCTTCATGGGTGAAATAACCGGTTGCGTTCATGTCTGGAAAATTTTGTAAATAATTGCGTTATGGTCGAACGTATGCACGTCAAAGAAAAACTTCAAGCACTTTTAAATCAGCTTAACACGGTCATTGTGGGCAAGTCGGTGCAGGTGCAGGACTGCGTGGCCTGCCTGCTGGCCGGCGGTCATCTGCTAATTGAAGACGTGCCGGGCGTCGGCAAAACCACGCTCGCGCACGCGTTGTCGCGCTCCTTCGGTCTGCAGTTTTCACGCGTCCAGTTCACCGCCGACCTGATGCCCAGCGATTTGTCGGGCGTATCGGTTTACGAGCGGCAAAAAGAGAATTTTGTATTTCACCCGGGGCCGATGTTTGCCCAGGTGCTGCTGGCCGACGAAATCAACCGCGCCAGTCCCAAAACCCAGAGCGCCCTGTTGGAGGCCATGGAAGAAAAGCAGGTCACCATTGAAGGCCAGACACGCCCCCTGCCCCTGCCGTTTTTTGTGCTCGCCACGCAAAACCCCCCTGACCAGCGCGGCACCTACGCCCGGCC
>NZ_JABBPF010000151.1 GCF_012927415.1 Polaromonas sp. | reverse complement strand
GGAGGGGCTGACCGGCGCGGCGGCTGGCTTCGAAGCGCTGGCAGGTCTGAAAAAGGACGCGGCAGGCCCAACCCGAAGTCAGTCCGCTGAACTGCCCGGCCGCGTCCAAGCGCTGGCCGCTTTTCTGCGCGCGCAGCAGCAGCGCTTTGGTATCCTGCAGTCTGATACGGCACTGTTCGGTTTTGGCGCGGGTGCCAGCCTGGCCCTCGCCCTGGGTGCCGCGCACGATGGTCTGGCGGGCCGGGTACTGGCTTTCGGCGGCACCCATGCAGCCTGGCCCTCGGGTGCGCCGCTGCTGACCACCTTGCACCTGCTGCACGGTCAGCGCGACCCGGTCGTGCCGCTCCGGCAGGTGCAGGAAATGTACGATGAGCTGATGGCGCTGAATGCGGATGTCACGCTGGACGTGGCCGGTGCGCTCGGGCATGAGTTGCATCCGGCCCTGATGGACCAGGCTGTCACGCGGCTGCAGACCTGTGTCCCGCTGCGCTTCTGGAAGGCCTTGTAAGGGCAGAGGCGTTGGTCGGCAAGTGCTTTTAAAGCCCGGAAAAACCGGAAAAGCCACAAAAACCTGGATAAGTACCGAAATTTGCCTCAGGTCCAGTGAATATCGGCATTAACAGCTATAAAAAGCATAGCAGATTGCGGGTCGCCGGAGGCTGCGTTAGTTAGCGGCAGGCCTGCAGCGGCTTGCCGGAAAACTGCGCCTTGAGCGTGTCGAGTTGCGCCGCCAGCGCCGGATTTACCGCCGCCAGCCTGAGCCATTGGCCACGCACTTCAGGCCGCTCCTGCAATACCCTGGCGGTGCGCACGCCGCGCTGGGCTATTTTGTTCAACTCGCTGCTGGCGTCAGCTTGCGAGCTGAAGTGGCCCAGAGACAGGCCGGGATTGAGCGCCGGGTTGAGCAGCGACTCGAAGGAGATGCCGCGTAGGCGCAATTCGTCGCGCTTTTTCGCCAGCGCGTCGTCGCTGGCGTACTTGCCCATGTAGATAATCCACCGGCCCGGCTCCACGCTGTTCTCCAGCGACCAGCTGCCGGCGGGCAGAACGGCTTGCAGGCGCGGGCGCAGGGCATTGGCCTGTTCGTCGCTGAAAAGACCGGCCTGCAGGCATTGGGCCGCGCCAGCCGTCATGCCCGTGACGGCCAGGGGCTCACTTGCCGGGTGGGGCGCCTCGCCCGTATTGATCAACTGCATGGCTTCGGGGCGGATCTGCTGCGCCAGTCGCTGCGGCTCGGACTGGGCCAGCGGTGCAAAACCATAGTCGGCCAGCAGCCCTTGCGTCCAGGCAAAAAAAGCCGCATTGGCCAGCAGCAGCGCGAGCACCAGCAGCCTCAGCACGGGCGCGCGCCTTTCACGGTCGCGGCGGCCGCAATCGGCCGCACACTGATTTCAGAACTGGTGATTTCTATCATGCCAGCCGCAGTATGCACCAGCAGGGCGCCGTTTTCGCCAACGCCGCAGGCGGTGCCCTGGCTGCCGTCCGACAGCTGCACGGCTCGGCCGGCCAGCACGTCGCGCGCGGCAAAACGCGCCTGAAACGGCGCAAAGCCGAACTGCTCGAAAGACTGCACCGCCTGCACCAGTGGCGGCACGATGCGCAACAGGGCTTCGGCCGCGTCGATCCCGGGGGCCAGGTCCTGCAGCCAGCCCGGCGGGACAGCAGCGGCGCCCGGCGTCGTGCCGGACGGTGCGCCAGGCATTGGCTGCCCGATATTGACGCCGACGCCGATCACCACATAACGAAGGCCTTCCCAGCTGGCGGTTTCGACCAGAATGCCGGCCAGCTTGCGCTCGCCTTGCGGGGTCGACAGCCACAAGTCATTGGGCCACTTCAGACCGATGCGCGGCATGCCGTGGCCCGTGCCGGGCGCCAGGCTCTCGGCCACGCTGATACCGACGGCCAGCGACAGGCCCGACCAGTCGGCGGGCTGCAACAGCAGGCCCAGTGAAAACGTCAGGCTGTCGCCACGCCGGCTTTGCCAGCTGCGGCCCAGCCGTCCGCGCCCGGCACTTTGCTGCTCGGCCACCAGCAGCAGCGGCTCGGTTTGGGGCGGCGCGCCGGGCCGGCCTTTGAAACGCCGCATCAACTCGCTGTTGCTCGAATCAATTTCTGCCAGCACCTCGACCGTGAAACCGGGCAAACGGGGCGCGATGGCCTGCCACAGCGCTTCGGCAGGCCATCGGATGGGGGGCGTCACGGCAGCGGTCACAGGAACGAGTAACAGGTGGTCTTCGGGCTGAAAAGGGCGGTGAATGGAAAAATACGCGCTCAGTCCTTTTTGCCCGGTTTCTTTTTCGACTTCTTTGCTGATTCCTTCAAGACTTCGCCGCCGGGTTGGCTTTGCGCCTTCGCGGTCTTTTTGGCGCTGTGTTTTTTGGCCTTGCCGGGTTTGCTGGCCTTGTCCTTGGGCGCCAGCAGCGTGCCACGACAGCTTTTGGCGCCACACCAGCAGGGGTATTCGGCCAACAGCTTTGGCGTATACCTGGCGTCGATGATCAGGCCGTAGTCGTAAAACAGCTCGTCGCCGGCCTTGATGTTGCGCAGCGCCTTGATAAAGACCCGGCCGTCGTCTTCATCGGCCTCGCAGTTGGGCTTGCAGCTGTGGTTGATCCAGCGCGAGGAGTTGCCGTCCACCTTGGCGTCAATCACATGGTCTTCATCGATGTGAAAATAAAACGTGTGGTTGGGGTCGCTAGGGTCGTGCGGATGACGGCGCAGTGCCTCTTTCCAGCGGATGACCTCGCCCACGTATTCAATCAGCGTTTCGCCTTCAGCCAGGTCCTGCAACGCAAACACGCCCTTGCCGTGCACGCCGGAACGCCGCGTCTGGATGCGCCGGGTGTCGCTGCGGGGCGCCTGCGCAGCCGGTGGCAAAGGGGTTGCAGGGGGCTGAATTTTTGACACGACGTTTTTTTTGGTATGGTTAATTCATGTGTGTGCGTGCGCACTGGCGCGCGCACCTGCGCGCGAAGGCTTATTGTAGTCAGGCGTTCGAGCCGCCGCCTGAAAGGCGATCCGGCGCGCGCACGATGGAAAGTTGTCGTGGCCGAAAGCGGGGAAATGTTCCCTGAAGAGGCCCATGGTTTGAAGAAGAACTTATGAAAACTTTGGTAATTGCAGAAAAACCGTCGGTCGCACAGGACATTGTGCGCGCCATCACGCCCACGGCGGGCAAGTTTGAAAAGCACGACGAGTACTTTGAAAGCGAAGACTGGATCGTCACCTCGGCGGTCGGCCATCTGGTCGAGATCCAGGCGCCAGAGGAATTTGACGTCAAGCGCGGCAAATGGAGCTTTGCCAACCTGCCGGTGATTCCGCCCTACTTCGACCTCAAGCCGATGGACAAGACCAAGACGCGGCTGAACGCCATCGTCAAGCTGACCAAGCGCAAGGACGTCGGCTCCCTCGTCAACGCCTGCGACGCCGGGCGCGAGGGCGAGCTGATTTTCCGCCTGATCCAGCAGTACGCCAAAAGCAAACACCCGATCAAGCGGCTCTGGCTGCAGTCGATGACGCCAGCCGCCATCCGCGACGGCTTTGCCGCGCTGCGCAGCGATGCGCAGATGCTGCCGCTGGCCGACGCGGCGCGCTGCCGCTCCGAGGCCGACTGGCTGGTCGGCATCAACGGCACGCGGGCCATGACGGCGTTCAATTCGCGCGACGGCGGTTTCTTTCTGACGACGGTGGGCCGGGTGCAGACGCCGACGCTGTCGGTGGTGGTCGAGCGCGAGGAAAAAATCCGCAAGTTCGTCAGCCGCAACTACTGGGAAATCCATGCGTCTTTTAAGGCGGAAGCCGGCGAGTATCCGGCCAAGTGGTTTGACCCCGGCTGGAAAAAAGCGGCTGCCAATGCCGACAATGCCGAGCCCGACGCCGAGCTGAAGGCCGACCGGCTCTGGACCGAGCCCGAAGCGCGGGCGATTGCCGACGCGGTGCGCGGTCAGACCGCAACGGTGACCGAAGAGTCCCGGCCGACCACGCAGGCAGCGGGCATGCTGTTCGATTTGACCTCGCTGCAGCGCGAGGCCAACGGCAAGTTCGGCTTTTCTGCCAAGACCACGCTGTCGATCGCGCAAAGCCTGTATGAACGCCATAAGGCGCTGACCTACCCGCGGACCGATTCGCGCGCGCTCCCCGAAGACTATGTGCCGGTGGTCAAACAGACCTTCGAAATGCTGGCCGCCAGCCCCATGAAGCATTTGGCGCCGCACGCGGCCACGGCGCTCAAGGGCGGCTACATCAAGCCGACCAAGCGCATTTTTGACAACGCCAAGGTGAGCGACCACTTCGCCATCATCCCAACACTGCAGGCGCCCAGTGGCCTGAGCGACGCCGAGCAGAAACTGTACGACCTGGTGGTACGCCGCTTCATGGCGGTGTTTTTCCCCAGCGCCGAATACCTGGTGACGACGCGCATTTCCGTGGCGGCGGGCCACAGCTTCAAGACCGAGGGCAAGGTGCTGGGCAAGCC
>NZ_JABBPF010000021.1 GCF_012927415.1 Polaromonas sp. | reverse complement strand
AACACCGGCCCCTCAGCATGTCCAGCTCCGGCAACTGAAGCTGCAACTCAAGCGGCTGGTCTGGCCTGCTTAAAATCCTGCAGCCCACACCTTCTTTCGCATGACACTCAAAACACCTTTTCGCCGCTTCAGCCTTGCTATTTTTTTGATAGCTACTCTTGCCGGTACTTCCTGGACCTGTGAGGCAAAACCTCTGAAATACAGGGTTTCAGAGAGCGCAGCACAAGCGCAGGGTCCGATGTACGCCACCCGTCCCGATGCCATGCAGTTTGCTGACGACCTGGCCAGCCGCCGCAACCTCGACCAGGAGTGGGTGCGCCAGACCATCGGCCAGTCGAGCTACAACGCCAGCGTCGCGCGGCTGATGCAGCCACCCAGCCAGGCTTTTGTCAAAAACTGGCGCGTGTACCGCAGCCGTTTTATCGACCCCATCCGCATTCAGGCCGGCGTGAACTTCTGGCGCACCAACCGCGAAACCCTGGCGCGGGCCGAGCAGGAGTACGGCGTGCCCGCCGAAATCATCGTCGGCATCATTGGCGTCGAAACGATTTATGGCCGGGACACTGGCAAATTTCGCGTGATGGATGCGCTCACCACGCTGGCCTTCGACTTTCCAGCCAACCACCCGCGCGCCAAGGAGCGCAGCGAGTACTTCAAGGGGGAAATTGAACAATTCCTGACGCTGGAAAACCGCAAGGGCGCCGACCCGTTTGAAGCCAGGGGCAGCTATGCCGGCGCAATGGGCATGCCGCAATTCATGCCGTCGAGCTGGGTCAAGTACGCGGTCGACTTTGATGGTGACGGCACGGTAGACCTGTGGAACAGCCCGGCCGACGTGATCGGATCGGTCGCCAACTACTTCAAGGCCTTCAACTGGCAGCCCGGCATGCCAACGCACTACCCGGTCAGCTTTGACAACCGCCATTTGGACCTGGACGCGCTGATGGCGCCCGACATCCTGCCCACCTTCAGCGTCGCCAGCCTCACCGCCAAGGGCGCGGTGCTGGAAGGCGCCGCGCTGGATCACAAAGGACCGCTCGCATTAATCGAGCTGCTCAACGGGCCCGATGCGCCGAGCTATGTGGCCGGCACCGAGAATTTTTACGCCATCACCCGTTACAACTGGAGCAGTTACTACGCCATGGCAGTGATCGAGCTGGGGCGGAAAGTGGCGGAGCAGATGAAGCCCTGAACCGTTCAGTGCTTAAACCGGCTCAATCGTGATCTTCACCGTCATGGACTCCAGCCCGCCACCATGCCGCACGCCTTTGATCGGCGGGCAGGCGTTGTAGTCAGTGCCCATCGCCAGGCGCACATGGCGCTCGTCGATCAGGCAGCTGTGCGTGATATCAATGCTGACCCAACGGCGACTTGCCACGTCGAGGCAAACATCTGCCCAGGCATGGCTGGCAAGGTCGGGTTCGTTGGCAGCGTAAAAATAACCGCTGACGTAGCGCGCCGGAATCCCCAGGCTTCGGCAAATTGCCACCATCACATGGGCCTGGTCCTGGCACACGCCGGCGCCAGATTCAAAGGCCTGCAAGGCCGTGGTGGTGACATTGGTGCTGTATTGCCGGTAGCTGACCGCGCCCGCTATGCCCAGGCTCAAGGCCAGCAGCTCACTCAAATCGGCCTTTCCGCCAGCGCTGCCCCGCGTGACAAAGCGCCGGCCAAATGCCGCCAGCAGGGGGTGCGGGCGGGCCAGCTCGGTGGCGCGCAGATAGAGCTGCGGAAGCGGCAGGCTGGCGTCGTCGGTGAACTCGGCAATGCCCAGGGTTTCAACCCTGCCAGCGGCATTGACCAGGCTCCAGCGCACGTTGTCAGCGGCTTGGCCGACGAAGGTATAGGAATGGATGACGTTGCCAAAGGCGTCGCGCTGTGAAAAGAGCTTTTCGGGCGCTCCCACGCTCCAGAAATTCACCGTCTGCGCGGTGCCGGATTGCGGCGTCAGCCAGAGCGTCTGCAGCGCATAGCGCAAGGGCTCGGTGTAGCGGTAATCGGTCGTGTGCCTGACGTGCAGCTTCATCTGAAAAAGGCCTTCGCAGAGGTGCTGTCCAGCACCGTTTTCAACGGGTAACCGGGACCAGGAACTCCCGGCTGATGTGCGCGCCGAGTTCGTTGACGCGGTCCAGGAACTGCATCAGGAAAGCATGAAGGCCAGAAGCAAGTATCTCGTCAATGCGAGCGTACTGCAGATCAGCCCGCAATTTTCCGGCACGGCGCTGGGTTTCACTAAGTGGATCGCTGGTCACCATAGACAGGTTGATGATCACTTCATTAAGGCAGGCCAGCAGCGAACGCGGCATGTCCGCGCGCAAGATAAGCAATTCGGCCACCCGCTCGGGCTTGATGACGTCGCGGTACACCTTGCGGTAGACCTCAAAGGCCGACACGCTGCGCAATATCGCGCTCCAGTGGTAAAAATCGTATTCCTGATCCTCATCGTCGCTGTTGGGAAAATCGCTCTGGATGGCATGGAACTTCACGTCCACCAGACGGGCGGTGTTGTCGGAGCGCTCTAGAAAAGTGCCCAGCCGCAAAAAATGAAAGGCTTCGTCCTGCAGCATGGTGCCCGCCGTCACGCCGCGCGAAAGGTGCGAGCGGAACTTGACCCATTCAAAGAACTGACCGGGGTCACGTTCGAAGTCGCCGTTGCGCAGCATGCGGACCACTTCAAGGTAAGTCTGGTTCTGCGTTTCCCATACCTCGGTGGTCAGCGTGCCGCGCACGGCACGGGCGTTTTCGCGCGCATTTTTCAGGCAGGAAACAATGCTGGACGGATTTTTTTCATCCCGCACCATGAATTCCATCACATCCTGCGCAGTGATTCTTTCGCCATATTTTGCAGCGTAGGCTGGTTTTAGCTCGCTGATGCTGAGCAGGCCGCGCCAGCCGGTCTGCGCGTCGGCGGTTGATTGCGGCAATAGCGAAGTCTGATAGTTGACATCGAGCAGACGGGCGGTGTTTTCGGCTCTTTCCGTGTAGCGCGACATCCAGAAAAGGTGATCAGCGGTGCGAGATAACATTTTTTCTCCTTCCTAAGCCTCAAACACCGAAAGCGCTGACGCGCTTGGCGGGTTTTGGTGATGACGTCACAAGCGCTTTGCGCAGTTGATGAGTCAGCCCCGCGAATGCCTGCGGCATGTCGCCGGCTCTTTCCGTGTAGCGCGACATCCAGAAAAGGTGATCAGCGGTGCGAGATAACATGGTCAGGCACCTCCCGTTAATGACTGCGTTGGTGATTTTGCCGAAATAGCCGAATCCGCTTCCAGAATCCAGGTGTCCTTGGTGCCGCCGCCCTGCGATGAATTAACAACCAGCGAGCCATCCTTGAGCGCCACCCGCGTCAGCCCACCGGGCACCATCTGCACTTCCTTGCCGCTCAGCACAAAGGGCCGCAGGTCGATGTGGCGCGGAGCGATGCCGCTTTCGACATAGGTCGGGCAGGTGGACAGGCTCAGCGTGGGCTGGGCAATGTAGTTTGAAGGATTGGCGATGAGGGAGCGACGAAATTCCTCAATCTCGCCTTGAGTCGAAGCAGGGCCGATCAGCATGCCGTAGCCACCTGCGCCATGAACTTCCTTGACGACCAGGTCCTTCAGGTTGGCCAAAGTGTATTGCAGGTCTTCGTCATGGCGGCACATATAGGTCGGCACGTTCTTGAGGATGGGTTTTTCACCCAGGTAAAACTCAATCATTTTCGGCACGTAGGGATAAATCGACTTGTCGTCTGCCACGCCGGTGCCGATGGCATTGCAGATGGCCACATTGCCACTGCGATAGACATTGAGCAGCCCGGCGCAACCCAGCGTCGAAGTCGGCTTGAAAGCCAGCGGGTCAAGGTAATCGTCATCAACCCGGCGGTAAATCACATCGACGCGCTTGGGTCCACGAGTGGTGCGCATATAGACAAAGTTGTCCTTGACGAAAAGATCCAGCCCCTCGACCAGTTCGACGCCCATCTGCTGGGCCAGAAACGCATGTTCAAAGTAGGCCGAGTTGTACATGCCGGGCGTCAGCACCACCACGGTCGGCTCTGCGGTGGCGGGCGGTGCCATGGCGTACAGCGTTTCCAGCAACAAATCGGGATAGTGAGCCACCGGCGCCACCCGGTTCTGGTTGAAGAGCTCGGGAAACAGACGCATCATCATTTTGCGGTCTTCCAGCATGTAACTCACGCCGCTGGGCACGCTCAGATTGTCTTCCAGCACGTAATACTCACCCTCGCCCTGCGCATTGGGAACCCTGACAATGTCGATGCCGCTGATGTGCGAGTAGATGTTTCCCGGCACCGTCACGCCAATCATTTCAGGGCGGAACTGCTCATTCTGAAAAATCTGCTCGGACGAAATTACACCTGCCTTGATGATCTCCTGGCCGTGGTAAACGTCGTGAATGAAGCGGTTTAGTGCAGTCACGCGCTGCACCAGGCCTTTTTCCATGATGGCCCATTCATCCGCCGGAATGATGCGCGGAATTAAATCAAACGGAATCAGCCGCTCGGTGCCCGCGCCGTCCTCGTCTTTGGCGCCATACACGGCAAAGGTGATGCCGACGCGGCGGAAAATCATTTCCGCTTCGGCGCGGCGCGCCTGCATCACATCGGCTGGCTGCCCGGCCAGCCAGCGCTGATAGCACTGGTAGTGGGCACGAACGCTGGATGCCGTGGCATTCATCTCGTCAAACATCGGGCGGCTCATGGGCGGGTGTCTCCGGCAAGTGGTGCGACTGCTAGTTGAAATGCAACTTAAACAAAACTAGCAAGTTATACGCCATGCAGGTGCATGACGAAGAATAATTTACCGATTTGGCCCGACCAGTCCGCATGCGATGCGAGGCGCCTGACGCGCCATGTGGCAAGCCACGCGCGCCAGGCATCTGTCAACAGAGGCCAGCGGCGTCCCAGCCCTGGCGGAACTTGTCGCTAACCATATTGGCAGCAAAGTGCTTTGACTAGATAACCAAACCCTGCTTTCCAATCAATTTAGCAGAGGGATTGTTCTACTGACAATAAACAAGGGCGTAGGCCGTCGCGCAAAGCAACAGGGTCGACGAACTTCTGTGCCCACATGCCCACATGCCCACATGCCCACATGCCCACATGCCCACATTTTGTCGTTAAACCTGTATGAAGAGTCGAAAGATACCAATGGTTTTCTATCGGTAATCTTGTATCCGCCGCTGACAATCTTTTCACCTTCTGCGTAGATCGCAATGGCGATCTGTTCGCCGCCGTATCCGTGAAAATTAACAGGGACATTAACGGTCTCTTCAATCGTCACGCTGCCAGCACGGCCAGCGGATCTCGCAGCGCCGGTTGCACTGGCAGAGCCCGTAAGCCCGGCAGCGCAGATCTGCTCAGTGACTTCCGTAACCGCCGTTGCTCCGTTCATTCCGGCCCTCGCTCTGGCAGTTCAGTTGACCCCTTGCCCTTTGTTTCCATTGACCCATTGCCTAGATTGGCTCGATTGGCTCCTGCAGCACCGGTGGGACCGATGGGACCGGCAGTGCCTGGGACGCCATGAATGTCCTGGACGCGGACGCCACCCACGGCGTTCGCTGCGCCTTGAGCGCCCTGCGGACCACCGATCACCTTTCGCTCTGGCAACGCGGATGGCGACCCGTGTACCCACCGCCAGCCAGTACGCTCTGAGCGCAAACTTACGGTTCAGACTGCGCATGATGCCAGTAACGCTGGCCTTGCTGCCGCTGACAGAGGACATCAGCAGGACGGCTGCTTTGCCAGCTGGCCGCGCCGCACTGCGCTGACCTGACCAGCCGGATGCCACGCGCTTCATAGCGCGCCACCACCATGGCGACCGGATGGCCGAAGCGGTTGCGGTAGCCTGCCTGGACCAGTGCCAGTTGCGGCTGCACCGCATCCAGGAAGACCGCGCTCGATGAGGTCTTGCTGCCGTGGTGCGGGGCCAGCAAGACATTGGCTTTCAGACGCTCCGGCACGTTTGTGGCCAGTCTCAGTTCCTGGGCTGCCTCAATATCGCCAACCAGCAAAGCGGTCTGCGCGCCGTTGGAGACGCGCAGCACGCAGCTCATGGCGTTGGATTTACTCACCAGATCGTAATCTTCAGCCGTAGGATGAAGCACGTCAAAAGCGACGCCATCCCAGTCCCAATGTTGGCCCGCCACGCAACGCGTTGATTTGCGCAAGGCCTGCAACTCGTGGCTGTCTTCGATCGAGCTCAACAAAGTGGCCTGCGGCTGCATCGCCAGCACGGCGGGCGCGCCGCCGATATGGTCGCTGTCACGGTGGCTAAGCAGCAGTAGGTCGACCCGTTCGCCAAGCGCGCGCAGCAGTGGTACCAGCACCCGGTTGCCAGCATCGCTTTCACGGGAAAAGCGCGGTCCAGTGTCGTACAGCAGGGTGTGGCTGGCCGTGCGCACCAAGACGGCGTTGCCCTGCCCGATGTCAGCGGCCAGCAGCTCGAACTGCCCCGGCGACACACCCACCGGTTGCCACAGGAGCACCGGCAACAGCAACGGAATGCCGAGTGCGCGCCAATGCCACGGCAGCCGCATCGCGATCAGGCCACCGCCCAGCACACTGGCTGCAGCGCACCACAACGGTGCAGCGGCCACACTGACGGACGCCATCGGCCAGCTCGCCAGCCATTGAAGAAACCGGGCCAGCAGCCCGACCGTCCAGGCCGCGGCATCCCACACCGGCGAGCACAACACGCCCAGCATGGCCAGCGGCGTGACCAGCAGCGTCACCCAGGGAATGGCGACGGCGTTGGCCAGCAGACCGACCAACGACACCTGGTTGAACAGCAGCAGCGACAGCGGCGTCAGCGCCAGCGTGACGACCCATTGCTCGCGCACGGCTCGCAGCAGGCTGGCCAGACCGCCAGACAGGCGCTCTAGCCAAAACCTCGGAACGAGCCGATTTATTGAAGAAGACAATGCGGTGGTCGTTAAATTACGGCCTTCATTCGCTCCTGAATCTGTAGCAAATAAAACACCCACGGCGACAAACGACAGCCAGAAGCCAGCCTGCATCAAGGCCCATGGGTCCAGCGCGACCACCACGGCCATGGCCAGCAGCCAGGTCTGCTGCCAGGGCCACTGCCTGCCGCTTTGCCGCAACAACACCACAGTGGCCAGCATCCAGATGGTGCGCTGGGCCGGCACACCCCAGCCCGAAAACAGCGCGTACAGCGTTGCCAGCATGAGCCCGCCCAGCGCCCCGGCACTGCTCGCCGGAAGCGCCAGGCACAAGCGGGGCGTCAAGCTGACCGAGCGCCGCCACAGGCTGCTCAGCAGCAGCGAAGCCAGCCAGGCAAACATGGTGATGTGCAAGCCGGAGATGCTCATTAAATGGGCCACGCCAGTCGCGCGAAACACATCCCAGTCTGCACGTTCGATGGCATTTTGGTCACCCACCACCAGCGCCGCCAGCACGCCGGCCAGCTGGCGGTTTTCGACCCGCTGGTAGATCGCCTCGCGCACCGACTGGCGAGCGAGCTCAACGGGATAGCGCCAACTGGCAGAAAGCCTGAGCGGCGGCGCGTCATGCGGTCCGGCGCGCACATAACCGGTCGCCTGGATGCCCTGCTCCCAAAGCCAGAGCTCGTAGTCAAAGCCGTATGGGTTGCTGTTGCCATGCGGCGCTTTCAGCCGCACCGTCATCTGCCAACGCTCGCCGGCGCGCAGCGGCTGCGGCTTGCGCTGCAACTCCAGCGCCAGCTCCGAAGCGTCGCTGTACTCGGCCGACGAGCTTCTGGTTTCGCGCCCGCCAAAGCCCGAATACCAGCCCAGCAAGATTTGCGGCGGAAGGTTGACGGCTTGACCATTCAGGCGGGCCGATTCAATGCCAAGGCGAAAACGCACGGCGTCCTCATTGAGCTGCGGCATGGCCAGCACCACGCCCGTCACCGCAATATCGCGCCCTTCCCGCGCCGGGTCGAGCGTGCTGGAATGAAAAGCGCCCGCACGCCAGCCCGTCAGGGCAAAACCCAGTAGCGCAGCCAGCACAAACAGCGTCAGGCGAGTACGGCGCGGCCCGCGGTGTTCAACAAGCCTGATGGCCCTGCAGCCATAGAAAAAGCCCGCCACGACAAAAGCCAGAGCCGCCAGCGCGCCATAACCGGCGGCAGGCCATAGCCGGGTCTGCTGCAGCTGCAGCGCCACGCCACTGATAAAGCCGGCAAACACAAAGCCAAAACTCAGGGGAACGGCCGAAGGCCTGGACAAACCAGAAATACCCATGTCTTGCCGCCCCTTGATGGTTGTTGTTTTTGCCAGAACCCGTTCAACGGGCCAGTGCAGGCAAACGCCGACACGACCGGTCCGGCGCAAGCGTAGGGCAACGTCTGGCAGCCCCTAAAAGCGCTGAAAATTTAGCCGTCGAGCACAAAGCCCTGCGTTACCATGGCAATTCGACCCATCCTCGCTAGCTCTGTTTTTTATAGCAAGATATAGCGATATTTGTTGGACTAGCGCCGAATTTGACTACTATTTTCAGCGTTTACCCCCAGGAGACATCCATGCACGGCATTTATGAAAAACTTAAGGCATTGAACATCACCCTGCCCGCTGTCAGCGTTCCGGCAGCCGCTTACCTGCCCTTCGTGCAGACCGGCAACCTGGTATTCCTGAGCGGCCACCTGGCCAAAAAGGACGGCCAAGTCATCCTCGGCCAACTCGGCAAGACCATGACCACCGAAGAGGGCAAGCTGGCAGCCCGCGCCATCGCCATTGACCTGATGGGTACGCTGCACGCCGCCGTGGGCGACCTGGGCAAGGTCAAGCGCATCGTCAAAGTGATGAGTCTGGTCAATTCCACGCCAGACTTCACCGAGCAGCATCTGGTGACCAACGGTTGCAGCGAATTGCTTGCCGACGTGTTTGGCGACGCCGGCAAGCATGCGCGCAGCGCCTTCGGAGTGGCGCAGATTCCAATGGGGGCTTGCGTGGAGATTGAGCTGATTGCAGAAATTGCTTGATAGGATTTCAGTCAATCACATGCCAAGATATGCCGCACGCACCTGTTCATTATTGATAAGTTCCTGGCCGGTGCCGGTCAGGGTGACGTTGCCGGTCTCCAGCACATAGCCGCGGTCGGCGATGGCCAGCGCGGCAAAAGCATTTTGTTCGACCAGCAAAATCGTCATGCCCTGGGCCTTGAGTGTCTTGACCACGTTAAAAACTTCCTCCACCAGCAGCGGCGCAAGCCCCATCGAGGGCTCGTCGAGCAGCAGCATCCTGGGCCGCCCCATCAGGGCGCGGCCAATCGCCAGCATCTGCTGCTGACCACCCGACAAGGTGCCAGCAGGCAACTTGCGCTTTTCCCTGAGGATCGGAAACATGGCAAACACCTTTTCCAGATCGCCTGCCACCTGGTGCCTGGGCTGCGTGTAGGCACCCAGGCGCAAGTTGTCGTCAATCGACAGGGGCCCGAACACCTGGCGACCCTCCGGGCTCTGGCAGATACCCCGGCGCATGCGCATATCAGAACGCAGCTTGCTGATGTCTTCCCCGTCAAAATGAATGTTGCCAGCGCTCATCGGCTGTACGCCCGATAACGTACGCAGAAAGGTGGTCTTGCCGGCGCCATTGGCCCCAACCAGGGCCACCGTCTCACCGCGCCGGACTTCCAGGCTGATACCCTTCAGGGCCTTGATGCGGCCATAGCAACTCTCCATGCTACTTACGCGCAACAGGACATCGGCCTTTCCCGGCGCTGAATCCGGCTGCAATTTGCCGGCTGTGTGCGCACCCAGTCCAATCGACTCGGGGGCCAAACTGGCGATGCGGTGAAACAGTTCGCGAAATTCCGCTTTCGCTTTGTCGCCAAACAGCGGGTCATCGTTATTGAGGAAGGCGCGGTCAATCTCGGCCCAATCGTCAGCGGTCAATACCTCGCGCGCCAGCGGCAACGCGAACTTTTCTTCGTGGTGCATATGGCTTTTAAGCCCGGCCGTGTAGACCCGCAGGACGGCGACAAATTCTGGGACGTTCAGATCGCCTTGGGCAGCTTGCAGTACACAGGCGCGCAGAGTCTTGAGTTGTTGCGGTCCATTGCGATGCTCCTCCTGCAAAGGATCAAGAATGGCGGCTGCCTCCGTGCTGCGCAAACGCAGAAGGCGAAACAGATGGTCATCTTCCCTGGCGTGGTGCGAATGATCGACAAACTGCTCAATGTAATCAAAAACCGAGTTAAAAAAGACCGGGTCGACCGCTGCGCCTGCCTCGATTTCCAAGGCGACCTGGTCGATGGTGGTGGCCAGGCGCCACATATTGCTATGGTCTTCGCTGATGATGCGTAGTGCTTGCATGCAGTTCTTTCTAGGCGTGCGTTCCGAGGTAGGCGGCAATCACGTCGGGATTTTTGCGAACCTCATCGCCCGTGCCCTCAGCGAGCTTCTTGCCGTAGTCAAGCACCAGGATTCGGTCGGAAAGGTTCATGACCATCTTCATGTCGTGCTCCACCAGCACCACGGTGACGCCAGAATCGGCCACCTTGCGCACCAGCTCATCGACTTCGATGGTTTCCTTCGGGTTCAGGCCCGCTGCGGGCTCATCCAGAAAGATGATGCGTGGCCTCAAAGCCAACGCCCGGGCAATTTCCAGCCGTTTCAGGGCTCCGTAGGGCATGCTGTCAGCGCGAGCTTGGATGTATTTCTCCAGACCCACAAAGCGCATCAGTTCCGCAGACTCTTCGCGCAGTTCAGCGTCACGGCGCGTGATGGAAGGAAGACGCAGCGCCGCTTTCAGCGGATTGCGGTCCAGCCGCAAGTGAGCTCCCACCATCACGTTCTCCAGGGCGCTCATGTTCATGCAGATCTGCAGGTTCTGAAACGTGCGGGCAACGCCGCGCCTGGCCAATTCGTTCGGCGGTTTTCCACCGATGGATTCACCGTCCAGCAAAATGGAGCCACTGGTGGGGGTGTAAACCCCGGTGATCAGGTTGAACAGGGTGGTCTTGCCCGCACCATTGGGGCCGATGACGGCATAGACAATGCCAGGCTCAATGCTGAAACTGACGTTTTGTACCGCCTTGACACCACCAAACTGAATGCAGAGTTGCTTGACTTCAAGGAGTGCCATGCTCAGGCTGCCTTGCCAAATTTAGCCGCCAGCGTGGGCACCAGGCCGCGGGGCATGAAGATCATGAAAATCATCAGGATGGCGCCGAAGGCGACGGTTTCCCAGCCTTCGAAAGTAGCTAGCGCCTGCGGCAGTGCGGTCAGCAGTACGGCGCCGACCAGGGAGCCATAGACCGAGGCCATGCCGCCAATCACCACCATGGTGACCAGTTCGATGGAATGAAAGAAGTCGGCGAAGTTGGGCGTGACAAAACCCACATAATGTGCGGTCACGCTGCCCATCAGGCTGGCAAAGACCGCTGAGATGACGAAGATTGAGACCTTGTAGCGAACCACATCGACACCGGCGACCTGGGAAGCGACTTCCGAGCCATGCAAAGCCCGCAGCGCTCGGCCAAACGGCGAGTCGATCAGGTTAAGCGAGGTCCAGACACTGACCGAAAGCAGCAGCGCAACGACCCAGTACCAGTGCTTGTCGCTCGACAACTCGAAGCCCAGCAAGCCCAACGCAGGTACTGGCATGCCGTCCGGGCCACCGGTCAGGGCCGCCTCCGTGCGCAACACAATGTTGATGATGATGCCTAAACCCAGGGTAGCCATGGCCAGATAATGGCCCTTCAATTTAAAGATCGGCCTGGCTACCAGCGCAGCCAGCAGGCCAGTGGCAACAGCACCGGACCCCATGGCAAGCAGCGGATGCCAGCCGAAGTGGGTTGGCAGCACGGCAGAAGCGTAGGCCCCAATTCCCAGGAATCCTGCATGCCCCATGCTGATCTGGCCAGCAAAGCCGATCAGCAGATTCAGGCCCAGGACAATCACGGCGTTAATGGCCATGCGAATCGCCAGATCGACGTAAAAACTGTTGGGCAGTACAAAAGGCAGCACCAGCAAAATGGCAATAACGATGTAGAGACCGAAATAAGCACTCTTTTTCATGCTTACACCCGGTCCGTTGATTTGCCGCCAAACAGGCCACGAGGCATGAAGAACAGCATGAACAAAATGAGTACAAAAGGAATCGCATCCTTGTAAGCTGAAGAGATGTAGCCCGCGCCCATCGCCTCCAGGATGCCCACCAGCAAGCCGCCAAGCACGGCACCCAGTCCGTTGCCCAGACCACCGACGACGGCGGCAACAAAGCCTTTAAGGCCGAGCATGATGCCCACGTCATAAGAAGTCAGCGTTATCGGGGTGACCAGGATGCCACCCACAGCGCCCAGTGCTGCCGACATGGCAAAGCTCATGAACAGCACCCAACTGGTGTTAATGCCAACCAACTCTGCGGCCAGCCGGTTAAATGAGGTGGCCAGCATGGCTTTGCCGTGCAGGGTACGGCTGAAGAAGTACCAGAGAGCCACCACGACCAGAGCGGTGACGCCCAGCACCCAGAGACTTTGGGGCATCAGGGTGGCGCCGAGAATTTCAATCGGGACATCACCAGAAAACGCTGGCAGGCTGTGCGTGCCTTTGCCCAGCCAAACCTGAATCAATCCGCGAATGACCAGGGAAGCTCCAATGGTGATGATGATCAGGGTCACCGTCTCCGCCCCTTTGACTGGTTCGATTGCCAGCTTTTCCAGCAGCACGCCGACGATGGCGGGCACCAGGATGGCCAGCACTAACGCGACCGACAACGGTAGCCCAGCTTGGGAGAAGTACACCGCCAGCATGCCGCCGAGCATGATGAATTCACCCTGTGCAAAATTGATGACGTTGCTTGCGTTGTAGATCAGCGTGAAACCGAGCGCCGCCAAGGCGTAGGTTGCGCCGACAGTGATGCCCGAAAAAAGGAATTGAAGGAATTGGGCCAGCATCACGCGCCTTGTCCCGTTAGAGTGAAACCCAACCTGCTGGCCGATTGCTTGAGCATTTTGTCCTTCTCGTTTCAGTAAAGGGCTTCGCGCCCAAACTTTGCGATTTTGAAACGCAGCAAACATTCTGTCAATAAACCGATACAAAAACACGATTTACTTACCATATTTGTATCGCTTTATAAGTTGTCAAGAGGGTTTTCCCTTGTTTGCGGGACAGCAATCCAGCGCAAAAAATGGATGGGTCAAATGTCTGGCTTGGACCGGAATCAGGCAGGTATGGCACAACGGGCGCGTCAAACCGGGGTCGTCAGCGGATCTTCGGTTTGAAAACGTTCAGCCAACATGGGTAACGCGCCAGGTGTCACGCCGCTGGACAGTTTCATATGCAGTTCAATGTGACGCTCGGAAGGTGCGAGCAGGCGTCGGTAAAGCTCCTTGCATAGCAGACGGGCTTTTTGCCCCGGCCAGTTGCCGGGCAGCAGTACATCGGGAAGCTCTGGATCCCGAAGCAACAGTCGCCGGTAATCGTGAATTAGCAGTGTGCGCAACAAGAAAGCGCTTTCGTCGTCAATTTCATTTTGCACACCGTGGCGCAGCTTATCCAGAATAGGGTGGTAACGAGTCACGAAGTCGGCATAAGACGTACCGAGCTGTTCCAGGTTCCACGCACGCCGCACCATATGAGCATCACTGGCAGAGAGGTCTGAACCAGCTCGGGCGGCAAGCAAGGGCATCAAATGCCTGAGCAAATCGCTCATGCCGTCAGTAATCAGCGCATCGAAGGCAGTTGTCAGATCCGTGCTGGGGTGCACGAAACAGTCTGGGCCGACGACCCCAAAACCCTGCCAGAAAAAGGCGCGACGCAGTCGTTCACGCTGCTTGGGCTCAAGCTCCCCGACGGTCAGGATCAGTCGCCAGCGGCGATCCCAGATGGGAGAGTTGGACGCGTAAATATGGCGAGCTGTTTCTTCAAAGCGACGCTGCCCCGCGGGTGTCAGCATGTAATCTGCACGACGACCGATGGCTTCGGAGTACATCCACTCATCCTTGACGAGGCGGAAAATCGCAGTCCGGATGAGTCGCTCATTCAGTTGCAACGGTTTGAGCAAACCAATCAGGCTGCCTAGCCAGATGCGTCCACCGCGCGGCAAAACCGCGTCGCCAAAAACTGAAATTATCAGTGAGCCTGCCTTCATGCGGCTTTGCTGCCGAAAGTCGGCAAGGTGTTTCTGGATGGGATCAATCACGGTAATTACCGGGGGCTACTGACATAAAAACATGAATCTTAGCTGCCCACACGCCTTTACGAGCCCGGGTCGTTTTTCTCTCACTGACAAAAATCATGGTTTTCGTCGTGCTTGCTTAACTCATGCTATTAGCACAAAAGCGATACACATTTCAAGTTTTGTAACAACAAAATGAATCGTTATGTGATAACCTCGAGCTAAATTAAATATAGCTGATTTAAAAAAAATGTTGTTGACTGAAGTTCCCTGTATGTCATCGAACACACCCCTCATTCAGGAAAAATCAATGGTCCACCCACTGTTCGAAAAACACCGCACCAAACTTGAAAACGCGCTCAAGGCGATTCAGACCCGCGGTTATTGGGCTGCGTATAACGAAATCCCCAGCCCGAAGACTTATGGTGAGACAGCGGCTGAAGACGGCAAGCATGCTTTTGAGGCGCAACTGGGTCAGAAATTTGAAATCGATCAGCCGGGGCAGACTGGCTGGATGGGGGGTGAGCAATCACCGTTCGGCGTTGAACTGAACGTGCAGTACCCAGTGTGTGAGGCACAAGCCTTGATCGATGCCGGTCAAAAGGCCATGCTGGGCTGGCAGGCTGCGGGTTGCGAAGGGCGCACCGGCATTTGTATCGAAATGCTCGATCGCTTGAATATGCAGAGCTTTGAATTGGCGCACGCTGTCATGATGACGACCGGCCAGGGCTGGATGATGGCTTTTCAGGCGGGGGCACCGCACGCACAGGATCGCGGCCTGGAAGCCGTGACTTATGCCTACCGGGAACAAAGCTTCGTGCCGACCGAGGCGATATGGGAGAAGCCGCAGGGCAAAAACCCACCACTGGTGATGAAAAAACATTTTGAGGTGGTTGGGCGGGGTGTCAGTGTCGTCGTGGGTTGCGGCACGTTTCCGACATGGAATACCTACCCTGGCCTGTTTGCGGCGCTCGCGACAGGCAACGCCGTGATCGTCAAGCCGCATAGCAACGCGATCTTGCCGGCGGCCATGACCGTGCGCATTGTCAGGACTGTGCTGGCTGAAAATGGCATCGACCCCAATCTGGTCACCCTGTGTGTCGCGGCCCTTCACGAAACTACACAACAGCTGGTGACCCATGCGGCGGTCAAGTCCATCGACTTTACCGGCGGCAATGTCTTTGGTCAGTGGCTGATTGACAACTGTCGGCAAGCCCAGGTTTATGCCGAATTAGCCGGCGTGAACAACATCGTGATCGACTCCACAGACGCCTATAAGTCAATGCTGCGTAACCTGGCCTTCACGCTGTCCTTGTATTCCGGTCAGATGTGTACCACCTCGCAAGTCCTTTTTGTACCCGCCGGCGGGATTGAAACTGAAGAAGGCCACAAGTCCTGCGAGGATGTCTGCGATGACCTCGCCCGAACCATTGAGGGCACGCTGGCAAAGCCGGAAGTTGCTCTTGCCGTACTCGGCGCTGTCCAGTCTGCCGACACCCTGAGGCGCATTGACGAGGCCAACAGCGGCACTTTAGGCCAAGTGATCTTGGCATCGAAAAAACTTGTTAATCCAGAATTCCCGAACGCTGAAGTACGCACGCCGGCGCTGCTGGCTTGTGACGCTGCCGACGAAAAATCCTACATGGAAGAGCGCTTCGGCCCAATCACTTTTGTGGTGAGAGTGGCTGATACAGCGGCGGCTATCGCCTTGTCGGAGCGCGTAGTGAGCACCCACGGCGCCTTGACTGCCGGTATTTACTCGACCAAGCCGGATGTGATTGATGCCATGACCGCAGCTACCTGGCGCTCCAAGGTAGCGCTGTCAATCAACCTGACCAGTGGCGTGTATGTCAACCAGTCCTCAGCCTTCTCCGACTACCACGGCACCGGCGGCAATCCTGCAGCTAACGCCTCCTATTCAGATTCGGCTTTCGTCGCCAATCGGTTCCGGGTTATCCAGCGCCGTTATCACGGTTGAGGCATTGCCATGACTTTTGAAAATATCCGGTTTGAACTGCAGGGCAATATTGCCCGCCTGACGCTGGACCGTCCCGACAAGATGAACAGCTTCAATGGAGCCATGCACGCTGAGCTGCGTGTCGCACTTGATCAGGTTCAGCAAGACCAAACCATCCGTGTGCTGGTGCTGACAGGAGCTGGAAAAGGTTTTTGTGCCGGGCAGGATTTGTCAGACCCGCAGGTGCAGGTCATACAGGGCGGGCCACCGCCAGACATGGGCAACGTCGTTGAAAAGGACTACAAGCCGCTGATTCTGCGTCTGCAAAATCTGCGGGTGCCGACGATTGCTGCCGTTAACGGTATTGCGGCTGGTGCCGGATCCAGTCTTGCGCTGGC
This sequence comes from Polaromonas sp., assembly GCF_012927415.1. GTDB lineage: Bacteria > Pseudomonadota > Gammaproteobacteria > Burkholderiales > Burkholderiaceae_C > Polaromonas. The sequence continues at coordinate 40,550 of NZ_JABBPF010000021.1, read as the reverse complement.
CTGCGATCTGGTGATCGCCTGCAAATCGGCGTCGTTCCTTCAGGCCTTCTCCAAGGTCGGGCTGGTTCCAGACACCGGTGGAACCTGGTTCCTGCCGCAACGCGTTGGGATGGCGCGCGCCATGGGTTTGGCATTGTTGGCGGGCAAGCTGTCAGCCGAGAAGGCTGCCGACTGGGGGTTGATTTGGGCCGCCGTGGAGGATGCCGAGTTCGCGCCGACAGTTGATGCCCTGGCCGCACAGCTTTCCATAGCTCCCACCAAAGCGCTGGTGCGCACCCGTCAAGCCATGCAAGCAGCCCCGGGCCACACTCTGGAACAGCAGTTATCAATGGAAGCCGGTTTCATGCGTGAATTGGGCTGGAGTGCGGATTTCTCCGAGGGTGTTGCAGCCTTCAAAGGAAAGCGCGCCCCGATTTTTACAGGGGCTTAAGCGGATGAGTGTTCCTCTTTCAAAGTGGGCGGTTGCCGGTGCCGGTGCCGGTATTGCCCAGGTTGCGGCAGCCTCGGGTCATCCGGTGAAACTGCTGGATATCCGCGCACAGGCAATTGAACATGCAGGCGCTAATGTCGGCGCCCCATTCGCAAAATTAGTCGAAAAAGGCAAGTTGGCATTGAAAGCCGCCGCCAATGCGGGTGAGCGACTGATTGCCGTTAACGAATTATCCGATCTGGCCAGCGCAACTCCGGTTGTTGAGGCGATTGTCGAAAATCCGGAAGCCAAGCAAAGGCTTTACAGCGATCTCGAAGCTGTCGTGGGTGTGAACCGCCTTTTTAGCACCAACCCATCCTTCATTTCCGTCAACACGGTCGGTGCGACCCTGCAGCATCCAGGGCGGTTTTCCGGCCTGCATTTCGTCAATCCAGCCCCCTTGATGGTGCTGGTAAAAACTGTCTCAGATCTGGCTACCAATCATCCTGTGCTGGCCAAAACGCTGTTCATTACGGCCAGCAAATGGGGAAAATTCCGCTCCACGCCAAATCAACGCCTGGCTTCATTGTCAACCGTGTCGCCCGACCGTATGACGTCAAAACCCTGCGCATGCGTCATGAAGGCGGGGCTGACTCTGTCACCGTCGACGCCTGCTGTTGCGAAGCCAGCGATTTCCGCATGGCGCCGTTGGAGCTGATGTACATGATCGGATGTGACATCAATTTTACCGAGACCAACTGCGAATTGATTGCTGAGGCAGTTAACGCTGGAGCGTATGTCATCGATGGCCGCACGGTGACGCGCTGCGCCTTTGGTACCGGAATTGCCAATACCATGCAGGTCGATTTGGCGCTGGATTACAGCCGGGCGACAGGTCTTGCTGTAAGCGTTGCGGCGCAATGCAATTCAGCCAATGCAGCGCAGGGCATCGGCTCGCTTCAAGCCAATGGGATAGCGGTTTCTCGCTTCAACGATATGCCGGGTCTGGCTGCGATGCGCAGCGTCGCCATACTGGTCAATAAAGCTGCGGACGCCGTTAATCAAGGAGTCCGCGATACGAAAAGGGCCGATGTAGCCGTGCGGCTCGATGTCAATTGCCCTGCGGCTTCCTTGCGAGGGCGAACACCGTTGGACTGCCAAAGATATGCCAGGTGCTCACCCACCTCGGTCAAACCTGCGGTGAATACCGCCACCGCGTCTCGCCGCTGATCCAAGACAACGTTTTTGAAGGAAGGAATTTTCATGATTGCGCCACATTCCGATCCTCAAGCACTGGCGGAAGAAGTGTGTGCTGCCATGTGGTCTCGCGACCGGGCTTCTCAAGCGTTGAGCATGCGGATACTCAGCGTCAAACCGGGTTACGCCTTGGTCTCAATGCCGGTGCATGGGAACATGCTCAATGGCCACCACACTTGTCACGGCGGCTACCTATTTACGTTAGCCGACAGTGCATTTGCCTATGCCTGCAACAGTCACAACCAAAACACCGTGGCCTCGGCCTGTCATATTGATTTTTTGGCACCCGCCGGAGAAGGTGACTTGCTGGAGGCCGAAGCCGTCGAACGCTCGCAGGCCGGTCGCACCGGCGTTTATGACGTCACCGTGAGCGTGCGTGGAGGCAAAACCATCGCCCTATTTCGGGGCAAGAGCTACCGCGTCGGCGGTGAAGTGATTGCCAGCTTGCAACAGGGCGAATACGCCAAATAGCAAAATCATCAAGGGAAGACCACCATGTCCGTTAAAAATCCGATGCCCGGCGACCTTGAGCCAATTGAGTCCGCCAGCCGTGACCAAATCTCTGCTTTGCAACTGGAGCGCATTAAGTGGACGTTAAAGCATGCTTACGACAACGTTCCGCACTACAAAAACAAGTTTGACGAAAAGGGAGTTCATCCAGACGACTTGAAAGCCTTGGCGGACTTGGCCAAATTCCCCTTCACCACCAAAATCGACTTGCGTGATAACTATCCGTTTGGCCTGTTTGCCGTGTCACGCAGAAAGGTGGCACGCATTCATGCATCGTCTGGCACAACCGGCAAACCGATTGTTGTCGGTTACACGCTTAAAGATATTGATACCTGGGCCAATCTGATGGCTCGCTCGATTCGTGCTGCAGGTGGGCGCGCTGGCGACACCTGTCACATCGCCTACGGTTACGGTTTGTTTACCGGCGGCATGGGTGCACACTATGGCGCCGAGCGCGCCGGGTGCATGGTGGTGCCGATGTCCGGCGGTCAAACAGAAAAGCAAGTGCAGTTGATCCAGGATTTCCAGCCCGAGATCATCATGGTAACCCCGTCTTACTCGCTGGTCATTGCTGAGGAGTTTGAGCGTCTAGGGATCAAACCCGAAGACATCTCCTTGAAAATTGGCATCTTTGGCGCCGAACCCTGGGGCCGCGGTATGCGCGATGAGATTGAACGCAAGCTGGGCATTGACGCCATCGACATCTACGGTTTGACTGAAGTCATGGGCCCTGGCGTTGCCTGTGAGTGCATTGAATCCAAAGATGGTCCGGTGATTTGGGAGGATCACTTCTATCCAGAAATCATCAACCCGGATACTGGTGAAGTGCTCGCCGATGGCGAGGAAGGCGAACTGGTTTTCACCTCACTTTCCAAGGAAGCCATGCCGGTGATTCGCTACCGCACCCGCGACCTGACCCGTTTGTTGCCGCCGACCTCGCGCAGCTTCCGGCGCATGGACCGAATCACTGGTCGCACTGACGACATGCTGATAGTGCGTGGCGTCAACGTCTTCCCGAGCGTGATTGAAGAGCAGATCCTGCGAGACAAACGTCTGGCGGGAACTTATCAGATATTTCTTTCCCGTGATGGTCACCTTGACAACGTTGAAGTACGTTGCGAGTTGCAACGAGAGTTTTCAGGTCACTTGTCGCCCGTGGAGATAGAGTTGATCAGCAAGGAATTGCAGCACCACATCAAGACTATTGCCGGAATTTCTACAAAAGTAAGGGTGATGGACCACGACTCAATTCCGCGGACGCTGACCGGCAAAGCCCGCCGAGTGATTGATGAGCGTCCCAAGCAAACCTGACAGAAATGAAATGACCGAAGCTTTTATTTGCGATGCCATTCGCACCCCCATCGGTCGTTACGCTGGCGCGCTTGCCGGTGTGCGTACTGACGACCTCGGCGCCATCCCGCTCAGGGCGTTAATTGAGCGTAACCCGCAGGTTGACTGGACCGCCGTGGAAGACATCATTTACGGCTGTGCCAATCAGTCCGGCGAAGATAACCGCAACGTCGCCCGCATGTCCGGCCTGCTTGCGGGTCTGCCCGTCGAAGTGCCGGGTACCACGATCAACCGCCTGTGCGGCTCTGGCATGGACGCCATCGGTTTGGCCGCTCGTTCAATTAAGGCCGGCGACACCGAATTGATGATCGCAGGTGGCGTCGAAAGCATGTCACGCGCGCCCTTCGTCATGGGCAAGGCAGAAAGCGCTTACTCGCGCAACGCTGCCATCTTTGACACGACCATCGGCTGGCGTTTCACCAATCCATTGATGAAAAAGCTTTACGACACTGATTCGATGCCGCAAACGGCGGATAACGTGGCTGCTGAATTCAATATTTCTCGCGCCGATCAGGATGCTTTCGCGCTGCGCTCGCAACAACGCTGGGCAGCAGCTCATGCGGCGGGTCGCTTCACCCCCGAAATTGTGCCGGTGGTGATACAGCACAAGAAGGGAGAGTCGATGGTGGTCGATACCGACGAGCATCCGCGCCCGGAAACCACGCTGGAAATGCTAAGCAAGCTAAAAGGTGTGAATGGCCCGGCGCTTTCCGTGACCGCAGGCAACGCTTCAGGAGTCAATGACGGTGCCTGCGCACTTCTGATTGCCTCCGAGACCGCTGCCCGTCATCATGGACTTACGCCGCGTGCCCGAGTCGTTGCGATGGCAACGGCTGGCGTGGCGCCACGCGTCATGGGCTTCGGTCCAGCCCCTGCCGTGCGCAAGGTATTGGCGAAGGCCGGCCTGACGCTCCATCAGATGAACGTCATCGAACTGAATGAAGCCTTTGCGGCGCAGGGCCTGGCTGTTTTGCGCGACCTCGGCCTGGCTGACGATGAGGCACGGGTGAATCCGAATGGTGGTGCGATTGCCATGGGACATCCGCTCGGCATGAGCGGCGCCCGGCTGGTGACGACTGCGAGTTACGAGTTGGCTCGGCGTGGCGGACGTTATGCGCTTTGCACGATGTGTATCGGTGTTGGGCAGGGCATCGCCCTGATCATTGAGCGAATTTAAGACTTATTACAACGGAGACAAAACCATGAAATTTAAACTGAAAACGCTGGTCATCGGTGCCACTCTGGCCTTCGGCGCCTTGAGTGCTTATGCCGCAGAGCCCATCAAGATTGGATCCGTACTGTCCGTCACGGGTCCAGCTGCCTTCCTTGGTGACCCTGAACTGAAGACGCTGCAACTTTACATTGAAGAATTGAACAAAAAAGGCGGCGTGCTTGGCCGTCAACTGCAATTGGTTCACTACGATGATGGCAGCGACGCCAACAAGGCAAACGGCTTTGCGAAACGCCTGATCGATGATGACAAGGTGGATATTCTGGTGGGCGGGACTACTACGGGCGCCACCATGTCCATGGTGCCGCTGGTTGAAAAGGCCCACATTCCCTTCATCTCCTTGGCCGGCGCTGTCGTCATTATTGAGCCAGTGAAAAAGTGGGTTTTCAAGACGCCGCACACCGACCGCATGGCGGCCGAAAAGGTGTTTGATGACATGAAGAAGCGAGGCATCAGCAAGGTCGCGCTACTCTCTGAAACCAGTGGTTTCGGCCAGTCTGGCAAGAAGGAAACCGAGGGTGTGGCAGCCAAGTACGGCGTCGCCCTGGTTGCAAATGAAACCTATGGCCCGAAAGATACCGACGCGAGCCCGCAGCTGACCAAAATCAAGAACACGGCGGGTGTGCAGGCGGTCTTCGTGTTCGGCTTGGGGCAGGGTCCGGCCATCGTTACCAAGAACTACAAGCAGCTCGGCATCACGTTACCGCTTTACCAGTCGCACGGCGTAGCTTCTAGCGACTTCTTGAAACTGGCCGGCCCGGCAGCCGAAGGCGTGCGTCTGCCTTCCCCCGCTCAATTGATCCCGGAAAAATTGGCCGCCAACGATCCTCAAAAACCGGTTGTGACAGCCTATGACAAGGCTTACAAGGAGCGTTACAAGCAGGATGTGTCAACCTTCGGTGGCTATGCGTACGATGGCCTGATGATTGCCGTCGATGCGATCAAACGGGCGGGGGGGACGGACAAAGCCAAAGTGCGTGACGCCATCGAAGCCACTAAAGGTTATGTGGGTTCGAGTGGGAACGTGACTATGTCGGCAACCGACCATCTGGGCCTGGACCTTTCCTCCTTCCGCATGCTGGAAGTCAAGGGTGGTGACTGGACAATTTCCCACTAATGGCGAGAGCTAAAAAACGGTCGCTTACGGCCTGCGATTGAGGTTGAAACAAACATTCGTATGTATCAAACTTTCGAAATTGACCGCAGCGGCCGGATAGCCACGATCTGGATGAATCGTCTGTCGGTTTTTAACGCCTTCAACAAGCAACTGATTGTTGATCTGGGTATGGCCAACGAAGTGACACCCGACGATGCGTTGGATGCAAACGTCGCGACCTTGGCTGAGGCACTGATTGCAGGGGCACCGCAGGCCCGGAAAGCGGCGAAGGATCTGATTACGGCCGTCAACGGACGGCGCATCGACGATGTTGGTATTTGCGGAACGGCACAACGCGCTGCCCGGCAGCGGGCAACGGATGAAGCCCAGGATGGAATTTTTGCGGTCGTTGAGAAACGCAGGCCGGCATGGCTTCTTGAATGGGGATAAGACAGAGCAGCGAAGGTTGATGCAGAGTTTTTTTGTCACTACACAGGAGATAGCCAATATGTATACCCAATCATTCAATGTGCCGGACACTCCCGGCCTGAGGTCGGTTCCACTGGCCCCTTCGACAGAATCTGCAGAATCGCAAGCCCGGTTTGACAACAAGATCGACGCCGATGGCAAGATCGAGCCACAGGACTGGATGCCCGAGGCCTATCGCAAAACCCTGGTGCGGCAGATCAGCCAGCATGCACACAGCGAAATAGTGGGCATGTTGCCGGAAGGCAACTGGATCAGCCGAGCCCCCAGTCTCAAGCGCAAGACCATTCTGATTGCCAAAGTGCAAGACGAGGGCGGGCACGGGTTGTACCTGTACAGCGCTGCCGAAACACTGGGCACCAGCCGCGACCAGATGCTGGAAGGCTTGCACAGTGGCAAAGCCAAATACAGCTCCATCTTCAACTACCCGACGCTCAACTGGGCCGATCTGGGCGTGGTGGGCTGGCTGGTGGATGGCGCGGCCATCATGAATCAGATTCCACTGTGCCGCTGCAGTTATGGCCCTTATGCGCGCGCCATGATCCGCGTGTGCAAGGAAGAATCCTTCCACCAGCGTCAGGGTTATGAAGCCCTGCTGGTGATGATGAAGGGAACCGTCGAGCAAAAAGCCATGGTGCAGGATGCCGTCAACCGCTGGTGGTGGAAATGCCTGGCCATGTTTGGGCCGCCAGATGCCGACAGCCCACATAGCGCCCAGGCCATGCGCTGGGGCATCAAGCGCATCTCCAATGACGACCTGCGTCAAAAATTTGTCGATGCCACCGTGCCACAAGCCAAGGTTCTCGGCGTGACCCTGCCCGATCCTGATCTGAAGTGGAACGAAGAGCGCCAGCACCACGACTACGGGCAAATTGACTGGGACGAATTCTGGTCTACCGTGAACGGCAACGGACCCTGCAATAAGGAGCGCCTGGCGACACGCGTCAAGGCACACAACGATGGCCAGTGGGTGCGCGATGCCGCGCTGGCCTATTCCCGCAAACGGCAAACACAGGCCATTAAGGAAGCAGCATGAGCACACCCGCGTTGAAAGAATGGCCCCTCTGGGAAGTTTTTGTCCGCAGCAAACAAGGTCTGGAGCACAAGCATTGCGGTAGCCTGCATGCCGCCGATGCCAAGCAGGCGCTGCAGATGGCGCGCGATGTGTACACCCGCCGCCAGGAAGGCGTGAGCATCTGGGTGCTGCCTTCGGCCAGCATCACGGCCAGCGCGCCAGACGACAAGGAATCGATGTTCGAGCCAGCGGCCGACAAGATCTACCGTCACCCCACCTTCTACAAAATCCCTGACGAAGTGGGGCACATGTAATGTCGGCGCACACCGACTACCTGCTGCATCTGGCCGACAACGCACTGATCCTCGGGCAGCGCAATGCCGAATGGTGTGGTCATGGGCCGATTCTTGAAGAAGATCTGGCGCTGGCCAACAACAGCCTGGACCTGATTGGCCAGGCGCGGCTAATTTACCAGCATGTCGCCGCCCTGCACAACGATGGTCGCACCACTGAAGACACACTGGCCTACTTCCGCGGCGTGCCGGATTTCCGTAACTACACCCTGCTGGAGTTGCCCCACAGCACAGCGCTGGCACCCACCGCAGCGGGAGACCGCGACTATGCGGTGACCATCGCGCGCAACTTCCTCTACAGCGCGCTGATGGTGCTGACGTGGGAGGCGCTCAAGGTGTCCAAAGATGCCCAACTGGCCGCTATTGCCGCCAAGTCGCTCAAGGAAACGCAATACCACCTGCGCCACTCGCGCGACTGGCTACTGCGTTTGGGCGATGGCACGGACGAATCGCAGGCCCGGGCTCAAGCGGCCTTGGACCATTTAATGCCTTACACGCAGGAGTTCTGGACGTCGTGCGCCATGGAAACTTCAGCAGTTGATGCTGGTGTGGGCATAGCGACGACCAGCCTGCAAGCGGCCTGGAACGAAGTTGTCAACGACACGCTGGCCCGGGCCACGCTCAGGCGCTCCAGCACGGATGGCCATGTCTCCACTGGCAAGCAGTGCCTGCATTCTGAGCACTTGGGTTTCGTGCTGGCCGAAATGCAAAGTCTGGCCCGCGCTCATCCCCAAGCTGTTTGGTAAACCCCATGAATGCAATGCCATTACCCGAGGGACCCATCGCTGAAAAGCAACCGTTTGAGCCGCACCACGCAGTGTGGGCGCTGCTGGAGTCAGTGACCGACCCGGAAATCCCGGTAGTGTCGCTGCGCGAAATGGGCATCTTGCGGAGTGTGAGGGAAAGCCCGGAGGGACTGGAGGTGGTGATCACCCCCACCTACAGTGGCTGCCCGGCCATGAGTCAGATGGAAGACGACGTTATCGCGGCTTTGGCGCAAGCCGGTGTTGCAGCCCGCGTGGTCACCCAACTGGCTCCCGCGTGGTCCACCGACTGGATGACGCCCGAGGCCAGGGTGAAGCTGCAGAGCTACGGCATTGCCCCACCGCAGGCCAGTAGCTGCGCTAGCAAGGGCATCAACGTGGTGCAATTTGCTACTAAAAAAATAGCTGACTATGTAAAGCCGGCGGTAATTTGCCCCCAATGCCGGTCAGTCAACACCACAGAAACCTCGCATTTTGGTTCCACGGCTTGCAAAGCGCTGTACCGCTGCCTGAATTGCATGGAACCGTTTGATTACTTCAAACCTTATTGAGCGCTCCTGCGTCCGCACCATGTCAAAAATCCCCCATTTCCACGACCTTAAGGTCGCACGCATCAGCCCCGACGCCGCGGGGTCTGTCGCCATCACGCTCACCATTCCGCAAAATCTGAGCGAAACTTTTTTTTTCCAGCCAGGCCAGTATTTGACCCTGCGAGCGACCATCGACGGCGCCGATCTACGGCGCAGCTACTCTATATGCAGCACCCGCAGCCATTTGGCGACCCACCATGAATTAATGGTTGGCATCCGTCCGATGGAGGGTGGCGTATTTTCCAACTGGGCAGTCAATGAGCTCAAAGCAGGATACACACTTGCCGCCATGCCGCCAGACGGCCGCTTCGTGTCCAAACGCCCACGAGCTTTGCATCGCGTCGGTTTTGCTGCGGGTTCGGGCATCACGCCGATTCTGTCCATCATGGCGAGTACGCTGGAAGAGCAGCCAGAGTCGAAGTTCACCCTTATTTACGGCAACCGCAGCATGGCTAGCGTGATGTTCAATGAGTCGCTGCAGGACCTGAAGGATCGCTACCCTGATCGCCTCACACTGATCCATATCCTCTCGCGCCAGGCGCAGGAAGCCGATCTTCTGCAAGGCCGCATCGACGGCGACAAGATTCGCGCCATCATCGACGCACTACTGCCTGTGGGCAGTATGGACGAAGTCTTCATATGCGGCCCCGAAGTCATGATCGAAGTTACCGAAGCGGCATTGCTTGCCGCCGGTGTTCCCCCCGACCGTGTGCACTCTGAACGTTTCACTTCGCCGACTTTGGAAGAGCTCACACCGGCTGCCCGGCAGGCCGCCGTGGCGAGTCACAAACTTCCAGTCCTTGGAAAGATTGCGCTGACTGTGGTGGTGGATGGCAAACCTCACGAATTGCATATGGACTCTGACCAGCATGTGCTGGATGTAGCTCTCGCTGCTGGTCTGGACCTGCCTTTTTCGTGCAAGGGAGGAGTCTGCTCCACCTGCCGTGTCAAGGTGCTGGAAGGGAGTGTGTATATGGACAAGAATTTCGGGCTAGAACCTTGGGAAACCGAAAAGGGCTTTGTGCTTTCCTGCCAGGCCCGTCCGACCAGCGAAAGACTGGTGGTGAGTTACGACGAACGCTAAAAGCCTTTTGAGGCTTTGGACATCAAAAGAGAATATCGGCATCAACAAAGATTGATTTTTTATTTTTCTGGCTTCTGGTTCAGTTATGGAAAAAAAACGTGAAAAATGGACCGCTGCGATCAATTTAAAACCGCCAGCATGAGCCCCCCAAGGCCCCGGCGCTGCGGGCAGGAGATGCAAGGCACGCGCGGAAATTTCAGCGTCGCTGACGCTTCGCCACAAGCCGGCTACCAACAGAAACCAGCCAGGCAAACAAGGTGCTGCGCAAGCCAGAACTGCCCATAAGATTGACCATGGCGGGTTGCCCAAAACACATCCCGGTCGGCGCGTTCATTTTCATTGCGGTCACCCATCACCAGCGCGGCCAGCATATCCGTGCGCTAGCGGCTTTCGACGCGCTGGTTAACCGCCTCACTCACCGACTGGCGGGGGCGCTCGACCGCTTAGCGCCAGCTGCCGGAAAGCATGTGCGGCTTGCGCCACTGACTCGCCTCGGTTACTGACCAGCTCCAAAGCCTCTCGCTTGAATTCCCGGCGAAATTGCCGCCTCTTTTCCATAACCCTTTGCGGTTTCATCCTTACACCGTAACAAGGTGTCTACGAAACCGGCAGCAACCCATCGAGATGTCCCTCTAATCGCTAAAAACCGGCGACTCGACGGGTTCCGCTCCGCAAAGTAGGTTCAAAGTTCTGAGCAAGCTTCACCCGTAAAAAATGCGACTGGTCGCCGCGAGTTGACCCGAAAGGAAAAAAGCATCTAGTCTTTCCACGACGCCAGTTCCGTATGAAACGACTTAGCTGAAAAAATTTAACTCTACCGTGCCGGCGGCAACTCTCATCACTCAACCCGAACAATTCCAGTCGGTTTGAAACCCAGATCCGCCGCCTTGCCCTTGCGTGCCCTCGCCGACCGAGCATTGTTCAAGCTGCGGATTTCCAGCGTTTCCTCGCGCGACTTGCTGCCCCGCCCTATGCCTTCAATACTCACGCTTCGGGTGTACGCCGCCGCGCCGGCCAGCGTATCTTTGGTGTCCAGGTCAATCAAAACCAGCCCCCGTCCGCCTTTGTCCATCTGCTTGAGTTCGTTGATGTCAAACGTGAGGATGCGTCCGCTGGTGGAAGCACATGCCACATGCGTCGCCGACAATAGCGGCTGGGCGCCGGTGCTACCCTTGGCATGCGACGGACGGCAAACCGTTTCGCCTTCGCCCAGCACGATAAAGGCCTTGCCACTTTTGTTGCGTGAACTCAACCCCTCTACCGTGGCCAGGAAGCCGTAGCCGCCCGAACTGGACAGCAGCAGCGTCGCAACGGCAGGCCCGGCAAAGTAGTGCCGCAATTGCGTGCCCGATTCCAGCTCGATCAGCGTCGTAACCGGCTGGCCGTCGCCGCGCGCGCCGGGCAATATCGCCACGGCTACTGAGTAAACGCGGCCATTGCTGCCAAAGGCCAGCAAGGTGTCGACGGTGCGGCACTCGTAAGTGCTGTAAAGCGCATCTCCCGCCTTGAAGGCAAAACTTGCCGAATCATGGCCATGGCCGCTGCGGGCACGCACCCAACCGTTGCTGCTGACAACGACGGTGACGGGCTCGTCAAGCACCTTGACGTCCAGCACCACCTTTTTGTCGGCCTGTATCAACGTGCGACGCGGATCAGAAAACATTTTCGCGTCTGCTTCTATTTCCCTGACCATCAAGCGGCGCAGCGCCGTAGGACTGCCCAGGATTTCTTCGAGCCTGCCCTGCTCTTCGCGCAGGGATTTGAGCTCCTGCTCGATCTTGATGGCTTCCAGTCGGGCGAGCTGGCGCAAGCGGATTTCAAGAATGTCCTCGGCCTGTCGGTCGCTCAAGCTGAAACGTTCCATCAGTGCCGACTTTGGTTCGTCAGACTGACGAATGATGGCGATCACTTCGTCGATATTGAGCAGCACTAGCTGCCGCCCTTCAAGAATATGGATGCGAGCCAGCACCTTGTCTAGCCGATGCTGCGAGCGCTTTTCAATCGTGATCTGGCGAAACGCGATCCACTCGGTCAGCATCTGTCGCAGAGATTTCTGAGTCGGCCGACCATCCAGGCCGACCATCGTCAGGTTGATGGAAGACGAACTCTCCAGACTGGTGTGCGCCAGCAGAGTATTGATGAGTTCGGCTTGAGATATTTTGCTGGTCTTAGGCTCAAAAACAAGGCGCACAGCCGCGTCCTTGCTCGATTCGTCGCGCACCACATCGAGCACCGACAGCATCAACTGTTTGAGTTGCACCTGGTCCAGGCTGAGCGCCTTTTTGCCGAGCTTAATCTTGGGATTGGTGATTTCCTCAATTTCTTCCAGTACCCGCTGCGTGCTAACGCCGGGCGGCAGCTCCTGCACCACCAGTTGCCACTGGCCGCGCGCCAGTTCTTCGATCTTCCAGCGCGCGCGCACCTTGAGCGAACCGCGCCCGGTGCGGTAAGCCGCGGCAATCTCTGCGTCGTTGGAGATAATTTGCGCGCCACCAGGGTAGTCGGGGCCCGCGATCAGCGTATATAACTCTTCGTCGCCGAGCTTGGGGGTTTTGATGAGGGCGACGCATGCATTGGCCACTTCACGCAGGTTGTGGCTCGGGATTTCGGTCGCCAGGCCGACCGCAATACCACTCGCTCCGTTGAGCAGCGTGAAGGGCAGGCGTGCCGGCAACTGGCGCGGCTCTTCGGTCGATCCGTCGTAGTTGGGGATGAAGTCGACCGTGCCTTCGTCGATCTCTTCCATCAGCAAGCTGGTGATGCGGCTCAGGCGCGCCTCGGTGTAACGCATCGCAGCGGCGCCATCGCCGTCACGGCTGCCGAAATTGCCCTGCCCGTCGATCAGCGGGTAGCGTTGCGAAAAGTCCTGCGCCATGCGCACCAGCGCGTCATACGCAGCCTGGTCGCCGTGCGGGTGAAAGCGGCCCAGCACATCGCCCACCACGCGCGCGCTTTTGACCGGTCGCGCACCGGTGGCGTTGTTGGTCCCGCCAAAACCCAGGCCCATGCGCGCCATGCTGTACAAAATGCGCCGCTGCACCGGTTTTTGGCCATCGCAGACATCGGGCAGAGCCCTGCCTTTGACAACGCTCAGCGCATACTCCAAGTAGGCGCGCTGCGCGTAGGCGGCAAGGCAATCCTGGTCGGCGGGTTCGGGGTCCCGGGCTGGAGCGTCCGGCGTAAAAAGATCCATGGTGAATTTGCTCAGGTTGGACAGGGTGTTGTGCGATGGCTCTGCACACCGATGGCATCAGGCAAAGCACTAATATTCAGAGTCGATTTTCGGTCCATCGGGCGGCTTCATTCCGCTATTGGCGACTATCAGTATGCTGCGCGAGCGGTGACTGCCGGGCCAGCGTTTGAAATGCTCGGTCAATGCCGTCAGCCAGGCCTGCGTCGCCGCCAGCGCCAGCGGCGGACTTGCCTTAAGGTCGCTGACAATCACACGAAAATGAAACTCCACGCCGGACAGCAGTGGACTGTCGATCCGCAAACCGCTCACCACCAGGCGGGTCGCCAGCGCATTGATCTCCTCTGCCCCCGACAGGCCTTGTGCAAGCACTGCAAATCGCCCGCCGCTAATGCGCACGGCAAGATCGTTGTCCCCGATCGGGCGTCTCAATCGCAGCGCCGCTTCCAGCAGCATTTTTTCATTGAATTCCGCACCCAGCTGGTTCAGCAGGCCCTGCCAGTTCTTCACTTCAATCAGGAACAGTGCGCTTCCGGCAGCGCCTTGCTGGGAACGCGACATCACCCGCATCAGCCGTTCCACCAACACATTGGTGGTCGCCAAACCGGTCAGCGGGTCGGTGACATTGGCCCAGAAGCTGCGCAAGCGGCTTTCATTGAGCAAGCGGCTGCGCCACACCAGCGACAGGTAAATCGGCGGCACTTGCAACAAAAGCATCAGCACTACTGGCCAGTAGGCCTGGCTCGCCCGTGCCAGGCCAGCCAGAAAACATAGGGCTGTCGCCAGCCCGCCTCCATGCCCGATCACCAACCACCATTTCCAGGGACCTGCGGTATCCCGGGACTGCCGCACCAGATACGCGGAAAAAACGAGCAGCACTGCAACCCATGCGAAAGCTGCGGCTGGCGCATATTCCCCGGGACCAAGCCATGCATAAAAGCCCAACAAGCCCAAGCTGACCAGCATCATGACCGCCAGGCCAAGCTTGACCTGCGCAGTGGCCTGCCGGTTTTTCAGCAGCCACATCTGCAGCCCGGCAATCAATGCAGGACCGACCACCAGCAACCCGCGCTGGATGAGTTCGTCATTGACCTGCAGGCGCTGAGCCACCAGCGCGGCTACCACCATGAAGGACAGATACGCCGCCAGCCCCAGCAGTGTTTGCTCGTCATAAGCATAGCCAACAATCAGGCTGAGCAGCAGCACCAGACCCAGCACGCCCGCCACGATACCGAGCGCAAAAACGCCTGGACTGAACGCAAGGTGCATGACCGTCAATCCCGCACGGTCTGGGCCTCTGGCGCAGCGCTGGAAAGCACTGCGGCCGGACTGCCGCCCATCATTTCCATGCGGATCCTGCCGGATGAAGCAACGCCACCCACGGCCGGCGGCTTGAGCAGGGTGTAGAGCTGCATCACGGTTTTGACGTAGTTTATGGTTTCGGGGTAGTTCGGTATCTTGTTGCCCGCCCGTTGCACCGCGCCCTCTCCGGCGTTATAGGCTGCGATGGCCAGTTCGAGCTGGCCCGGAAACAGCTTGATGAGGTCACTGAGGTAGCTGGAGCCGGCGCGAAGATTGGTGCGCGGATCCGTGAGCTTTTTCTTGATCGGGGAATCCTTGTCGGCCTTCACTCCATACCGCTCCGCCGTTGGGGGAATCAGCTGCATCAGCCCGACCGCGCCTTTCGGGGAAACCGCCTGGGCGTTGAAGCCAGACTCGGTGGCGATCACCGCCTGCAGCAATTCGTAATCAATGCCATGCGTCTGCGAGGCTTCACGCAGCAGATGCTTGACGGCCTTGTAATTGGGCGACACATCAAAATAGGTGAGCTGCTTTGGCGAGGCAGCAGCCCCGAAGCTTGGCCGGCTGGCTCC
Organism: Polaromonas sp.; assembly: GCF_012927415.1. GTDB lineage: Bacteria > Pseudomonadota > Gammaproteobacteria > Burkholderiales > Burkholderiaceae_C > Polaromonas. The sequence continues at coordinate 25,341 of NZ_JABBPF010000021.1, read as the reverse complement.
GCCGACTGCGGCCTTGCCGACACCCGCAGTGAAATTCTCTGCCCCGCGGAATAACAGCTGATAGCGCCTGTCCAGTTGCGCCCCGGAAAAATGGGAAACACCTTGTGCATCCACGTAGCGCCACATGTCGGCGCGGGCGGTCGTCGGCTGCCAGGCAACCAGAACCAGCAAGGGCAAGCCCAGCGCGCACCAGCCGGTATGGCTACCGCTTGGGCGTGTCCGCATAATCCAGCGGAATAGCAGATTTAGGACCGTCAAAACATTCGCGCAAGAATTCATCAAATATCAATTTCCACGGCGTCGCCGTGCAACTCCATCAGTTCGCGGCGGGCTGCCGCTTCGCCCTTGCCCATCAGTTTGGTAATCAGGCTCTCGGTCTGCAGAAAATCCTGGTTGCCCAGTTGCACGGGAAGAAGGCGGCGGGTGTCGGGGTTAAGCGTGGTGTCCCACAGTTGTTCAGCGCTCATCTCGCCCAGGCCCTTGAAGCGGCTGATGCTCCACGCGCCTTCGCGCACGCCGTCCTTGCGCAGTTTATCCAGAATGGCGCTCAATTCGCCCTCATCCAGCGCATAGACCTTGGACGCCGGCTTTTTGCCGCGCGCCGGCGCATCGACTCGGTACAGTGGCGGCCGCGCCACATAGACATGGCCGGTTGCTATCAGTTTGGGGAAGTGGCGGAAAAACAGCGTGAGCAGCAGCACCTGGATGTGCGAGCCGTCCACGTCAGCGTCGCTCAGGATACAGACCTTGCCGTAGCGCAAGCCGCTCAGGTCCGGCGTGTCGTCGGGACCGTGCGGGTCAACCCCGATGGCAACGGCGATGTCGTGAATCTCGGTGTTGGCAAACAGGCGGTCGCGGTCGACCTCCCAGGTGTTGAGCACCTTGCCGCGCAGCGGCAGGATCGCCTGGCTTTCCTTGTCGCGGCCCATCTTGGCGCTGCCGCCGGCCGAATCACCCTCAACCAGGAACACCTCGTTGTTCGCCAGATCCTTGCTTTCGCAATCGGTCAGCTTGCCTGGCAGCACGGCCACGCCCGAGCCCCTGCGCTTTTCAACTTTCTGGCCCGCCTTCTGGCGCGTCTGCGCTGCCTTGATGGCGAGCTCGGCCAGCTTTTTGCCGTATTCGACATGCTGGTTCAGCCACAGCTCAAGCGACGGACGCACAAAACTTGAGACCAGGCGAACGGCATCGCGCGAATTCAGGCGTTCCTTGATCTGGCCCTGGAACTGCGGGTCCAGCACCTTTGCGCTCAGCACATAGCTTGCTCTCGCGAACACGTCTTCGGGCAACAGTTTGACGCCCTTGGGCAGCAACGAATGCAGCTCGATAAAGCTTTTGACAGCATTGAACAGGCCATCGCGCAGACCGCTTTCATGCGTGCCGCCAGCGCTGGTCGGAATCAGGTTGACGTAGCTTTCACGCACCGACTGGCCGTCTTCAGTGAAGGCGACGCACCAGCTGGCGCCCTCGCCTTCAGCAAAGGCCTCGTGCGAGGCATCGGCAAAGCCTTCGCTTTCAAACATCGGAATCACCAGGTCAGCGCTCAGTGTCTGCATCAGGTAGTCACGCAGGCCACCCTTAAAAACCCAGGTTTGTATGTCCTTCGTTTTCTCGTTTGTCAGCGTGACAGTGACTCCCGGCATCAGCACTGCCTTGCTGCGCAGCAGATGCGTCAGCTCGGCCATCGGCAAAGCCGGGGATTCGAAATATTTGGCGTCGGGCCAGGCGCGCACCGTGGTGCCGGATTTGCGGTCGCCGCCTTCGCTTTTGCGCAAGACCAACGGCTCAATGACGTCCCCGCCGGAAAAAGCCAGAATGGCGACCTTGCCGTCACGGTAAGAGCTGACTTCAAGCCGTTTGGACAGCGCATTTGTCACGCTAACACCCACGCCATGCAAACCGCCCGAAAAACTGTAGGCGCCGCCCTTACCCTTATCAAACTTGCCGCCCGCGTGCAGCCGGGTGAACACCAACTCGAGCACCGGCGCTTTTTCTTCCGGGTGCAGGCCAAACGGGATGCCGCGGCCGTCGTCTTCCACCGTCACCGAACCGTCGGTGTGCAAGATGACCTTGAGTTTTTTTCCATGCCCGGCAAGTGCTTCATCGGCCGAGTTGTCCAGCACTTCCTGGATGATGTGCAGCGGGTTGTCGGTGCGCGTGTACATGCCTGGGCGCTGCTTGACGGGCTCCAGGCCCTTGAGCACGCGGATCGAGCTTTCGGAATAAACAGGGGCATCTCTGGAATTTTTGTCGGCCATGGCAATTGAAATAATTACGCCAATTGTAAGCCGGGCTGTTTGGCTTACTGTACAAATATACAGCCCAACTAGCTGAAAACTTCGCTACTGTGCATCGGGGTAAGACTGCGCTCACTCGGCCTTGGCGTCTTGGGAAGTTAGTGAAGTTAGTGAAGTTAGTGAAGTTACCTTACGTCTGTCCGTTTTATGGCGGATTCAAATACGAATTACGCTTTTTTGACACAATAGGTAGGTTGAAATAACACAACCAGAGGGGACCAATTGGACTATTTGGACTTGCTTCAGTGGCCTGCGATGGCGGTCACGCTCATTGCGTCCTGGCTGGTGGCCTCCAGGGGAATCAGCAAGCGGAACTGGGGATTCTGGGTTTTTTTAATCAGCAACTTGCTCTGGATCATTTGGGGCGTTAAGTCGCAGTCGTGGGCGTTGGTCGTGCTTCAGGTGGGTTTGATCATCATGAACATCCGGGGCGCCATGAAAACCGAACCTGAGGCAACAGCCTCCTGAACCACCAGATTTTTCAAAAGTAACAGCGCCGTCAGGCATTTTCGTTAAGGTCGCCCGATGGTTACAAGCATCCTTTTCTCCCCCCGAAAACTTTCGATGTTGCAGGTTTTGGCCTTCGGCGCGGCCATTGTCACGCTCTCGATGGGCATTCGGCACGGTTTCGGTCTGTGGCTGCAACCTATCACCCAAGCGCAAGGCTGGACGCGCGAAACCTTTGCCTTTGCGATTGCTATACAAAACCTTTCGTGGGGAATTTTTGGCATTTTCGCGGGCATGGTGGCCGACCGGTTTGGCGCTTTCCGGGTGATTGCGGGCGGCGCTGTGTTGTACGCGCTCGGCCTGGCCGGCATGGCGCTTTCGCCGACCGGCCTGCTGTTTACGCTGACTGCCGGGGTATTGATCGGCGCAGCTCAGGCAGGCACCACCTATGCCGTGATTTACGGCGTGATCGGCCGCAATATTCCGGCTGAGAAGCGCTCGTGGGCAATGGGGGTGGCGGCTGCTGCAGGCTCTTTCGGCCAGTTTTTGATGGTGCCCACCGAAGGTTTCCTGATCAGCAGTCTGGGCTGGCAGACCGCCTTGCTGGTGCTGAGCGGCGCTGTCTTGTTGATAGTGCCAATGGCGCTGGGCCTGCGCGAGGGCAGTTTTGCAGGCATCAGCTCCGCCAGGCGCCAACAAAGCATCGGCCAGGCGCTGCGCGAGGCGCTGAAATACCCAAGCTTCCAGTTGCTGATGGCCGGTTATTTTGTTTGCGGCTTTCAGGTGGTCTTCATTGGCGTACACATGCCCAGTTACCTCAGGGACAAGGGCCTGTCGCCGCAGGTGGCCAGTTACGCGCTGGCGCTGATTGGCCTTTTTAATGTCTTTGGCACCTATGCCGCAGGCGCACTGGGCCAACGAATCGCCAAGAAGAAAATTCTGGCGACAATTTATTTGTCGCGGACCATCGTCATTGCGGTGTTTCTGGCCGCGCCACTGAGCCCGGCCAGCGTCTACCTTTTTGCCAGCCTCATGGGCCTACTATGGCTGTCAACCATTCCGCCAACCAACGCCATGGTGGCGCAAATCTTTGGCATCCAGCATTTGTCAATGTTGAGCGGTTTTATTTTCTTCAGCCACCAGATTGGCTCCTTCATGGGCGTCTGGCTGGGCGGCTATTTGTATGACCGCACAGGCAGTTATGACATCGTCTGGTACATCGCCATAGCGTTGGGAATCTTCGCGGCGCTGGTGAATTTGCCGGTGCGCGAAGCACCCATTTCACGCAGCCATCACGGTAAACTGCCGCAGGAAGCCTGAATTGGCCCGCAAAATTGCTTTATGGGCTGCCGCCATCATGGCATCGCTGGCGGTCTTTTTCCTCTACACCCGGCCTGACTTCATGTTCACGCTGGCCAACCAGGTGTGGGCATGTTTTTAAGCCAAAGTCTGGTTTTTTGATCATTTCGGCATCAAGTCCAACAAGTATCGGCACCAGTAGCTATGAAAATGATAGTAAATGCAGAGACTGCAAACTACCCTCGCCGCGCCTTGGCGCCGGCCGCGCCCGCTTTCGGCATGCGCTTGTGATGAAAGCACCGGCCCTGAAAACACAAGGCGCGCACGGCCTGGAGCTGCCTTCTGCCTGGGTTCAGCGCTGGTCGGGCCTGGTTGCCAACTCGGGCGTCGTGCTGGACGTGGCTTGTGGACACGGCCGGCACGCCCGCTGGTTTTATTCGAGAAATCACCGGCTTGTCGCGGTAGACCGGTCACTGGAAGCTATTGAATCCATAGCAATTCCAGCCCATGCCTGCGAGGCCGTGGTGGCCGATATCGAGAACGGGCCCTGGCCTTTTGCCGGTCGACAGTTTGCCGCGGTCGTCGTGACCAATTACCTCTGGCGCCCGCTGCTTCCCACACTGCTGGACAGTCTGGCACCGGGCGGCGTGCTGATTTACGAAACCTTTGCCCAAGGTAACGAAACGGTCGGCAAGCCCTCCCGGCCTGACTTCTTGCTGCGCCCGGGCGAACTGCTGGCGCTGTGCCGCGGCTTGCGGGTGGTGGCGTTTGAAGACGGTTTTGAGGCTGCAACGCCGGCACAGGCAGCCCGCTTTGTCCAGCGTATTGCTGCCGTCCGGGAAGCGGCCGACATGGCCACCGACCCAGCGGCATCATCCGGACCGCCTGAGCCAGCCCGCCGCAGGCCGCTTCGCTATTCACTGCTTTAAGCTCTGGGTAGAATGCACAATTGACTTTTGGGCTGGTCTTGAGGCCGATGACGCGGCCCATCACTCCAGCCACCCACGTTACAAGCAAGACATGAAACCCATTACTGGCAGCATCGTTGCACTGGCAACGCCTTTGCATGAAGACGGCAGCGTGGATTACCCCGCATTACGCAAACTCGTTGACTGGCATGTCACCGAGGGCACTGACTGCATTTGCGTGGTGGGCACCACCGGCGAATCGCCGACCGTCAACGTTGAAGAACACTGCGAAATCATCCGCGTCTCGGTCGAGCAGGCGGGCAAGCGGGTGCCCATCATGGCCGGTTGCGGTGCCAATTCAACTACGGAGGCCATAGAGCTGGCAAGGTTTGCCAAACAGGTGGGTGCCGATTGCCAGTTGCAGGTCGTGCCCTACTACAACAAGCCGACACAGCAAGGCCAGTATCTGCATTTCAAGGCGATTGCAGAGGCGGTGGGCGATTTTCCGATCATCCTGTACAACGTCCCAGGCCGTTCGGTTGCCGATATGGCGCATGCCACCGTGCTGCGCTTGGCCGAGGTGCCCGGCATTGTGGGCATCAAGGAAGCAACCGGCAATATAGAGCGCGCGCAGTGGCTCATCAAGGAAGTCCCCCAAGGCTTCGCCGTTTATTCCGGCGATGATCCGACCGCCGTTGCGCTGATGCTTTGCGGCGGCCAGGGCAACATCAGCGTGACGGCCAACGTCGCGCCGCGTTTAATGCATCAATTGTGCGTGGCTGCCGTGGCGGGTGACACTCGAAGCGCGATGGAATTGCAGTTCAGGCTGCTGCCGCTGCACCGAAACCTGTTTGTTGAAGCCAACCCGATTCCCGTCAAATGGGCGATGGCCCGGATGGGTTTGTGTGGCGGGACATTGCGGCTGCCCATGACACCGCTTGAAACAGCCAACCAAGCTGCCGTTGAAAACGCGCTGCGCGCCTGCGGACTGATTTGATTTTTAAGGAATCCACGTGAAGATATTGCCGACGATACACCAGCGCCCTGCATTCCTGAAGGACCGCAGCAGTGCGGCACTGGGAGCACTGCTCGCCATCAGCCTGCTTGCGGGCTGCTCCACCATCAGGGACACCATGGAAGGCGAACGGGTCGATTACAAATCTAGCGGCAACAAAGGGCCTTCGCTGGATATTCCGCCGGACCTGACGCAGCTCAGCCGCGATACGCGCTATGTAGTGCCCGGCACGGCCGTGACTGCCAGCAGTTACCAGATCGGCCAGCCCACCCAAGCCGTGACAACCGCCGCCAATGCGGTGGGTGACGTGAAGATCGAGCGCGCAGGCACCCAGCGCTGGCTCATCAACCGACCAGCCGACAAGCTCTGGACGCCCGTGCGTGATTTCTGGCTTGAAAATGGCTTTTTGCTGGCACAAGACCAGGAAAACCTCGGCATCATGGAAACCGACTACGCAGAGAACCGCGCCAAATTGCCGCAGGATTTTATTCGCAGCACCATCGGCAAGCTATTTGAAAGCCTGTACTCCACCGGCGAGCGCGATAAATTTCGCACGCGTCTGGAGCGCAGGCCTGACGGCGGCACCGAAATTTACATTAGCCATCGCGGCATGGTGGAAGTGGTAACCGGCGTCAAAGCCGGCAGCGCCAGCACCGGCGACAGCACCATCTGGCAACCCCGCCCCACCGACCCGGAACTGGAGGCAGAGTTCCTGCGACGTCTGATGGTCAGGCTCGGCGTAACGCAGGAACAATCCAAAGCCCTGATTGCTGCTGGCGTAAACCGGCAAACGTCTCGCGTGGCGATGGTGAACAACCTGCCCACGGTACAGCTGGATGAGGGTTTTGATCGCGCGTGGCGCCGGGTTGGTCTGGCGCTGGACCGCACCGGCTTTACCGTCGAGGATCGCGACCGCAGCCAGGGCACCTACTTCGTGCGTTACGTCGAACCCGTCACCAACAAGAGTGAACCCGGATTCTTCAGCAAGCTGTTCAGTGGCGCTTCAGCCACTACGCCTCCACTGAAGTACCGTATCGCCGTCAAGAGTCAGGGCGAAAACACCACTGTTTCCGTCATGAATGCCCAGGGTGCGCCCGAATCCTCTGCCAATGCCCAGCGCATTGTGCAGGTGATTGCCGACGACCTGAAGTAGCGGTGCAAGGTATTCCAGCCTGCGCTAGTTTGGTCTACCGGTGCTGAGATTCAGGAGCCTGGGCAGCGGCAGTGGTGGCAACGCAACGGTGGTTGAGGCCATGGGAATCGCGCCGCTAAGGGTGCTTATTGATTGCGGGCTGGGCCTTAAACACCTGTTTTGCCGGCTGGGCGAAGCCGGCTTGCAGCCGGAAGACATTAACGCAGTATTCATCACGCACGAACACGGCGATCACATCGGTTGCGCCCGATCCCTGTCACTGCGCTACCGGATTCCGGTCTGGATGAGCCGCGGCACGCATGCCGCAATTGGCTCACCCGATTTTGATGGCTTGCTGCACACGGCTCGCGATGGCGCAACGATAGACATGGGCGGCTTGCAACTCACGCCATTTACCGTGCCGCACGACGCGAGGGAACCTCTGCAGCTCAGCTGCACCGATGGTTCGGCAAAATTGGTCCTTTTGACTGATCTTGGGCATGCGACAGGGCATGTCATGGCTCATCTGCAGGGGTGCGATGCGATGCTGCTTGAATGCAACCACGATACCGCCTTGCTGAGTCAATCGGCTTACCCGCCATTTCTGAAGCGGCGCGTGGGTGGAGATTACGGGCATCTGTCAAACGCTGCCGCAGCGGGGATCGCCTGTGCCGTGACGCATAGCGGCCTCAAGCATGTGGTGGCGGCCCATTTAAGCCAGCAAAACAACCGGCCGGAATTAGCGCAGGAGGCAATGGCCAGCGCGTTGGGCTGCAACAGCAGGGACATCGTGGTCGCAGGAGCAAGTCACGGAACGCCTTGGCTGCACATTTGAATTACATGAGAGGCGAATATTCACGGTCGCGGAAAAACGCCCGGTGTGTCACTCCCCTCAACATGAAAAAAGCCGCCCTTGGGCGGCTTTTTTGCGGCATGCAGAAAAATTATTTCTTTGCAGCGTCGGCGGCGGCGCCAGCAGCAGCACCAGCAGCGCCAGCAGCAGAAGCTGCGTCTTTGGCAGCGTCCACAGCGGTACCAGCAGAGCTGGCAGCGGCGGAAGCAGCGCCAGCAGCGGCAGCGGCGGCAGCATCAGCAGAAGGAGCCGCAGGTGCGGGCACCACGACAACAGCAGGTGCAGGTGCGGGTACGGGTACAACTACTTCTTCTTTTTTACCGCAAGCAGCCAGTGCAACAGCGGCAACAATGGCTGCCAAAACGAGGGTCTTGTTCATTTTTACTATCCTTGATGAATTAAGAAAACAATTTCCGGAAATTGCCAAAAGAAACCCAAACCAAAATTCAAGTTATGTTTTGACCGGGGAAAGGACTCGAGCTCTTTCTTCCCAGCTTTAAATTATATGCCGGATAATTCAAGCCTGAAAACCCTTAGTGGTCCAAACGACGCAGCACTGCAACGACCGGCGACCAGAAAACCACATTAAAGCCCTAAAGTAGTTGCTGCAAACGCAGGCGAACTGTTCATAAGCCGCTCTTTCAATCGCTCCCTCAAGGCAACACACCTTCCAGGTTCTGATCCGGCGAAGCCGCTACAGCGTTGCAAATCGAGCCGCTCAAGTAGCCAGCCCGCACTCCAGAATGCACTGGGCATGTTGTCAGCTGGCGTAGCAGCAATGGTTCGGCACTCGACAATATGCGCCCAGGTTTGGCGCCAAGTCACGAAGCGGGCGTGCTTTCGTCGCAATTCATCGTAATTTCTAGCCAGCATCGTCAATTTGCGGCCCGTCCTGGACCATTCATTCAAGGATTGGGCAACCTCGCGTTCACCCAAAGGCCAGTCCGCAAAGTCGGCATCGCACACAATAATTTCGCGCCATCCCTGTGATGCCGCAGCCGCAAAGGCCTGCCGAACATTAGCCGTAAAGTCGCCGCGGCCGCTGAATCGCCCTTGCAGCAAGGTAGCCGACGCAGCGCCTGCATTTTCAGGTGTCATGCGATTTCCCCCTTGAAATGACTTTACACGGTTCAGGGCGCAAATTTTGCCCTCTTCAGACTAAAGACCGGGGCTGCACTTGCCGCAGCCAGCCTGCGTCATGCCAGTCGCCCAGCAATATGATGGCGGATACACCCGCCTTGCGCAACTCGCGCGCCGCAAGACGGCGCTGGTCGGCCAGCCGACGCATCAGGCTCGCATCGGCTCCCTTGGCGCGATAGCTTTCGCCATTAATAAAAATGTGCTCGCCGTCATACATCATGCGGGTGCGCGAATCGAGCTCAATTTCCGTCCGACCGGCCTTAACTGCCTCGCCATCCCAGGCCTGCTCTGCCTCATCAAACCAGACCGAAGGTTTAGGCTCAGTCATGCATTCACCAAGCGCACAGGCCAACGCCAATGGTTTCTTAAGCGCCTCGAGCACCGCTTTCGCGGCGAAATCTGCCAAGCCATCAGGCATCGCCGCTGGCGTTTCTGTCGCGGACTGGGCGGGGTCGCGGTACATGCGCTTGGGAACAGCAGTCCCGCTACCCTCTTTTTCGCTGTCTGGTTCAGCGGCATCTTCCCCAAATTCGGCCAGGCGATGCAACAACGCTGCAGCCAGCTCAGTCTGTTCAGGACAGCGAAATCCAATTGAGTAGGTCATGCAATCAGCAGCTTTCCTGTCCAGCCCGACGCTCTCCTCGGCAATGCCGTCATGCGCATAACGCGGCGGCAGATAGAGCATGTCGCCCGCTTCCAGCACAAACTCCTCATCAGCTTCAAAGTTCTGCAGGATTTTTAGCGGCACGCCCTGCTGCAAGGAAAAGTCTTTTTGCAGGCCGATCTTCCATCGCCGACGGCCACTGGCCTGCAGCAAAAACACGTCGTAACTGTCAAAGTGCGGCCCCACGCCGCCGCCGGTAGTGGCAAACGAAATCATCAGGTCATCGAGCCGTGCATCCGGCACAAAGCGGAATTGCTGCAGCAGCGCATGACCGGCAGGCTCATGCAAATCGACACCCTGCACCAGCAGGGTCCAGCCCTCCTTGCCAAGCGACGGCAAGCTTTTGGGCGCAAAAGGTCCCTTTTTCATGCTCCAGCTTTTTTCCTGCTGGACAATCAGGCGAGACTCAACCTGCTCCAGAGCGGCCATCTTTACCAGGCCGGCGCGATTGAGAAAGGGCTGAAAGCCCGGAATCGCCTGGCGAACCAGAAGCGGCTTTTTTTGCCAGTGACGGCGCATGAATTGGGCGGGGCTGAGACCGCCGAGAAGGGCTAGGGGCTGATTTACATCCATGGGACAATTGTGCGATGAAAATCACCCCGCAATGCGTCGTCGCTCTCACATGGACACTGAAAGATACTCTGGGCGATCTACTGGACGAGTTGGACGAGCCAGTAGAGTTTTTGCTTGGCGGCAGTGATTTGCTTACCAAAATTGAAGAAGCGCTGCAAGGTCGCGGTCCTTCGGACCAACTTGAGTTGCACCTGGAACCCGAAAACGCTTTTGGCGAATACGATGAAAACCTGGTCTTTCTCGAACCCCGCAGCGTCTTCCCGGCAGGACTTGAAGAAGGCATGACCTTCGACGGCGCAGCGATGCCTGCGGGTACAAGCGACCAGATTCCCCATTCGTACATCTACACCGTGACTGACATTTACCCGGAACACGTCGTGCTTGACGGCAATCATCCACTGGCCGGCATTGCCATCCGGCTGTCGCTCAAGGTGGAGTCTGTGCGCGATGCCACCGAACAAGAAATTGGACAGGGTTCGCTAGGTACCGGCTTTTTCAAGCTGGAGCCATCGATGCCTGGCAACGGCACGCTTCATTAGACAAATATTTGAGGTATAAAAAAAAGCGCCGCAACAGTTTTGCTGTCGCAACGCTTTTAATAACTGTCAAGTGCCTTTTCAATACCGGAAGAGCTGCCCGTTTTGAATTCTCACTCGGTCGCCAATACGCAGATCGCCGGTGGATGGAACGTCGTAGGCACGAGCTGGCCCATTGTCAAGCTGGACGGTGACCCGGTAGACCTGACTTATATTGGGATTGCGATTTTTCTCGATGGCATTACCGGCAACAGCGCCGCCTACGGCACCGGCGACCGTCGCCACATCGCGTCCCGTTCCCCGGCCAATCTGATGGCCAATTACCCCGCCAGCCACGCCGCCAAGGATGGCGCCAAGTCCGGTCCCTCTGGCTTGCTCCTGGGTCTGGAAAACCTCCACGTTACTTACCCTCCCATATTCAACATAGGCGCTTTGCTGATTCTGCGCGGGGTACTGATTCTGCGCCGGATACTGGGACGGATATTGGGACGGATATTGGGACGGATACTGTGCCGGATATTGATTTTGATTTGAATAAGGCGATGCCGGATAGGAGGAGATCGGCCCCTGTGAATCCATGGGCACTGAGCCACATGCTGCAAGAGTGGTGATCACCAGTACGGTGGAAGCGGTGGAAATGATTCGAAAAGCACGATGCATTGAGATCCCCTTTTAGTTAATATTCATGGTCTGCCGACTCACTCAACGCCCTAGGCAAGAGGACAGATGACTCGCTACCACTAATTGCCAATTAAATGTGCAGTTGTTCATCCGGCAGGTGAGCTCCGGTGCTCTGACCATGTGGGAAACTGCGGGCAATTTCTGTAGGCGAAGCCTGACGGAGGGACTACGAGCCCGAACGATTCATCCCTTGCCAGTTGATCCGTAGCCGCCCTCGCCACGCGCGCTGGCCGGGAACTCGGCAACAATATTGAATTGCGCCTGCACAACCGGGACGATGAGCAGTTGCGCAATGCGCTCCATGGGTTCTATAGTGAAGGGAATATCGCTGCGATTCCATGCGCTCACCATCAGTTGGCCCTGATAGTCGCTGTCAATCAGTCCCACCAGATTGCCCAGGACGATGCCGTGTTTATGACCTAACCCGGAACGCGGCAAAATCAGCGCTGCGTAAGCGGGGTTGTGCAGGTAAATGGCGATGCCCGTGGGCACCAGATGCCAGGCGTTAGCGCCCAATGTAAGCGGAGTATCCAGGCAGGCACGAAGGTCCAGCCCGGCACTCCCGGGCGTCGCGTAGGTTGGAAGATTGCACTGAAGGCGGGAGTCCAATATCTTGACGTCAATTTTCATGGGCTATTTTTATGCTCGGGTGGAGTTTTTATGGTTTCGTCCTGGACTTTTTGGGCCAGCCTCCGAAAAACGGGTCATCATGGCCTGAGAAAAGTTTCGAGTGCGCCTGAAAACGACCCAGGTGGCGTAAATCACCAGAATGGGAATAAACAGGGCATCCGCACCGGGCATGAGTGTTGCCAGCGCTTGCGTCACCAGCCACGCCACGACCACCCACTTAATGTGTTCGAGAAACGTCTTTCCGGCAAAAACTTCCGGGTCCGGTTTGACCCGCATCATGCCGGAGCCAGCCGCAAACGACGTGTCGGCTGCATTATCCGCCCCAGGTTTCAGCAAATCTTCGCGCGTACCAGCCGCAGCGCGGGCATCCGTGAGACGTTCAATGTAGCGTGCAAAATCACCATCGGGTGGGGTATTGGAAGAACGGGTCATTAGGCTTGGGAGTGCAGTACGCCGGTTGCCCGCCGCCTGGTCGCGATCTCCTGAACCAGCCGCCGTGCGAGTGAGAGTTTGGACGCCCTGCGCAATTGGAGTGCACCTTGCCCGTCAATCAACAGCAGCGCGTTGTGATCCTGCCCGAAGGTATCGGGGCCGATATTGCCAACCAGCAGCGGCACTTTTTTGCGCAAACGCTTGGCTTGGGTGTTTTCAAGCAGGTCATGGCTTTCCGCGGCAAAGCCCACACAAAACAGCGTGCCCAGTTGAGCCGCAGCTGACTGGGCGACGGCGGCAAGAATGTCGACGTTCTCTGTAAATTCCAGTTGCGGCGCGCGGCCCGAGCCGTCCTTCTTGATTTTCTGGGCCGACGGTGTGGCCGGTCGCCAATCGGCCACGGCGGCTGTTGCTACAAATACGCTAGCTTGCTGGACTTCTTCCGTCACGACATCCAGCATATTTTTTGCTGATTTCACGTCGATACGGGCGACCCCGCGCGGCGTGGGCAGGCTTACCGGGCCCGCAACCAGGGTGACATCGGCACCGGCTTCGCGCGCTGCTCGCGCAATCGCAAATCCCATCTTGCCGCTCGAAAGATTAGTGATGCCGCGCACCGGATCAATTGCCTCGTAAGTAGGACCGGCCGTAATTAGCACGCGCTGGCCCGCCAGCACTTTCGGTGTAAAAAACGCAACGATGTCTTCGAGCAGCTGCTCGGGTTCGAGCATGCGGCCGTCACCGGTTTCACCGCAGGCCTGAAAGCCACTGCCCACGCCCAGCACCGTTGCCCCATCGGCCGCCAGTTGCGCGAAGTTACGCTGCGTGGCCGGATGCGCGAACATCTCGCGGTTCATCGCTGGTGCCAGCAGCAGCGGCACTTTAACCATGGGTCGCGCCAGGCACATCAAACTCAGCAGATCGTCGGCACTTCCGTGAAGCAGCCGGGCGATGAAATCGGCGCTGCAGGGCGCGACCACAATCGCGTCAGCTTCGCGCGTCAAGTTGATATGCGGCATATTGTTGCTCTCACGGCGGTCCCACTGGCTGGTGTAAACCGGCCGCCCGCTAAGTGCCTGCAGGGTAACCGCAGTGATGAATTGCTCCGCCGCTTCCGTCATCACCACCTGCACCGTCGCACCCGCCTTGATCAAGGCACGGCACAACTCGGCCGCCTTGTAGCAAGCGATTCCACCCGAAAGGCCGAGCACAATATGTTTCCCCGCCAGTTCCAGCTCTTCTGCTTCCATACACGGCACATCGGCTTGATTTATCATGAATGACAATGTATCAGCAAGGCAGGCCCGGGCGCTTTTTTGCTGCTTGAAATAGGCGAACTCTCCAGGGCGTTTCTTGCCGGCAAGCTTGAAATGAAGAAGTAGCCGGTTTGACAGGATGAGCGGCGCCGCTGAATCAGTCCACCCGTATAATCTCCCTTTACCACCTCAGCGAACTTGCGGTTCGGGCCTAGCATGACCAAATTTGTCTTCGTCACCGGCGGTGTGGTGTCTTCCCTGGGCAAGGGAATCGCCTCAGCCTCTTTAGCAGCGCTCCTCGAATCGCGAGGCCTCAAAGTCACTTTGATCAAGCTTGACCCCTACATCAATGTGGATCCGGGCACCATGTCTCCGTTTCAGCACGGCGAAGTGTTTGTGACCGACGACGGCGCGGAAACCGATCTGGATTTGGGCCATTACGAACGTTTCATTGAAACGCGGATGCGCAAAGCGAACAACTTCACCACGGGGCAGATTTATCAAAGTGTTCTTGAAAAGGAACGCCGTGGCGACTACCTCGGCAAAACGGTTCAAGTGATTCCGCACATCACAAACGAAATCCAGGATTTCATCAAGCGCGGTGCCGGCTATGACACACCGGAAGCGGTGGATGTGGCCATTGTCGAAATAGGCGGCACAGTTGGCGACATCGAATCGCTGCCCTTCCTTGAAGCGGTGCGGCAGATGAGCTTGCGAATGGGTCCCAATAACAGCGCCTTTGTCCACCTGAGCTACGTCCCCTGGATTGCCGCGGCAGGTGAACTGAAGACCAAGCCGACGCAGCACACGGCCAAGCAACTGCGAGAGATTGGCATTCAGGCCGACGTCTTGCTGTGCCGCGCCGATCGCCGTATCCCCGAGGAAGAGCGCGACAAAATCTCGATGTTCTCCAACGTACCCGAGTGGGGCGTTATCTCGATGTGGGACGTCGACACGATTTACAAAGTGCCTCGCATGCTGCACGAGCAGGGGCTGGACGGGCTGATTTGCGACAAACTGCGCCTGAACACGCCACCTGCCAACCTCAAGCGCTGGGACGATCTGGTGTATGAAACCGAGCATCCCAAAACAGAAGTAAGCATCGCCATGGTCGGCAAGTACGTGGATTTGAGTGACAGCTACAAGTCGCTCAATGAAGCCTTGCGCCACGCAGGCATGAGAAACCATGCCAAGGTGGTGATTGAGTACATCGATTCCGAAAGCCTCACCCCCGGGACGGTTTCGCGCCTGGCCCAGTTTGACGGCATTCTGGTACCTGGCGGCTTCGGCGTGCGCGGCGTGGAAGGCAAAATCTGCGCTGCCCAATTTGCCCGTGAAAACAGGATTCCCTACTTGGGCATCTGTCTGGGCATGCAGGTGGCCACGATTGAGTTTGCCCGACACGTCGCCGGTCTCAGGGATGCCGACAGCACCGAATTCAACCCGGCCAGTCCCAACCCGGTAATTGCCCTCATAACCGAATGGAAAGACGCCGACGGCACCATCAAGACACGCAATGCCAACTCTGATTTGGGAGGCACCATGCGTCTGGGCGCGCAGAGCTCCGATGTGGCCAAAGGCACGCTCGCCCACAAGATATACGGCGACGTAGTGACAGAACGCCATCGCCACCGTTATGAAGCCAACGTCAATTACCTGGACATCCTGCGAAAATCAGGATTAGTCATCTCCGCGCTGACGCAGCGCGAACACCTCACCGAGATTGTCGAGTTGCCGCAGGATGTCCATCCATGGTTCATGGGCGTTCAGTTTCACCCCGAGTTCAAGTCCACGCCGTGGGAAGGTCATCCACTCTTCAATGCCTACATTGCAGCGGCGCTTGAGCACCGGGCAGCGGGTCAGGAACAAAAGGCTGCCTCAAAGCCTTTTAAGGTGGTGGCGTGAACATACGCGCCGTTGAACCGGCTCAACACATTGGAGACCCCACTGGAGCCAGCGCGGTGCACAAAGTGACTCGTATGGAGGACGTATGAAGTTGTGCGGATTCGAGATCGGCCTGAACCAGCCCTTTTTTCTGATTGCTGGACCTTGCGTGGTGGAGTCCGAGCAATTGCAGATGGACACGGCCGGCACGCTCAAGGAAATCACCGCGTCCCTGGGCATTCCTTTTATTTTCAAATCCAGCTATGACAAGGCCAACCGCTCCAGCGGCAGCAGTTTTCGCGGTCCGGGCATGCTCAAAGGCTTGGAGATTCTCGCCAAAGTCAAACGCGAACTGAATCTGCCGATCCTGACTGATGTTCATTCTGAAACCGAGATCGCTACCGTGGCCGCTGTGGTGGACGTATTGCAGACTCCGGCCTTTTTGTGCCGCCAGACCGACTTCATTTATGCCGTGGCGCAATCGGGCAAACCCGTCAACATTAAAAAAGGCCAGTTTCTGGCGCCCGGCGACATGAAGAACGTCATCGACAAGGCGCGGGCTGCGGCACGCGAAAAAGGTTTGGACGAAGACCGCTTCATGGCTTGCGAACGGGGAACCAGTTTTGGCTACAACAACCTGGTGTCCGACATGCGCAGCCTGGCGATCATGCGCGAAACCCATGCGCCGGTGGTGTTTGACGCCACGCATTCGGTGCAGTTGCCCGGCGGCAACGGCACCAGCAGCGGCGGCCAGCGTGAAATGGTGCCGGTCCTGGCGCGCGCCGCAGTGGCGGCGGGTATTGCCGGACTCTTCATGGAAACTCACCCTGATCCCGCCAAAGCGCTGAGCGACGGCCCCAACGCCGTCCCGCTCAAGCATATGAAAGCCTTGCTGGAAACGCTGCTCGAACTCGACCGCGTGACCAAGAAAAATGGCTTTCTGGAGAATGATTTCATATGAGCGGCTACATCATTGCCAATGTAACGGTCACCAACCCGTTGCAGTACGAAGACTATAAAAGATGGTCGAGCGCAGCGATGCAGGTGCACGGTGCCGAAGTTTGCGTGCGTGGCGGCAAGCTAGAGGTACTTGAGGGCGACTGGCAACCCGGTCGCATCGTTATTTTGAAATTCCCGACGTTTGAAGCCGCAAAGGCGTTTGACGCTTCGCCAGAATACGGCAAGGCCAGAGCCGCGCGGCAAGGCGCTGCGATCATGCAGATGGTGGTGGTTGAAGGCGTCTAAGCTTTTGTATACGGGTTCTGTTTTTGTATTTTCTGATTTGAAAGAACATAAATGAGTGCAATTGTTGATATCGTCGGCCGCGAAATCCTCGACAGCCGTGGCAACCCTACGGTTGAGTGCGACGTGCTGCTGGAATCCGGCGTGATGGGTCGCGCCGCCGTGCCTTCAGGCGCATCCACCGGCTCGCGTGAAGCCATCGAGTTGCGCGACGGCGACAAGTCGCGCTATCTTGGCAAGGGCGTACTCAAGGCCATTGAACACATCAATACCGAAATCTCCGAAGCCGTGCTCGGCCTCGATGCCAGTGAACAGGCCTTTCTCGACCGCACGCTGATCGACCTTGATGGCACCGACAACAAGTCGCGCCTGGGCGCCAATGCCATGCTGGCCGTCAGCATGGCCGTGGCGCGTGCTGCCGCCGAGGAAGCCGGCCTGCCCTTGTACCGCTACTTTGGCGGCAGCGGCGCCATGCAGATGCCCGTGCCCATGATGAACGTGGTCCACGGCGGTGCACACGCCAACAACAACCTGGATATTCAGGAGTTCATGATCATCCCGGTGGGCGCACCAAGCTTTCGCGAAGCCGTGCGATACGGTGCCGAGGTTTTTCATGCCCTGAAGAAAATCCTGCACGACAAGGGCATGAGCGTGGCCGTCGGTGACGAAGGCGGCTTTGCGCCCAACGTGCCCGGTCACGAAGCGGCGATCCAGATGATCCTGGAAGCGATTGACAAGGCCGGTTTTGTGGCGGGCGAGCAGATTGCGCTTGGCCTGGACTGCGCCGCTTCGGAGTTTTACAAGGACGGCAAGTATGTACTGGTGGGTGAGGGGCTCAGCCTGGACGCCACCGAGTGGACCAACATTCTGGCAACCTGGGTTGATAAATACCCCATCATCAGCATTGAAGACGGCATGGCCGAGGACGATTGGGATGGTTGGAAAATCCTGACGGACCGACTTGGCAAAAAGGTGCAGATCGTCGGCGACGACCTTTTTGTCACAAACACCCGAATCTTTAAAGAAGGCATAGACAAGGGCATTGCCAATTCGATCCTGATCAAGATCAACCAAATCGGCACTCTGACTGAAACCTTTGCCGCCATTGAAATGGCCAAACGCGCCGGTTACACAGCCGTGATCTCGCACCGCTCTGGCGAAACCGAAGACTCCACGATTGCAGATATCGCCGTCGGAACCAACGCCGGCCAGATCAAGACCGGTTCGCTGTCGCGCTCGGACCGCATGGCCAAATACAACCAGTTGCTGCGCATAGAAGAAGACCTGGGTGAGATTGCCTCCTACCCGGGCCGCGACGCTTTCTACAACCTGCGCTAACGCCTTCGCGCCTGACCCGTGGGAAATCGCATCGTTCCTGCCATCCTGGTTGTGCTGCTGGTGCTATTCCATGCGCAGCTCTGGACTGGCAGGGGCAGCCTTCCCCGCGTGCGTGACATGCAGCAGCGCCTTGACGAGCAGCTCGCGAAAAATGCCCAGGAGCAACTCGGCAATGACCAGCTGGCTGCCGAGGTCAAAGATTTGCAGGAAGGCCTTGAAATGGTTGAGGAAAAAGCGCGCAGCGAACTCGGCATGGTCAAGCCAAATGAAATTTTTGTGCAGATTACCAAGTAAGCCCGGTTGCATGCAAGGCGAATCTGGCAGCATCCCCTCGTGCCTGCCCCGCTCCTGACAGCGTGCTGAAAATTGCACTGGTCGGCGCGCCAGACAGCGGACAATCGCAACTCGCCGCCTACCTGAGCGATGCGCTGAAGGCGTCTGGCAGGGACGCGGCCATCGCGCTGATCGACTTAGCAGTCCTTCAGCCTGATCTGACAAACCATGACCTGACACTGCTTATGGGCCTGGACACCAGCTCAAAGACTGCCCGGCTCACCCGGGAAGCGGCAGACCAGTTCATTCGCGCGACGCTCGACCGGGCCGGCATTGCTTATCGGGTCATCTATGGCCAGGGCGAGGAACGTTTGCAAAACGCCATTCACGCCTGTGAGAGTCTGTTTGAGCAGGAAATGCAAGCAGCCCGAGGCAGCAGTGTCAGCACCAAAATGGACGAGCTTGAAAATGGCAACAAGATGGGGCGATGGGTGCGAATGTGCGACAAATGCAGCGACCCGCTATGTGAGCATCAACTACTCACTGATTTGCTGAGCCGGCGCGCCAGACCGGCTTGACCCGGAGCGTTGCTGACACGCTTGCGGCCCTGCCGGCTTTGCGGTCTGGGCGCCGCTTACTGAACCGTTGGCGTGGGTGGTTGCTGGCTAATCTGATGGGTGAAGATTTGCGCTGCATCGACCGGATCAAACTCGTATTGCGCACCGCAAAACTCACAGGCAACATCAACCTTGCCGCGCTCGGCGATGATGCTTTCAATTTCAGCCGTACCCAGACTACGCAGCATGTTGCCCACGCGCTCGCGCGAGCAACTGCAGCCAAAGCTCGGGCTCAGCGGCTCGAAGCGGGTGTGCGGCTCTTCCCAGAACAGCCGGCGCAAGATCGTATCGACATCCAGCGTGAGCAACTCTTCACGCTTTAGCGTGCCGGCCAGCATGGCAATGCGCTTGTAATCTTCATTGATGCCGATCTGGTCTTCATTCGCCTCCCGATCGAGCCGACCTGCCAGATTTCCCTGCCCCTTGACGGGCAAACGCTGAATCAACAGACCCGCCGCCACATTGCCATCGGCAGCCAGAATCAGCCGGGTGTCAAGCTGCTCGCTTTGCAGCATGTAATGCTCAAGTACTTCGCTCAGGTTCTCGATTTTTTCACGGCCATCGCCATATAACGGCACCACGCCCTGGTAGGGCTGCTGGCCCGGCAATTTGTCTTTCGGGTCGAGCGTGATGGCGCAGCGCCCCTCGTTATTCAGGTTGACCAGTTGGCTTAATGAACTGCCCGCATCGACCGTGCCTGTCACGGTCGCCGTCGCGCGCAGGCTCAGGTCCGGTTGCACTTCCGCCACCGCCAGTTTGACCGGGCCATCGCCAAATATCTGGAGGATCAGCGCGCCATTGAACTTGATGTTGCTCTGCATCAGCGCGCCGGCCGCCGTCATTTCGCCGAGCAGGTGCATGACCTCGAGCGGATAGCCGCCGGCGACTTGCCGGCGCTTGAGGATTTCCTGCCAGGAGTCGGTCAGGCGCACAAGCATGCCGCGTACCGGGAGGCCGTCAAAGATAAATTTATGGAGTTCGGACATGTCGAAAAAGTAGGGTGCAGGAGGGAAAAAAGGAAAACCGGTCGATCAGCCCAGCTTCTTGAGCCCGCTTTTGTAACGCCGGGCATTCTTCATATAGTGCTGCGCACTCATTTTTAAACCCTCGATCTGTTCTGGCGAAAGTTGCCGCACCGCCTTGGCCGGGCTTCCCAGGATCATGCAGCCGTCGGGAAACTCCTTGCCCTCGGTTATCAGTGAGCCGGCGCCGACCAGGCAGTTCTTGCCAATCTTTGCGCCGTTGAGCACCACCGCCTGGATGCCGATCAGCGACCCATCACCAATGGTGCAGCCATGCAGCATGACCTGATGGCCCACCGTCACGTTCTCGCCTATGAGCAACGGCGAGCCTTCGTCCGCATGCAGCACACTGTTGTCCTGGATATTGGATCCTTTGCCAACGCTGATTGATTCGACGTCTCCCCGCGCCACGACGCCGAACCAGACACTGCTGTTTTCGGCCAGAGTCACCTGCCCCATGACCTGAGCGCTGTCGGCCACCCAGGCGGAGCCGTGAATGGAAGGGATGAAATCGTCCAGCTGATAAATGGCCATGGGGAGTCCTTGAGGAAATGGTCTTCGAAACCGGTTTTTTTCATTGTAAGGATGGCTGGCGAACAGCCGCTCGCCAAGAAGCCGATCGCCGACAATCCAGCCATGATCGCTACGCCCGCCACCGCAGAACTTCGCCAGCTTGCCCTGGCGGCATGGCTGGAGCCTGATTTAGAGAAAAAAGTGGCTCTTGTCCAGTATTTACGGCTTCATTCAGCTATGTTTTTAATAGCAACTACCGGCGGCTTTCAGGCACCTGCCAGTCTTCCTGGCTGCCCCGCAAGACCGGAGTTGCGCTCGCATCTCGATGTCGCCAGGCGCTCGCCTTTCACGTCCGAAGGCTTGGCGGCCCTGCTCCATGCGGTGACGCATATCGAGTTCAATGCCATCAATCTGGCGCTGGATGCCGTCTGGCGTTTTGCCGCCTTGCCACACGCCTACTATCTGGACTGGCTGAAGGTGGCGGCGGAAGAAGCGCAACATTTCAGCCTGCTGCGCGTACTGCTGCAGGGCATGGGCCGTGATTATGGTGACTTTCCCGCCCATACCGGCTTATGGGACATGAGCCGCAAGACTGAAGCCGACGTGCTCGCTCGCATGGCGCTGGTGCCGCGCACGCTGGAAGCCAGGGGCCTGGACGCGACGCCTCCGATGCAGACCAAGCTGCGCAAGGTTGGCACGCCCGACGCCCTTCGCGCGGTGGCTATCCTGGACATCATCCTGCGCGATGAAATCGGACATGTGGCCATTGGCAACCACTGGTACCGTTACCTGTGTGTCCAGCGCGGGCTGGAGCCCATCGCGACCTACGCGCTGCTGGCCCACCAGTACAGTGCGCCCCGCCTGAAGGGTCCGCTGAATCTGGATGCCCGCCGCAAAGCCGGCTTTAACGAGGCCGAGCTGGCGATCTTGCGCGAAAACGCTTGAAGTTCAGCCTTTTTAATCCTGAAACGTCGGGCGACAAAAATAGTTGAAGCGCGCTAGACTGCGCTTTAACCGTAGGAGTATGCGCATGATCCGGCACCTGGTTTCCCGCATTTCATCAGAACTGCCGGGTATTCCCGCAGGCATCGCACTGCAGTTGCCGCAGGGCCAGCGCCTGGGCGCGGTAGATGCGCCGGTCAAGCTGTCGTTTTCCAGCTGGTCGAGCATTGCTCGCCTGAAGGCCGGCCAGATCGGCGCCCTGGCCGAGGATTATGTCGAAGGCAAACTACAGCTTGAGGGCGCGATGCGCGACGTCATGCGCGTGGTCACCAAGCTCTTGCCCGGCAACCCGGTACAGAGCGATACCGGCTGGTGGTCGGGCTGGCTGCAGCGGGCCAAATCCATGGCGGCCCACTCCCTCGCCAAGGACGCCGCGCAAGTGCAATTTCACTACGACGTCTCGGATGCCTTTTATGCGCTTTGGCTGGACCCGCGCCGCGTCTATTCCTGCGCCTATTACCGCGACGCGGCGATGACACTTGCCCAGGCGCAGGAGGCCAAGCTGGACCATATTTGCCGCAAGCTCATGCTCAGGCCCGGCGATCGTTTTCTGGATATCGGGGCCGGCTGGGGCGGATTGTTGCTGTGGGCGGCCGAGCACTACGGCGTCGACGCCACCGGCATCACACTCTCGAAAAACCAGCATGCGCACGTCCAGCAACTGATTTCCGAAAAAGGCCTGGGGCAGCGCGTGCGCATGGAACTGCGCGATTACCGTGACCTGCCGGAAGACCTTGCCTTTGACAAAATCTCGTCTGTCGGCATGGTCGAGCACGTCGGTCAGGTCAACATGGACGCCTACTTCAGCAAAATCATGCGCCTGCTGACGCCTGGCGGACTGATGCTGAACCACGGCATCACCGCCGGCGGACTGGAAAACCGGCAGCTCGGTGCAGGCATGGGCGACTTCATCGAAAAATACATTTTTCCGGGTGGCGAATTGCTGCATGTCAGCGCGGTGCTGGGACATCTGGCCCGCTCCGGGCTGGAGATGGTGGACACCGAAAACCTGCGCCCGCACTATGCCCGAACCCTGTGGGACTGGTCAGACGCGCTGGAGGCGACGCTGGACCCGGCGCGGCTAGTGCTATTAAAAGATGGAGGACCGGAGCGCGCCGAGAAAACCCTGCGCGCCTACCGCCTCTACCTGGCGGGCAGCGCCATGAGTTTTGAGCAGGGCTGGATCGCGCTCCACCAGGTGCTGGCCACCAAGCCATCCAGCCTCGTGCATGACACGCGAATCCTCGGCGCCCAGTCGCTTTACCCCTTCAGCCGGGACTATATGTACGGCACTGCCGTTTCGGCCGGCATCACACGCCCCAGCCAGAACTTCAGCCGGCCCGAATCTACGCCGCCTTGACGATGCGGGCGTTATTGTCGAATTCGATCGTCATCTGCCAGGCAAACTCAGCCGAACTGCCGCCGGTCGGTACACTGCCGGCGTTGAGCAGGCGGTCGCGCAGCAATGGCAATTGCAGCGCCAGGTTGATCTTCCCGCTGAGCCGCAAGGGCATGGCGAGGGGCGCGTTTTGGCCGGTGTTTGGTGGCCAGCAGCGGCGACTGCGTGTCGCTGGGCACCGGGCCAATCTCTTTCAGCGCGTCATACGACAGCCTGGCCAGGTGCGGGTTCAGGGCCAGCAGGCTGATTGACTAAAACCCTGTCGTGGAGCCGTCGGGTGCGGCCTTGGCCAACGCATCCATGCCGAGGCTGCAATCCGCATCGGCGCGGTTTTCCACCAGCATCGGCGTGCCCAGCCGCTGTTTCAGCATGCCGGCCTGGGCCGCGGCGGCAGAAGGTAGCCCACTGGTGAACAACGCCAACAGAAACGGGGTCAACAGCTGATGGCGTAGGTTCGGTAGGGACATAAAAATCTTGGCTAAGTAAAGCACTGCGATTTTGCCCGGCGCATTGCCAGGATCAGCCGCGCTTTCTCAACCCCGCGGATGGTGCTGCGCATGCAGCGACTTCAACCGTTCGCGCGCCACATGCGTATAAATCGTCGTGGTCGAAATATCCGCGTGACCGAGCAGCATCTGCACGGCGCGCAGGTCAGCACCGTGATTGAGAAGATGGGTGGCAAACGCATGGCGCAAGGTGTGTGGCGACAGTGGCGATGCGATGCCGGCCACGCTGGCGTACTTTTTGACCAGCTTCCAGAACATCACCCGGCTCATCGCATGGCCGCGGCTGGTCACAAAAAGATCGTCGGTCTGTTGCCGGCCCAGAATCGCCGGTCGCGCCTCAACCAAATATCGCTCTATCCATTCGCGTGCCAGCTGCCCGAACGGCACCAGCCGCTCCTTGCTGCCCTTGCCCATTACTCGCAGAACGCCTTCATTCAGACCGACATGAAAAGTCTTCAGCCCGACCAGCTCGCTGACGCGCAGGCCGCTGGCATACATCAACTCCAGCATGGCGCGGTCACGCTGGCCCAGCGGGCTGTCTTCAGCCGGCGCCGCGAGCAGGGACTCGACCTGCGCCTCGGACATCAGCTTGGGCACGCGCAAGGCCTGCCTCGCCGACTGGAGTTTGAGTGTTGGGTCGGCCGCAATGAAACGCTCACGCAGCGCCCAGCGGAAGTAGCGCTTGAAAACCGTCAGTCGCCGATTGGCCGAAGTGGCCTTTGTCACCGCATGCCTGGCGGAGAAATAGCCATTCAGATCGTGTTCAACCGTGTCATCGAGCAGCCGGCCGGCCTGCTCTTTGGCGCCCAGCCAGGCCGCATAGAGCGACAGGTCACGCCGATAGGCGTCGAGCGTGTTTTTACTCAGGCCGTCTTCCAGCCACAGGGCGTCGATAAATCCATCTATGCGGCTCTGGCTGGCGTCGGGAAGGTGCATGGGCTTGACGATAGCAAAAAAAATACCGCCCTTGCAAGCAATGCCTGCCAGGACGGCCTGAAAAATGGTGCTGGCCAGCGGCAATGAATTATTCGAGACTGAGTTTGGAAGTTGTCACGACTTTCTTGTATACCTCGTATTCGGCCTTGATTTGCGCTGCAAACTGCTCCGGTGTATTCGCCACCACCAGCGAGCCGGTGTCCTCAATGCGTTTGCGGACGGCTGGATCTTCCAATGACTTCTTCACCCCTGCGCTAACTTTTTCGATGACTTCCTTAGGCAAGCCCTTGGGCCCTACGATGCCGTAATAAGCCATGCGATTGACCGGCTCAAGGCCAACTTCCTTGAAGGTCGGCACATCGGGCAGGACGGCAAGGCGCTGCGGCGCTGCCACCACAATCGCAATCAGGCGCTTTTGCTGCACAAAGGGCAAGGTGGACGGCAGGTTGTCAAAAATAATCGGTACCTGGCCGGCCACCGTGTCGTTCAGTGCCGGGCCCGAGCCGCGGTAGGGAATATGGGTGATGAAAGTGCCGCTGAGGTTTTTGTAGAGTTCCATCTGCAGGTGGGCGATGCTGCCCGAGCCGGAGGACGCAAAGGAATACTTGCCGGGGTTCTTTTTCAGCTCGGCAACAAACTCCTTGTAGTTGCGCGCGGGGAAGCTGGGGTGCACGGCAATGATGTTGGGCGTCGCGGCGATATTGATGATGGGCGTGAAATCCGTCAGCGGGTTGTAGGGGATTTTC
>NZ_JABBPF010000159.1 GCF_012927415.1 Polaromonas sp. | reverse complement strand
CCCATCCACAAAGCCCAGCCGGAAGTGAGCGCCAAAGCCATGCCAGCCAGGCGGATTCCCCACTCGCCGCTCCCGCTGCCATGCAGGCGCAGGAACAACCAAGGGCCGATCAGCAGGGACCCGCTGCGTCCCAAGGCAAACAGTGCCATGGTGAGCGCGCCGTCCAGCGCCGCCCCGCTTAGAGCGGCCACCAGAAGGGCCGAATACAACAAGCCGCACGGCATGAAGACCCAGAGCGCGCCGATGGCCAGCGGCGCACCACGTCCCCAGGCTGCGTTTAAGGCGCGGACTTTGCTCCAGACAGTGCGGGCCGTGTTGTCAAGCCAGACTGGCTGGCGGGCGAGCAGTACCAACATCAGCCCCATCATCATCACGGCCACATGAAACAGCGTCCAGACCGGCCGCATGACTGCCGTTTGCGTCGTCAGCCAGCCCAGTCCCTGCATCGATGCTGCCGCCACCGCACCGAGTGCCGAATAACCGGCCAAGCGCCCGAACTGAAACGTCCATAACGCCAAAGTTTTACGCTCGCCCGCAGCCTTGCCAATGCCGGCGCAAGCCGCGCCACACATGGCGATGCAGTGCGGTCCACCAGCAAGACCCATGAGCAATGCCGTAACGGCGAGCGATGTTTGCATGCGTTGGTTCTAAATGATCCGGGAAAACCTTGCACGGTTGCGGTCAGCTTGCAGGTAACGGTCAAAGACCATGGCCACGCTGCGCACAAAAAACCCGCCCATGTCGCTCACCTGAATGCCGCTTTCATTGACCTCGACCATACCTTGCTCCTGCATGCCACGCAGGGTTTCAAGCTCGGCGGCGAAATAACTTTTGAAATCGATCAGATGGGACAGGTCAATCGACTCGAAATCGAGTTGCCCCTGGCACATGAGCGCCATGATGACGGAACGCCGCACCAAGTCATCGCGCGAGAGCGCCAGACCCCGCACCACCGGCAGACGCCCTTGGTCGAGGCAGTCGTAATACTCCTCCAACGTCTCGGCATTCTGGCTGTATGTGGCGCCGACTTTTCCAGTCGCTGAAACGCCCAGGCTGATCAGGTCGCAGTCAGGCTGGTCGCTGTACCCCTGCAAGTTGCGGTGTAGCCTCCCCTGGCGTTTTGCCACGGCCAGCGCATCACCGGGCAGGGCAAAGTGATCCATTCCCACAGCAACATACCCCGCCTTCTGAAATGCCGCAAGCGAACTCGACAACATCAAAAGCCTGGCACCTGCCAAAGGCAGCTCGGCAACAATGATGCGTCGTTGCGGCTTGAACCGCGAGGGCAGATGTTCATAGCCATGCAGCGCAATCCGGTCGGGCCGGAGTTCGCAGACCTGGGCCAGCGTGCGCTCAAACGATTCTGGCGTCTGTTGAGGAAGACCGTAAATTAGATTGACATTGACCGACTCGAAACTTAAGGAACGCGCAGACTCCATCAAGGCAAACACCTGTTCGGCAGGCTGAAAGCGATTGACGGCCTTTTGCACGGAGGGATCAAAATCCTGAATGCCGAAACTCAGCCGGTTGAACCCCAACTCGGCCAGCGTGGCCAAACGCGAGGCATCCACCGTGCGCGGATCGACTTCGATGGCATATTCCGCGCGCGGCGCGAAAGTAAAATTGCGCCGCAACAGGCCCATCAATTGGCTCAATTCATCGTCGTTCAGGAACGTGGGAGTTCCGCCACCCAAATGCACCTGACTGAGCCTCTGGGCGGTTCCCAGATGAGCCGTGTATAGATTCAGTTCGCGACTCAGATAGCGCAGATAAGTCTGGCTGGCCTCATGGTGTCTGGTGATGATCTTGTTGCGAGCGCAGTAATAACACAGCGACTCACAAAACGGAATATGCACGTAAAGCGAGAAAGGCAACAACATGGCAGCTGGACCGTTGTAACGTTGCCCGAGCACCTGTGCAACCTGATCGGCCGAGAAGGCCTCTACAAAACGATCGGCAGTTGGATACGAAGTGTAGCGAGGACCCGATACATCAAAACGACGAATCAATTCCGCTGACGGGATAGGCATACAATTGATCGAAACAGCGGTCATGACGATCCTTGGAACACGCACCCGCAATGCCGGGGGCGACCAAACCAATGTATCGCGAACCGAACTGTCTCTTTTTGACATAGATCAGTGGCAGACAAGGTCCCAATCAAACAACGAACCCTTCTCAGGAGAATGTCATGTTTGAGGTCACTCCAGAACCGCAGGCGATCGGCAGGCCGGCACAAGCCGTCGGCGATGTCAAAATTTACCCCCTCAATTCGCACACCGTCAAGGTCGCCTGCTCCAACTGTAATCTGCGCGAATTGTGCATGCCGATGGGCCTGAAGGCTGACGAACTCGACAGGATTGACGAGGTGGTAGCCATTCGGCGCAAGGTTAAGCGGGGCGCCAGGCTGTACAGCAATGGTGACAAGTTCACTTCTCTGTATGCAATTCGCACCGGCTTTTTCAAAACTTGCATAACCACAGAAGATGGCCGCAATCAGGTGACGGGCTTCCAGATGGCGGGGGAAATCATCGGGCTGGACGGCATCGTGAAAGACCATCACGCCTGCGATGCCGTGGCGCTTGAAGACGCAGAGGTGTGCGTCATGCCATTTGACCGGATTGAAGAACTCTCACGCGAGGTAGTCTCCCTGCAGCGTCATGTGCATAAAATCATGAGCCGGGAGATTGTGCGTGAGCATGGCGTGATGCTTTTGCTGGGCAGCATGCGGGCCGAGGAACGGCTGGCTGCGTTTTTGCTCAATCTGGTGCAACGCCTTCATGCCCGTGGATTTTCGCAATCGGAACTTCTTCTGCGCATGACGCGGGAAGAAATCGGCAGTTACCTGGGACTCAAGCTAGAAACCGTTAGTCGCACCTTCTCGAAGTTTGTCGAAGAAGGGATAGTGGAGGTCAAGCAGCGACATGTGCGCATACTCGACACCGATGCCCTCAAGCTGATCGTCAACAACAACCAGCAGCCCTGCCAGTAGTAGGGCTGCAGGCTCATGGCCGCTTCTTCAGGCACCAAAAAGCCTGAACTCAGTTGTTGCCGGCCTTTTTGGAACAAGCTTCCGGCCTTCCGTAGATTGGCAAATGGCAGCGATTAACCTCGAAGGGTGACACCGAGAGCAGTGTTGTCACGGCACTGGAAAGCATGGTCATAAGCCAGAAAGCAAAAAATGCGAGCGTGTAAACGCCTTCGCGCGACATCGGTAAAGGCCGGCCAAACCACCGCAAATCCTTTGGATCCACAAATCCAAACACCAGCATTTCAATGACGCCGGCAAGCAGGAATGCCGGCCATGCAATCCACATCAATCGTTGGGCAAGCATATTCATGAGTCCCTGGTTGATTTTAGATATCTCATCAAGGTTTCAAGGTTCCGCAGGTGCAGGAACGCCCGTTGCGGCATGATTACGGGCCTGCATGGCTGGAGCCATATTGGTAACAGGTTTGGAGTCCGGCTTGGCCACCTCAGACTCAGCGGCATGGCCATAACTGGTAACCACAGGATCGGGAATCTTGATAGCCAGATAAAGTGTAATGAATGAGGCCACCACCACCACGGCTGGCCCTGCAAATACCATCCATACATGACCAAACTTCCACCAAGGTTGCCCTTGCTCTTCATTCATAACGGTTTCCTTTTTTAGCGCGGGACCAAAAATACAGACTTCTCGGTCACCCGTCCCGGAGAATTGATGGCTTCAATTTCAAAATGGATTTCATGCGACCCCGCCTTCGCGCCTTCATAAGGCAACTGAAGCGTGACCGGCACCCAGCGCGCGTCCGTGGCGTCCACCGAGATCAATCCTTCACCAACCAGCGCCAGGCCGGGCAGACCGCTCGCGGCAATGCGATATTTCTGGGTAATTTCAGTGGCATTCATCACCTGCAAACGGTAGACATTTTCAATCTTTCCGCCGCTGACGATTCGCGCCAACGAGGCCCGGTCCCGCACGACATCGACCTTAAATGACGCGCGCAAGGCGAGACTGGTGAATAGTGCCACGGTGATGGCAATAAGTACGGCGCTGTAAACCAGCACTCGCGGACGAAACACCCTGCGCAACAGTGGACCCTTTCCCCAGCCCTGCGCGACGGCATTTTGGGTTGAGTAGCGAATCAGTCCGCGCGGATAATTCATCTTGTCCATTACCGTGTCGCACACGTCAATGCAGGCCGCGCAACTGATGCATTCGTATTGCAGGCCCTTGCGGATATCGATGCCCGTGGGACAGACCTGAACACAGAGCGTGCAATCGATGCAGGAACCCAAGTTCAAGGCTTGGGGATCGGCTTTTTTGGAGCGCGAACCGCGCGGCTCGCCGCGCGCCTCGTCATAGGTCACGATCAAAGTGTCCTTGTCGAACATGGCACTCTGAACACGTGCGTAAGGGCACATGTATTTGCAGACTTGTTCGCGCATGAAGCCCGCATTGCCGTACGTGGCGAATCCGTAAAAGAAAACCCAGAAGGTTTCCCATGGCCCCATGCCAGCGGTGAT
>NZ_JABBPF010000160.1 GCF_012927415.1 Polaromonas sp. | reverse complement strand
CAAAAAAATCTGACGAACCTGAAGTTCACATCCAAGATCGTATCTACAACGCGCGGGGCGGGGCTAGAAGCCGGCCACCAAGCTGTTAGTGAAGTCATCGTGCGCGGCGACCAACATTCATTTGCGCATTGTGCTGTACGAGCGTATTATTTTTTCTCGTATCACTGACCGTGTTCGAAAACTCCAACTAGATGGGAGCCGATATCATGATCAAAGTCTTGGGCTATGCCGCAAAGCACTCGTATAGCCGCCTGAAGCGCATCCAATTCGAGCGCGAAGAGGCGCGCGCGAATGAGATCGAAATAGAGGTGCTCTTCTGTGGCGTCTGCCACTCGGACATTCATCAGGTGAAGAACGAGTGGTCCAACACCGTCTATCCGTGCGTGCCCGGCCACGAGATCGTCGGTCGGGTTACGAATGTGGGGCCTGGCGGCACCCGGCACGAAGTTGGCGATCTCGTTGGCGTTGGCTGCATGATTGAGAGCTGTCGCCACTGCGATCCCTGCCAATCCGGCGACCAGAATTATTGCGAAGGCCCGAACGCCTGGCTTGCCACCTATAACGGCCCGATGGTGCCCGCAGCCAAGGCGCTGAACGGCGGCAACATGTATGGGCGTGACAATACGTTCGGCGGCTATTCCGATGTGATGGTCGTCAACGAGGACTTCGCTCTCAAGATTCCAACGAACCTGAAGCCCGAGGTGGCAGCCCCAATCCTGTGCGCGGGTGCCACCACTTATTCGCCGCTAAAGCATTGGGGTGTGAAGGCCGGCGACAACGTCGGCGTGATCGGCTTTGGCGGCCTCGGCGACATGGCGTGCAAGATCGCGAAGGCGATGGGTGCGCAGGTAACAGTGTTCACCACCACCAGCCAGAAGCTGGAAGAGGCAAAGCGCCTTGGCATCAGCGGCGTCCTGGAAAGCGACAAGGACGCGATGAAGGAAATGAAATCGAGTTTCGACTTCATGCTTTCGACGATTCCCGAGAAGCACGATATCAATCCCTTCATCGAATTACTGAAGCGCGACAGAACCCTGTGCATCGTCGGCGCACTAGAGCCGATGGCTGGTGTCGATAATTCGGCAGTCGCGTTCCATCGCAAGCGCGTCGCCGGATCGCTAATCGGCAATCTCGCCGATACGCAAGAGGTGCTCGATTTTTGCGCCAAGCACGGCATCGGCCCAGATATCGAAATAATCGACATTCAGGATGTGAACGACGCCTTCAAGAAGGTCGAAAAGGGCGACGTGCGGTTCCGCTACGTCATCGACATGGCTTCACTTAAGCGCGACGAAAGCGCCTAAAGCGACACGTGAGCCGTTTGATCAATCGGTCGGTCCGCGCCAATCACGGCAAGACTCGCGCCATGTAACGCTGAAAGGCATATGTCTCAATCCAAAGGGCGCTTAGGCGCCCTTTATTTTTTGCAGCGGTCCAAAATGGATCATTTTCTTCGGATTAAAGGAATCTCATATACGAACGGTCATGGTCGGTGGCGGGCGCTGAGATTGTTGAAATCACGCAGGGTTGCCAAATGACAGCCTCTCGCTTCAAGCCTGCCGGAGCATACAGTCAGTCGTCGGCATTCAACCTCGGCAGATGCACTATCCAGTAGCTCTCAGCCTGGCCTTGTCAAACCACTTCAATCGACTCTTCGCCATCTGGCAAGGTAACCACTTCCACGGGAGTGATTCCGTTGGAACCTCCCGGCAAGCGCCAGCTCATCTCCACCGCATCGCCTTGCTTGAGTCTTCGCACGACCGCGCTCACAGGCGCGATTTCGCCTTCATAAAGCAAGGGCCCATCGGGCTCGTCCCGGCATTGAATGGCCACTTCGACCCGTTTTTCGCCGTCATAGTGTGTTTCACCAATTCCGAATTTAGCCATGCAGAACTCCTTTGCGGATAACTTAACGAGGTGCCGGAAATTCGACAAGCCTCTCTGCAGGATATTGCCGCAGAAATTCATCGGTTTGCGCTGGCGGCGCATTGAGCCATTCGTCATAGGCCCCCGACGGCAAAATGACGACCATGCGCTTCTCGTCACCGGGCTTGTGGAAATCGCGCATCAGCGCGTGCTGGTCGGCGTTAATAGTCAGCATCGCAAAACTGTGGACAAGCTCCCCCTTGCCTGACTTCCACCAGGACCACAAGCCGGCAATTCCCATAGGCTCGCCATCGGCGCGAATAATCCGGGTCGGCACCGCCCTCCCGCTTCGCCAGTCAGGTTCATAAAAAGCCTCTACTGGAATGATGCAGCGCTGGCCATTGCGCCAGGCATCCCGGAAACTCGGTTTGGTAGCGACCGTCTCGCTGCGCGCGTTGAAGGTACGCCTGGCGATGGTGGTGTCGGTTGCCCAATGCGGAATCAAGCCGAACTGCCCAGGGAGAGCTTCACGATGAGGCACCGCTTCGTCACCTGCATCGGCCTCAAGCGGGCGCCGGATGAAACTGGCCGCGTACAGGGGCCAGACATCGAACTTGCCCAGGTCGTCAGGCGGCTCCACGCCAAAATGGCGACGGTAGCGCTCCCTGTCCTTCATGGCTTGGTAATGGCTACACACAGGGCGGCTGGCCTATTTGCCTGATTCGTCGGCGAGATGGTAGCCCACAGCAGCGCCAACACCCACAGGAGAAAGACTGCTTTTCTTCCTGCGTACGATCAGCTCGGCTCCCCTACGCGGGCTGGGCCAGCATTTGTTTGAGTTCACCACTGTCAATCAGTGTCTGTAAGTCGCTGGCGCCGCCAACCAGCGTACCTTTGACGAACACCATTGGCAAAGTCGGCCAACCAGTCCACATCTTGAGTGCATTACGTTCGCGCCAGGTATTGAAATAGTTGCCGTACTCCAGATACTTGTAGGGTTGCTTGATCAGGTCCAGCGCCTTGCACGCCTGCTTGGGAAAAGGATTCAACCCCATTCCCACCACAACCACATCGTTGCCTCCGATGGCTGCAGTCACCTCCTGCACCATGACCTGCTGATGCCCCGCGACCTTGCTTCGGATGGCAGGATGGATGTGCGTCTCGTCAAGAATCGATCGTGGCATGGAAAACTCCAAAAAGGCTGAGAAGTGAGAGTATGGCAGTGCGGCTCGAATCGAGAACGATCCGGGAGAAGTTGGTTTGAGTTGTCCCCACCGCCTGTGACCTACGCTGTTGATAACTTTTTGGATAAGTCGCGAAAGCGGCGCCAGCACTGTCGTGGTAGATCTTGCTTAAAAAAAAGGCAGTACAGGATACTCAATCTGACCATAGCGTAGGGAGCAGCCATACCGACGCCACTTCGTCGCGGCAACGACCAGGCGTTCCTGCTTCATCAGACGCTGCACGACTTTTTTCGAAAAACAGAGCTTCTGCCTGCTCAATGCCGCACGTATCCGTCGATAACCGTAGCAGCGGTGATTGCGTTCGAAGACATCTGTGATGGCAAGACGCGCATCAGTATGACTGTCAGCGCCCCACAGCTGTCCCCGATGATCAGGGCATCAACCAGCCGCGTCTTTTCCAGGTTGCTCAGGAGCGGCAGGTCGACGCCCAGGCCTTTTTTTAGCAGTTCATTGATCTCCTTCAAGATGTCGTGTTCAAGCAAGTCCGGTGCCGTGTAATGCTTGAGCCGACGGCGCAATGCAGAATCACGGTCCAGCACGGCCAGGTCGTCCAGCAATTGCCCGGCGATGATGAACAACACGGCATGCCCGCATCCAGCTACCGGATTCGCAAGGCTCACAAACCTGGCCAGTTGTCGACGCTGGAAGCGACCTGCGCAGCGCTTGCGGAAATGGAAAGCAATGCCGGGTCGTTTGCCCTGCTGCTGGCTGCGTTTGATGGCTTTGTAGTGCCGCATTCGGGCCGTCGGGCTCAGGCTGAAGCGACTGACGTAACTGTCCTGGTTGCCCCTGAATAAAAAAAACCTTCGAGCAAATAGCCCAGAGTGCGGCGCCGCGTTAGGGTCTGTTGGCGCGCGACGGATACACGACAACCGACTCGGTTTTGGAGCGTTCGCCCGAGTCGGGGAGTTCCTCGCCGGAATGCCGTGTCAACAAGGTAGGAGACTGGCGCACATTGTTGATTTCCGCTTCGATTCTGACGATTCTCTCTGCGTACATTTTGGCCAGGGCGCTATGGTGCTCGGCAGCCGCCTTGTGCTCTACCCAGGCCAGATTCGCTTCTTCGAGATATTCAAGTGACTTGCGTATGTGCGCGTCAGCATGTGCAAAAAGGTGGAATGTCATAACAAGCCTCCATGGACGTGCCGCCAAAGGATTGCAGGGACAAAGATTGACTTCAAACAGCTTTAGCCTGGCCCGTGTGACATGATCCTCCAAAATCCGGGATCGTGTCAACGGGAGCGCCACGACGCCTGGTTTGACCTGCTATCGTTTCAGGCGGTGGCCAGGCTCCGGGGTGCGGCCGGAGCAGTCGCAGTCTCGGGTACTGGCGTCTCGCCCGTCATTTCGCCGCCCAGCGCTTGCAGCAGGTCGGGAATCCAGACAGACAACACACCTGTC
>NZ_JABBPF010000149.1 GCF_012927415.1 Polaromonas sp. | reverse complement strand
AGCCTGATGTCTGGCCGGCAAATTCATTCCAGGTGCATCTGCTGGCCAAGACTCCGTTTTGGCGTTCGGGCTAGGCCTCAACCGACGCCACCTCTTCAGTGCTGAAATTTCCCGGCATGACGATTTCGAGCATTTCCACATCTTCGCTGTGCTCAACCTCACGATGGCGAATGCCTGGCGGCTGATAGACGCATGAGCCCGCCTCCAGTCGCACCCTGCCCTGCCCTTCGTACTCGAACTCGATCCACCCCTTCAGGATGTAAACGAGCTGAAAGGTGGTGCCATGCTGGTGCGGCTGGCCGGAGAAGTCGGTACCCGCAGCGG
Source organism: Polaromonas sp. (assembly GCF_012927415.1). Lineage (GTDB taxonomy): Bacteria > Pseudomonadota > Gammaproteobacteria > Burkholderiales > Burkholderiaceae_C > Polaromonas. The sequence goes on along the minus strand of NZ_JABBPF010000149.1, from coordinate 4,390 downwards.
CGCGGATGACGTGAGCATCGACCTGTCCGCCGGTGGCCTGATTGACCCCAAGATCGCGGTACTCAAAAAACGAGCGCAGGCCGCGCTTGAAAGTGGCACCCTGGGCGTGTGTTGCGACGAAATTTCGGGCGGTCATGGTTGGCCTCAATCTGGTATCTATGAAAGCCCTTGATTGAAGGGACCCGAGTGATTGTGCGCGCCGGCATCTGCAAGTCAAGCCGCTCCGCCGGTGGCGTTGTCAGAGGGTCGCGGCCATGCGCGCATCTGGCGCCGAAGTCTTACACGCCGCATTCCGGTTTTCGGCTATCGTTCAAGCTGACGGGCATTTGCCTGAAAGGGCTTCCATGGAATTCAAGGATTACTACAAAATCATGGGCGTGGCGCGAGACGCATCGCCTGATGACATCAAGCGGGCACACCGCAAGCTGGCGCGCAAATTCCACCCTGACGTCAGCAAGGAAAAAAACGCCGAAGCGCAATTCACGGATCTCGGTGAAGCTTATGAGGTCCTGAAAGACCCGGAAAAACGCGCTGCCTATGACCAGCTGGGGGCCAACTGGAAAGCGGGGCAGGACTTCCGTCCGCCGCCTGAATGGAATGCAGGCGCTGAACGCCCGGGCAGAGGCGATCAGTGGCAATTCAACAGCGGCGATGCGGGAGAGCACAGCGACTTCTTTGAAACCCTATTCCGCCAGGGCTTTGCCGGCGCGAGGCAGGGCGGCGGTGCAAGCAGAGGCCAGCGCACCAGCTACAGCGCGAATGGCGAGGACCGCCACGCGAAGATACAAATTGACCTGGAAGACTCCTACAAGGGCACGACGCGCACCCTGAGCCTGCGCGTGCCCGAGATGAGCGAGCAGGGCCATGTCATCCCGCGTGAGCACCAGATCACCTTCACCGTTCCCAAAGGCATCCGTGCGGGTCAACATATCCGGCTGGCCGGCCAGGGCTCACCCGGTGTGGGCGAAGGCAGTCCCGGCGATCTCTACCTGGATGTGGAATTTCACCCGCATGCGCTGTACCGGGTGGACAAACACGATGTCTACATGGACCTGCCCATCGCGCCCTGGGAGGCGGCACTGGGTGCTGAAGTGGAGGCCCCGACACCGACCGGGCAGGTTGAAGTGAAAATTCCCGCCGGCTCTGCTGCCGGGCGCAAGCTGCGGCTCAAGGGACGCGGCTTGCCGGGCGCCACGCCAGGTGATTTTTATTTTGTGCTGCAGATTGTGCTGCCCGCCGCCGACAGCGAAAGTGACAAATCCCTGTATGAAGGCATGGCCAAACAGTTCAACACCTTCAGTCCACGCGCCAAACTGGGAGCCAAGTCATGACAGCCGAGCTCAGGATTACCAAAATCACGGGTTTCATTCTTGAAGAGCAGACCGAGTTGAGCCTGACCGACCTCTGCCGCGCCTGCGCGGCGCAGGCCGACAGGATTGTCGAACTTGTTGATGAAGGCGTGCTGGCGCCAGCCGGCAGCTCGCCCGACAACTGGCATTTCACCGGCCTGCAGCAGCAGCGGGCACGCGTCGCATTGCGGCTGGAGAGCGATCTGGGCGTCAACCTTGCCGGTGCGGCGCTTGCGCTGGAACTGCTCGATGAGCTGGACAGCCTGCGGGCACGGCTGGGAATGCTCGAAGGTGACTGAACCCAAGCCGCTGCTTTTTAATCAACATAGTGGTTTGCGGCTGCCCAGCGGCCGGGGCAACCGCTATTGGCCCAACGCGGCGATAGCGCTTGCCTCCCGCAGCGGCGTACCCCCGCCTTTGCGCGCAACCGCCAGCATCGCACGGCCGACACTTTCGGTCGTCAGGATCAGTTTGGCCATCAGCATACGCAACAGCGGCAAAACCGGTTTGAGCAGGCTGTAAAAAATACGGTAGGAGCCAGTCCTGGACGGTTCGCCGTGCAACGGTTGAATGATGCCGGGCCTGAACAGGTAAACCGCCCTGAAAGGCAGGCGCAACAGCGCGTTTTCGGTGCGGCCTTTGACCCTCGCCCACATGATTGAGCCCTTTTCAGCGCTATCCGCACCGGCGCCTGACGCATACACAAACGTCATGCCCGGATTCAACCGAGCCAGCGTTTGCGCGACGGCCAGCGTGAGGTCGTAGCTGAGACGGGTGTATTGCGCTTGTGCCATGCTGGCCAACCGGAGTGCGGCCCACGGTCTGCACGCATTCCACGTCGCCAGCCAGCAGGCATTCGCGAAACACGCCCTGACCGACCATGCCGGTGGCACCAAAAATCAAGATATTTGTCAAATTATCCCACCCCATGAATAGCCTGCAGCCGACGGATTACCCGCTGCCTCGCTCAAGCTCAGGAAGCGGACGTGTTGTACGAAGGGCGGATGCGGGTTTTCTGGACGATTCCGGACGGGCCGAACAGAACGACGAATTCAGCGCTGGAGACGGTGGCGCGAGCCGGCTTTGATCGGTAGACCCAGACTTCAAAGCCGCTGTCGAACTTGACTACGGCGCCAGGGCCAAGCGCCGCAATGACGTCGGCTTTGCTGGCTTTCCCGACCGCGACCAAATCGCTCGCGCTTTGCATCGACAGGCCTGGATCGCGAAACGGCGGTGCGGTGTCCTGGGAATCAAAAAATCCCAAGGGGCCTGCGCAGCCGGCCAGCCAGAAACAGCCAGCCAATACAAGGCCCATGCGCGGGAGCCACCTTCCTGGCATACCCGTCATCATTTGTCTTCCATGTATTCAAACTCTATCAGGGTGTCGTCGGGCCAGCTGCGGTCGCCCAGCGGCAGGACATAGGTGCGGTCAACCAGAACTTCGCAATCACAATAGGGAAGATCGTCTTTCAGACCGGGATCGTCACTTGCCGCTGCGTAGAGCTTGTCGATCGCCAGAATCTCGCGGCGGGTGCCTGCCACCAAGGCCACGCTGAACAGGGGCCGGTCTGAAAAGAAAAGGTAGAGGGGCGCTTTTTTGTCGCAGTAGGCTGGGCTGTTGAATATCGCCTGGGTCAGGCGACCGACCACATTGCTGCTGTTGGACACCAAACCAGCCTCCATTCCCACCTGGCATTCCAGCCGCAAGTCCCCTAGGCGCCGGGTATTGGGCTCCAGGCCGGGCGTCCGGATTTCACTGCGCCAGGTCATGGTTTGCGCCTTTCGGTTCGGAATCACCTGCGCGTCTTCGTCATACGCCTGCTGGTTGCGCGGCAACGAAAAGGTGTGATCCTCTGGTGCGACAGGCACAGCAAAGGCGACCGTGGACCCGATCACCTCCATCTCGATATTATTCATCTCGGTCTCTCGCTTGCGCGCAAGCAACTTGAAGCGCACCGCAGCGGAAGGCGACAGGGCTCGCTGCCTTTCAAAGAGATCCATGCCCCGTATCATTTTCCGGTACGATTTTTCGACTGGGTCCCGGTGGGCCTTGGCGGTACTCGTCCCCGGGGCCAGCGTGGCGACACCTTTGTCCTGAGCCGCCACGCCAGCGGAAAAGGCTGTAGCGAACGCCAGCCCCGCCAAGCGAATCCAGACGCGTGGATAATTTCCGGCGCCGCCGCGTGCTGCAAGAGAATAAATTGGCATGTCACATCCGATAGGCATTCACGCAATGGTAGGCCGCTCGAGCACACTGTGTTGTAGGACGATTCCAGCATTTATGGGCCGGATCAGGACCTGCGCCGACAGCGGAAACGCGGGTCGCACCGGCGCAGCAACTTCAATGCCCCGCCGCCTCAAACCGGAACACCCCGGGGTCGCGAATCGGGTCCACATCGACCGGGATAATGCTCTTGGGTGGAAAACGCCCTTCAAGCAACAGCTTGGACAGCGGGTTTTCAATCCGTTGCTGGATGGCGCGCTTGAGTGGCCGCGCGCCAAACACCGGGTCAAATCCGACCTTGGCTAACTCGGCAATCGCCGGCTCGGACACTTCGAGCGTGAGGTCCATCTTTGCCAAGCGGGCCTGAAGCACCTTGAGCTGGATGCGGGCAATCGACTCGATGTTTTTCGCGTCGAGCGGATGGAACACCACGGTTTCATCGATGCGGTTCAGGAACTCGGGGCGGAAGTAATTTTTCAACTCATCGATCACCGCGTCCTTGATCTCCTCATAAGGCTTGCCCACCATGGACTGGATAATCGGCGAACCAATATTGCTTGTCATGACGATCACGGTGTTCTTGAAATCCACGGTGCGGCCCTGGCCATCGGTCAGCCGGCCATCGTCGAGCACCTGCAGCAGCACGTTGAAGACATCCGGGTGGGCTTTCTCCACCTCGTCGAGCAGCAGCACGCTGTAGGGCTTGCGGCGCACCGCTTCAGTCAGATAACCGCCCTCCTCGTAGCCGACATAGCCCGGCGGCGCGCCAATCAGGCGGGCGACCGAATGCTTTTCCATGAACTCGCTCATGTCCACG
>NZ_JABBPF010000016.1 GCF_012927415.1 Polaromonas sp. | reverse complement strand
CAGGAATAAACTGCATTTTTTCCTGGCTGATGTTGGCGTGCTGGGGCAGGGCGGTCTTGGGCAGAGCGGTCTTGTTGGCGGGTATCACCACCACCACCGCGTCGGGAACCGGTTTACCTTCCTTGTCCAGCACGGCGACCACCAGGCTGCCAGCAGACGCCCATGCGCATAAAGTGGAAAGTACGGATAAAAGAAGTATTTTTTTCATGAGGTGGGGTGTAGCGCCTAGGGATGAATCAGGTTGATGCCGGGGGCAATTCACTTGGGCGTAATGATGTCCCGATGCATGGGGGCCAGCAGGGCCAGCATCTGGTTTTGCCGGGTAAACGCAATCCCCCTGGCATCCATGCTTTGCTGCAGCACCTCTACCAGCGCATGGAAATCCGATTTGGTGACGTCCAGATTGGCGTGGCTTGTTTTCATGTCGACGCCCTTGTAAACGCAAGGTCCGCCGCCTAATGCGCAGAGCTGCTCGACGAGTTGCTCCTTGATATGCTGCTGGTTGGCCGGCCGGAAGTGCGGGCCGGTACGCGGGTCGGCCAGCAGGCGCACCATGAAGTCGTCCATCAGTGAAACCAGCCCGGTTTTTTCGCCGAAGGCCTGGTACAACTGGTCGTCTTTCGGGCTTGTTTGTGCAAAGCCCAGGCCGGCCACGAACAGGCTTGAAGCCAGCAATGCAATGGAGAATATGGATTTTTTCATGCTTGTTCTTTCAAAGACGGGGTATCCGTTGTCGGGTTAATTCAGAAGGCGAGTTGGGCCGACAGGTAGTAGCCGGTCTGCTTGCGGCTGGCGGTCGTGGCCGGCACGATTACGCCCAGGTCCACATAGGCCAGCGTGAGCGAGAAATTTTTGTTCGGAGCCCATGCGACGAAAATATCTTTCCAGTCTTCCGAGCGCAGTCCGTTGCCCAGGTTTGCCGCACGGCCTGCTGTTTCCAGCCGGTTGCGCATGAAACGGTACTCGGCACCGATGGCGATGTTTTTGCTCAACAGATAAGCCAGCGAAAACTCCGGTTGCAGCCGGTAGCGGCTTTCATCGCCATTGAGCGTGGCGCCAAAGCCCAGCAGGCCGTTCTGGTTGGCCTTGGTGGCACGCAGCGTGCCGTTGAGTAGCAGGCTCTGGCCCAACAGCAGCTTGCTGGCGCTGACATAAAAATCGGTGCCGCTGCGTTTGGCGCCCAGCGCGTCCAGCGTCGCGTCAAAGCCGGTTGATGCCAGAGTCTTGTATTGAACGCCCACCGCCACTTGCGGCATGAGTGTGTCGCTGTCGAGCACCGCATCACCCAGCACGCGGACCTTGGCGCCCAGGATGGTCTGCTTGAGGTGCAGGCCAGGCAGGCCCAGCGCCGTTCCGGTGCCCCGGGTGTTCAGATCCTGTCGGGCCACCGAGAACTCGTAGCGGTCGTCAACGCCCAGCGCGGCACCATAGATGTTGAGACCATAGTCCTTGGTGCCGACGTTCGTAAGAAAGGCCGAGGCGCCGGTTTCGCCGGCGGTCGCATTGCTGCCGATCACCGCCCAGGGCGTGAGCCCGCCGCCCGCCGCGCCTTCAATTGTGCTGACGCCCCCGGTGAGCAGCAATTTTCCGGTGTCAGCCTGAGCGCCCGCACAAAATACAGAAGCGCAGGCCGCAATCAGGGAAGTCGCGAGTTTGATCGTCATTAAAAATCCTGCCCTGGAGGGGTTAAAAGTATCAAAAGTAATTAGTTGTGAACAAATGATACGGGAAGCGAGTCCGGCTGGATTCAATAATTTGCGCTGCCGGATGAATCCGGGTGCAAATAAATCACGTATCTTCAAGATCTTGGCGAACCGGCCAGGCTGGCGCTCAGCCCAAAACCAAAAATGAGAAAAATGCCGATGAATGCAGACGACAAGCCGCAAGATCCCCTCGTTTGCACGAGTTCTGGCGGGGTAGCGCCACGCGTGGAAATATCGGCCGGCACGGCAGTTCTCCTAAGCTTGGCGCTTGCTTGCGCCGGGGCTTGCGCCCAGACGGTTTCTGCGGCTGCTCCGTTGCGCCAGTGGCGCACGCCCCCGTTGGGCGACGCCCTGCGCGGCATGGCCCTCTACCAAGAGCGTTGCACGGCCTGCCACGCGGTGGACAGCAACAAAACTGGTCCAGCCCACCGCGGGGTGATGGGTCGACGCGTGGGTAGCATGCCGGGCTACAAATACTCAATCGAACTGGCCCAGTCGCGTTTGCGCTGGACGCCGCAAACGCTCAATGCCTGGCTTGAAGATCCCGAGGAGCTAATAGCAGGGCAGCGCATGGGCTTTCAGGTGGAAAGCGAACAGGAGCGCGCCGACCTGATTGCCTATCTTGCGCAGTTGAAGTGAGACCGGCTCGTGTTCGTGGTCTGCAGCGCTAGAAAAGTTGATCTGTTGCTATTATATTAATAGCGTCTTGTGGCCGTATTGATTGGACAAGAGACGTATTTTGCTCAAAAACAGGAATTGAGCCGGCTTTTGCCAAGGCGCTGGCACGAACCCCCAGCAGGCGCAGGCGTTTGTCCAGGGGCACGCGCTTCAGGCAAAGCCCTGCCAATTTGCGAATGGTCGCGGCGTCGGCCGTGTAAGTCGGAGCCGTCTGATCACGGGTAGAAATCCTGAAATCGTCATAGCGCAGCTTGATGCCGATGGTTTTGGCGACATAACCTTTGCGTTGCAGGTCCAGGGCCAGTTTGCTGCAAAGCCCGGTGAAAATCTGGCCGAGTTCCTGCCGGTCGCGTACCGCGTGCAGATCGCGGTCAAAGGTGGTTTCCCGACTGATGCTGACGGGCTCGCTCTCCAGCACGAGCGGGCTGTCATCGCGGCCCCAGGCGACCTCATGCATCCAGGCCCCCGTGGCTTTGCCGAAGCGGGCGATCAGCCACTGCGGATCCTGCTCCGCTAGCCGGCCAATGGTGTGGATGTCCAGGCTGGCCAGCTTTTCGCCAGCCTTGGGACCAATGCCATTGATCTTGCGGACGTTAAGCGGCCAGATGCTGGTTTGCAGGTCGCTCTCCTGAACAATCGAAATGCCATTGGGTTTGTTGAACTCGCTGGCCATCTTGGCCAGCAGTTTGTTGGGTGCCACGCCGATCGAGCAGGTCAGACCGGTCTTGTCAAAAATGCCTTTCTGGATCAGCCGGGCCAGCACGCGGCCGCCTTCGCGCTGGCCTCCCGGCACGTTGGTGAAGTCGATATAGACCTCGTCCACGCCGCGGTCCTGCATCAGTGGGGCAATTTCCGTGACGGTGCTTTTAAAGAGGCGCGAGTATTTGCGTATTTCGTCAAAATCGACTGGCAGCACGATGGCCTGCGGGCACAGTCTGGCCGCCTTCATCATGCCCATGGCCGACCCCACGCCAAACTGCCGCGCCGCATAGGTTGCCGTGGTGATCACACCGCGGCCCACGTAATCCTTGAGCAGGGGAAAGTCGGCCACCGGTATGAATCGCAGCGCCCGTCCGCCCTCTTTGGCCAGCAGCGCTTCGTCCACACTGCGTCTGCCGCCGCCAATCACCACCGGCAATCCCTTGAGTTGGGGGTAGCGCAACAACTCGACCGATGCAAAAAATGCATCCATGTCGAGGTGGGCAACGCGTCGCGGCCGGGCGGGGCCGGGGAAATGGGTGGTCAGAAGCTCGGAAGTCACGCTCAGGATTGTGCCGGCACTGGCGGTTCTTATTGGCGGCGCAGGCGCAGTTGGGTGATAAAAACCTGCTGCTGCCCATGGGTTGCTTTGGGAGGCCTCGCCCGGTGTCGGCAACCCGCACCATCTGCCGATGGAATTCACCAAGGAACGCACAAGCAACTAAATTGTGCATGTGTTTTATCGCGGCACCGCCATCGCGATCCAGAACGTGATGAGCGGGCAGTTGCCTTTGATGGTAGCGGACACCGCCGGCGGCCTGGCGCAAATTCGCGCCGGCAAGGTGCGCGTGCTGGCCGTGCTGTCGTCCACGCGGATTGCACAGCTGCCGAGGTACCGGCGCTGGCCGAGTCCGGCGTGCCGAAGTTTGAGGCCGATTTATAAAAAGCAGTCGCTTGCTGAAATTAAGACAATCAGTTATCTTGGTTGCCATGAAAAAAACGAGCTTTAACCGCTTGCCTTCCGCAGGTGTCGCGAAGCCTGCTTCGAGGCGACCCTTCCGGGCTTCGGCCGTCTTGCAGGGATTGGCGCTGCCAGTCGAAGCGGGGGAAACCCACCGCGCGCGGGGCAGGCCCCGCAAGACGCCAGGCGAGCTCGACGACGGCAACCGCCGGCGCCTGATCATTGACGGCGCGGCGCGGCTGTTCCGCAGCAAGGGTTTTGCTGCTGCCAGCACGCGCGAAATTGCTGCCGCTGCCGGCATGCGCAGCGGCTCGCCCTTTTATCACTTCAAAAGTAAAAGCGCGCTGCTTTATGTGGTGATGGAAGAGGGCATGGCGCAGGCCGCAAAAAGCCAGCAGGCGGCGCTTGACCTTTTGCCGGCCGATGCGTCGCCCAGGGCGCGGCTGCGCTCGCTGGTGCGTAGTCATTTCGAGATTCTGCTCGGGCCCGACAGCGACTTCATTCCCGTCATGCTGTATGAGTGGCGTTCCCTCACGGCCGGGCAGCGTCTGGGTATTGCGAACATCAAGGATGGCTACGAGGCGCAATGGATGCCGGTGCTGCAAGCCCTTTCCGACAGTGGCACGCTGCGGGCAGAGCCCGCCGTGGGGCGCCGCGGTGGGTGCGGGGCGCGGCACAGGGCGGGGCCG
>NZ_JABBPF010000147.1 GCF_012927415.1 Polaromonas sp. | reverse complement strand
ACGGTCGGCCCGCTGGACAGCCGCACCGACAGCGGCTCGCCCGGGTGAATTGACTCGACCCGGGTCCCGGTAAACACCTGCACCCCTTGTGATTCGCACCAGTCCCGGATCATGCCGCCGGCCATCGGCCCCATCATGCGCGGCACCATGCGGTCGCCCATCTCGACCACGCTGAGCTGCACGCCACGCCGCATCAGCGCTTCCATGATGATGCAGCCGATGAAGCCCGCGCCCATCTGCAGCACCCGCGCGCCGGGCCGGGCCAGCGCCATGATCTTTCGCGCATCGGCCAGCGTCCAGCACGGGTGCACGCCAGCGCAGTCCATGCCGGGAATCGGCGGGCGCGCCGGGTGCGAGCCGGTGGCGATCAGCAGCCGGTCATAGCTGAGGCGTTGACCATCATCAAGTGCTATGCTTTTTGTAGCTACATCGACCGATGTTGCCTGGACGTGGAGCTGATTTATCCTTAGATCAGCGAAATGCGACGGCTTTTTGCGCAGGTAAGTGCCGCGCTCGTCAATGTTGCCCATCAACAAATAGGGAATGGCCATGCGCGAATACGGCGGCTCGGCTTCGTCGCCAACCAGCGTGATGGTGTCCTTCGGCGCCTGCTGGCGAATGGTTTCGGCGGCAATCACACCGGCCGGGCCGGCGCCCAGAATGACGTGGTGGGTCATGCATTGATCTCCAGAATTAAAAAAAAGGTGGGCCTGCGAGCAGAACCCACCCCGACCCTCCAGGGGAGGGAATAAATCTTACAGACTCAGACGCGCCCGGGTCTCGGGCGTCGGTACGCCTTCGCTGTCCCAGCCGCGCGCCGCGTAGTACTTGGGCAGCATCTCGGCCAGCATGTTGACCTTGCCCTTGGCCGGGCCGGTTTTGGCCGGTTCCGTCAGCAACCGTTTGGGCAGCGAATCATCGGCCTTGGTAAACCCCGCCGCGTTGTTGAACTCGCGCTCCATGTTCCAGATACGCTCGCCGATCTTTTCCAGTTCCTCGGTGGTGAATTGTTCGCCACAGGCCGCCTGAACCTGGGGCGCCACATCGGCAAGACCCCAGGCGAAGGAGGTGAACACGCAGATCCCGGCCGAGTCGAAAGCCGCCGTTGCATCCTGGAACGCCTTGACCAGCTCGGGCTTGCCTTCGTGCTCCAGTGGATCGGTCTTGACCGGAATGCCCAGCACCTCGGAGGCGATGGTGTAGCCGCGCAAATGGCAGCCGCCCCGGTTGGACGTGGCATAGGCCAGCCCGATGCCCTGGATGGCGCGGCCGTCATAAGCCGGAAACTCCTGGCCCTTGGAAGACATCGACAGATCGGGGTGGCCGTATCTGGCCGTCAGGCGCTTGGAGCCCTGACCAATTTCCTTGCCGAAGCCCCGGCTGTAAATGGTTTCCTCCACCAGAAAGGCCAGGGCAGCGGCCGAGCCGAATGGCGCCTCGATACCGAGCTGCTCCCGGGTGAGCACGCCCATTTCATACAGCTCCATCACCGCGCCAATGGTGGCGCCAAAACTGATCGGGTCGATGCCTTCCTCGTTGCAAAGCATGGTGCAGTATTGCAGGACTTCAAGGTCCTTCACGCCGTTGGCCGCCCCCAACGCCCACGCTGCTTCGTATTCAAGTCCGCCCGACGCACCCCAGTACTGCGGCTTGTTCGCCACCGTGAAATGCGTCTGGTCAATCTTGCTGATGCGGCCGCAGGCGATGGTGCAGCCAAAACAGGCCTGGTTGGTGATCAGCTGCGCCTTGCCGTCGCTCTCGCGCGGCGCGGCCATGGCTTCGGCCGAGATGTCCATGGCGTTTTCAAACTGCACGTCCTGATGGTTACGGGTGGGCAGACCGCCGATCTCATTGATCACGTTCATCAGCACCTGCGTGCCAAACGTCGGCAGGCCCTGGCCGGTAACGGCGTTGTCGGCGAGGATTTTTTTCTTTTCGTAAGTCACCTTCATGAAGGCCTTGGGGTCGCGAATATTGCCCACGCCCCGGGTGCCGCGCACCGCTATCGCCTTGAGGTTCTTGCTGCCCATGACGGTGCCCACGCCAGAGCGGCCGGCGGCGCGGTGCAGGTCATTGACCACCGCCGCATACAACACGCCGTTTTCGCCCGCCTTGCCAATGCATGAGACCCGGATCAGCGGGTCCTGCAGGCTTTTCTTGATCAGCGGCTCGGTCTCCCAGACGCTCTTGCCCCAGAGGTGGGCCGCATCGCGCAGCTCGGCCACATCGTCGTTGATGTACAGGTAAACCGGCGTGGGCGACTTGCCCTCGAAGATCACCATGTCCCAGCCCGCCATTTTCAGCTCGGCACCCCAGTAGCCACCCGAATTGGAGCAGGCAATCGCACCCGTCAACGGGCTTTTGGTGATGACGGTGTAGCGCCCGCCCGTCGACGCCATGGTGCCGGTCAGCGGCCCGGTGGCCCAGATGATCTTGTTGTCAGGCGACAGCGGGTCTACCTTCGGATCCACCTCGGACACCAGGTATTTGCTGCCCAAACCGCGCGAGCCAAGGTAGGCCTGCGCCCAGTCCATGTTGAGGGGTTCGGACTTGACGGTGCCAAGCGTCAGGTCAACGCGGAGAATTTTTCCAGCCCAGGACATGATCGTTTCTCCTTAAGCCGCTGAGGGCTGGTTACCGAGTCTGTCAGCCCACTGCTGCATCTTGCCCAGACCCGTCCAGTTGGCATCGATGAAAGTGATGGCGCCGGTCGGGCAGGCTTCGGCACAGGCCGGCTCGCCGCCGCACAGGTCGCACTTTTGCACCTTGCCGGTTTCCTGCACGTAATTGATGGTGCCAAACGGGCAGGCGATGGTGCACACTTTGCAGCCCACGCAGGTGCTGTCGTTCACCACTTTGGCGCCGGTCAGTTTGTCCAGCGTGATGGCCTCGACCGGGCAGGCGTGCAGGCACCAGGCTTCGTCGCACTGGGTGCAGGTGTACGGTACTTTTTTGCCGGTGTCGTGAAAGTCGAAGACCTTGATGCGCGACTTGGCCGGTGCAAAAACGCCGTAGTTCTCAAACGAACACGCCATTTCGCACTGCAGACAGCCAGTGCATTTCTCCGGGTTGATGTGCAATACCTTTTGCATGAAAAACTCCTTGAGGCAGGCGCGGGAGATGCCGCGACTGTGAATTGCCCTGCGTCTCGATTGTTGGATTCAAGTCGCTGAACCAGCCTAGGGCAAACCCTGAAAGCCTGTCGAAAGACTGAAAATGCTACGCCTGGAACGACAATCACCGACGGAGAACATGCCATGAACCCAGCCGATACCCGACGCCGCGCCCTGCAACGCGGCCTGAGAGTCGGCAGCGCACTGGCCGCCGTTGCCGCGTTTCCCGGCCTGACCCGCGCGCAAGCTGGCTGGCCAGTCAAGCCGATTCGCCTGATCGTGCCGTTCGCGCCCGGCGGCAGCTCGGAAATCGTCGCCCGTTCGGCGGCCAACGAACTCGGCAAGACGCTGGGCCAGACGGTATTTGTTGACAACAGGCCCGGCGCCAGCGGCAATATCGCCATGCAGGAGTGCGCCTCCTCCACTGACGGCCACACCCTCATCCTGGGCCATATCGGCACCATGGCGGTGAACCCTTTCATTTTTGACAAGCTGCCTTTCGACACGAATCGTGATTTCAGGCCGGTCTCGCTGCTCGCCAAAGTGCCCAGCCTGTATGTGGTTAACAGCAACGTGCCGGCCAGAAATTTGAAGGAATTCATCGCACTGGCCAAGTCAAAACCCGGCCAGCTCAACTACGGCTCGGCCGGCAACGGCAGCGCCGGGCACCTGGCCTTCGAATATTTGAAAATGGTGTCGGGTATTTTTGTGCTGCATGTGCCTTATCGCGGAACCGGCCCGCAACTCACTGACCTGCTGGCTGGCCGGCTTGACGCGGCCAGCGTGGGCGCGCCAGCCATCCTGGCGCACATCAAGTCGGGCAAGCTGCGCTGCATCGCCACCGGCACCAGGGAGCGCCTGCCGCAGCTGCCCGAGGTGCCGACGGTGGCCGAAAGCGGTTACCCCGGCTTTGAGATGACGCAGTGGTACGGACTGAACGCGCCGTCCAGCATGCCTGCGGCAGCCATCGACAAAATCGCCGACGCGTGTGGCAAAGCCATGCACAACGCGCAAGCCACCGAGCGGCTGCGCGGCGACACTGCCCAGCCGGTTGGCGACACGCCGGCGCAGTACGGCGCCTTCATCAGGGCCGAGCAGGCACGCTGGAAGGAAGTGGTTGCGCGCGCAAAGATCAAGGCCGACTAAGCGCCAGGCGCCAAGTAACGGGAGGCGGAAGGCGGGAGGCGGGCCAGTGGAATAAAGCGGTTTCAAGCATCAAATCTGCTTCAGGTCCAATTAATACCGGCTTCTCCCGCTATTTTTTCAATAGCAGTTTAATGCATTGAAATAACAGCCGGTACACGCCGGCCCGCGTCACCGCACTGGCCCGGCTGTATCTTGCGCGACTGGATTTCCTGACCCTGCCGCAGTAAGCTGCTGTCTGCCCCGAACGCAAACTACAAGGAGAACCGCATGCACATCCCCTCCCTCAAGGAAGTCGTCAGCGCCGAAGAATGGCAGCTGCGCTGCGACCTGGCCGCCTGCTACCGGCTGGTGGCGCTTTACGGCTGGAGCGACCTGGTCTTCACCCACATCAGCGCCAAGCTGCCCGAATCGGTCGCCGGCCCGGGTAGCCACCACTTCCTGATCAACCCTTACGGGCTGATGTTTGACGAGATCACCGCCTCCAGCCTGGTCAAGGTCGATGAAAAATGCAACAAGGTCATCGACTCCGCCTTTCCGGTCAATCCGGCCGGTTTCGTGATTCACAGCGCGGTGCACGAGGCCAGGGCGGATGCCGGTTGCGTCATGCACACCCACACGCGCGCCGGGGTTGCCGTGAGCGCCCAGACCGGCGGCGTGCTGCCGATCAGCCAGCAATCGACGTTTGTGCTGGCCTCGCTGGCCTACCATGCGTATGAAGGCGTGGCCGTTCGCGAAAATGAAAATCCCCCGCTGCAGGCCGACCACGGCC
>NZ_JABBPF010000163.1 GCF_012927415.1 Polaromonas sp. | reverse complement strand
ACATGGTGTGATGACCAAACGCCCTCGGACCTGCCGGCTTTTCGCAGGAATGCCCGAGGTTTCAAGCGCCGGATCGACGGCGCGGGGTTCAGAACTTGCTGTTCAGCGTCAAGCTGTCCGATTGCGACAGCAACGTGTTGTCAGGCACCGGACAATCCTTTTCGCCTCAAGCCACCGGCGCTGACGTGCGGATCAGATGATCGAAAGCGCCAAGCGCCGCCTTGGCACCGTCGCCCGCTGCGATGATGATTTGCTTGAAGGGCACGGTGGTGGCGTCGCCCGCGGCGAACACGCCCGGCACCGAGGTTTGGCCCTTGGCATCGACGATGATTTCCCCGTGTTTGGACAACTCTACCCGGCCTTTCAGAAAGTCGGTATTGGGCACCAGGCCGATCTGGATGAACACGCCTTCGAGCGCAACCGTGTGACTCTCGCCGTCGCTGCGGTCCTTGTAAGTCAGGCCGTTAACCTTCTGCTCGTCGCCGGTGATTGAGGTGGTTTGGGCATTGGTAAACACCTCGACGTTCGCCAGGCTGTGCAGCTTGCGCTGCAGCACGGCATCGGCGCGCAGCGCGGTATCAAATTCGATCAAGGTGACATGACCGACGATGCCAGCCAGGTCGATTGCTGCCTCGACGCCGGAATTGCCGCCGCCGATCACCGCCACTCGTTTGCCCTTGAACAGCGGGCCGTCGCAATGCGGGCAATAGGCCACACCCTTGTTCTTATATTCGTGCTCGCCCGGTACATTGATGTTGCGCCAGCGCGCGCCAGTGGCGAGGATGACAGTTTTGGCTGTCAGCGAGGCACCGCTTTCAAGCTGGACTCCCATCAATTGCTGGCCTGGACCCGCTTGAGGAACCAGCGCCTTGACGCGCTGCAGATTCATGATGTCGACCTCATGCTCTCGCACATGCTCTTCCAGCGCCACGGCAAATTTCGGGCCTTCGGTTTTCCGGATCGAGATGAAATTTTCAATCCCCATGGTGTCGAGCACCTGGCCGCCAAAATGTTCTGAAATAATGCCGGTGCGAATGCCCTTGCGAGCCGCATAGACCGCAGCCGCTGCGCCCGCGGGGCCACCACCGATGATGAGCACGTCGAAGGGTTCCTTGGCGTCGATCTTTCTGGCTTCGCGCTCAACGCCGCTGGTGTCGATTTTGGCCAGGATTTCTTCCAGGCTGATGCGGCCCTGGCTGAATTCCGTACCATTCAGAAATACGGTTGGCACGGCCATGATCTGGCGCGCCTTGACTTCGTCCTGGAACAGCGCGCCATCGACCATCGTTGTCTTGATGCGCGGATTCTGCACCGCCATCAGGTTAAGCGCTTGCACTACGTCGGGGCAGCTGTGGCAGGTAAGCGAGACATAAATCTCGAATTCAAAATCACCGTCCAGCGCCCTGATCTGTTGCAGCACGTCCTCCTCAACCTTGGGCGGGTAACCGCCGATCTGCAGCAGTGCCAGGATCAGCGAGGTGAATTCGTGGCCCATGGGCAGGCCGGCAAAACGCGGGCCGTGATTTTCGCTGGGGCGGTTGACTGAAAACGACGGCTTCCGATAGTCGTCGTCCCGGCTTTCGCTCACCTTGACCAGCGGCGACGACTCCGCCACATCCTTCAGCAGCGACTGAAGATCACTTGATGCCTTGCTGTCGTCCAGCGAGGCCACGATTTCAATCGGCTGGGTGGCGCGTTCGAGGTAGCTTTTGAGTTGGGCTTTGGTGGCAGCATCAAGCATGGTGATCTCGCTTATTGATTAGTGAAGATGGAATAAAAAAGCCCGAACGCAAGCGCTCGGGCTTGGGGCTTGGCGGGCTTAGATTTTGCCGACGAGGTCGAACGATGGCTTCAGTGTTTCAGCGCCTTCGTTCCACTTGGCCGGGCAAACTTCACCCGGGTGAGCGGCGATGTACTGGGCAGCTTTCACGCGGCGAAGCAGTTCCTTGGCGTCGCGGCCAATGCCGTCTGGGTGTACTTCTATCGTTTGAATCCGGCCCTCTGGGTTCACGATGAAGGTACCGCGCAGGCATAGGCCAGCGGCGTCGCCTTCCTCAATTAGCACATCAAAGCCCTTGGCAAGCACATGTGCCGGGTCGCCCAGCAAGGCGTACTGGACCTTGCCCATTTCCGGGGAACTGTCGTGCCAGGCTTTGTGCGTGAAGTGGGTGTCGGTCGACACACCATAGATGTCCACGCCCATTTTCTGAAATTCAGCGTAGTTGTCGGCCAGGTCGCCCAGTTCGGTAGGGCACACAAAGGTAAATGCGGCCGGAAAGAACACAAATACAGACCACCTGCCTTTGAGTTTGTCGTCGCTCACGGAAACAAACTTGCCGTTTTGGTAGGCAGTGGCTTTGAAGGGAATGATTTCGGTGTTGATGAGGGACATGGGGATTTCCTTTACTAGGTTAAAAATTTTAGGAATTCGATAGTTTAATACTTTTGATTAAGTCGGTAAAATAGATATTAACTATCGATAACTTCGAACTTGCCTATAAGCGCGCCCCCGCGAGTCAAGCGGGCTTGGACCACGCAAAGAAGAACGGTTTGTCAATTGCTATCATAAACATAGCTGGCAAAATCGTAATTCATTGGACGACAAGCGTTTTTTGTCTAAAGAGGGGGGGTAAATTAACAGCGGTACGGCTTCGATTCCTTTTTGCCGCCCGGCGATTAATGGTTCGCTTCGTTCCCGATGAGATCGCGCTTGAATTCGGTTCGACGATGCATCTGGCGAATCAGTAATCGAGCCGTCCGGGCTTGATTTCCTGCAGGATGGTGGTGGCAATTTCCTCGATGGACTTGGTGGTGGTCGATAACCAGCGAATGCCTTCCCGCCGCATCATGGCTTCGGCTTCATGGATCTCATGTCGGCAGTTGATCAGGCTGGCGTAGTTGGAGTTGGGTCGGCGTTCATTGCGGATCTGGCTCAGGCGCTCGGCGGCGATCGTCAGGCCGAAAATTTTCTTGCGGTGGGGACCCAGTGCCGGCGGTAGCTGGCGGCGCTCGAAGTCTTCGGGAATCAGCGGGTAGTTGGAGGCTTTGAGGCCGTATTGCATGGCCAGGTACAGCGATGTGGGGGTTTTGCCGCTGCGGCTGACGCCCACCAAAATGACGTCCGAGCCCTGCAGGTCGCGGTTACTCTGACCATCGTCGTGGGCCAGCGAAAAATTGATGGCCTCGATGCGGTCATCGTACTGCTTGGTTTTGAAGGCATCCGAAAACCGGCCTACCCGGTGGTTTGATTTGAGGCCGAGCTCGCTCTCGAGCGGCGCTACAAACATACCGAACATGTCCAGCAACATGCCGTTGCAGTGGCTTTTGATGATGGCCAGAATCCCCATGTTCACCAGTGTTGTGAAGACGATGGGTCGTTTGCCTTCAATTTCCGCCGTGTGGTTGATCTGGCGGATCGCCTGGTGGGCTTTGTCGATGCTATCGATGAAGGGCAGGCGAACGTGGCGCGGATTGATTTCGAACTGGGCCAGGATGGCATTGCCAAAGGTTTCAGCGGTAATCCCGGTGCCGTCGGAGATGAAAAATACGGTGCGGTTGGACATGTCGCTATCCGGTAAGGTGAGGTTCGTGGCGCTTGCCGCCCGATGCCCGGGCACTACAATCACCTAATTATCCAGATTTTTCCAGCCATGCCCGCTACAGCCCCCTAGAACGACAACAAGGTTGCCCGCCGCGCATGTGCTTTGTTATGGTTTTTAAACCTCCCGGAGTATTTTCATGTCAAACCTTTTTGAGGCGGCCGCCCTGGTCGTACCATTTGAAAACCTGAGGATGACCGATGTCGAGTCGGTCGGCGGCAAGAACGCCAGCCTGGGCGAGATGATCTCTCAATTGCCAACCGGCCCCAAGGGCGTTCGCGTTCCAACGGGCTTTGCCACGACTGCTTATGCTTTCCGCCTGTTTCTGGCACACGACGGGCTGGATCACAAAATCAATGCAGTGCTCGACGCGCTTGATACGGAGGATGTGCGGGCACTCGCCGTAGCAGGTGCAAACATCCGGGCGCTGGTGGAAGCCCAGCCTTTTCCGCCAGAGTTTGACAAGGCGGTGCGAGACAGCTTTGCCGCGCTTAGTGCAAACGATGCACAAACCAGCTTTGCCGTGCGTTCCTCTGCCACCGCCGAAGATCTGCCCGATGCGTCGTTTGCCGGCCAGCAGGAAACCTTCCTGAACGTGGTTGGCATTGAAGACATTCTGCACAAGATGAAAGAGGTGTTTGCCTCGCTTTACAACGACCGCGCTATCAGTTACCGCGTTCACCAGGGTTTTGCCCATGCTGACGTCGCCCTGTCTGCCGGCGTGCAGCGTATGGTGCGCAGCGACCTGGGAGCGGCCGGTGTGATGTTCACCATCGACACTGAAAGTGGCTTTGAAGACGTGGTGTTCATCACCTCCAGTTACGGTCTTGGGGAAACCGTGGTGCAGGGCGCCGTCAATCCGGACGAGTTTTATGTGCACAAACCCATGCTCAAAGCCGGCAACCGCGCCGTCATCCGCCGCAACCTGGGCTCCAAGCTGCTGCAAATGGAGTTCACCACGGCCGAGGAGAAAAAAGCCGGTGGCAAGCTGGTGAAAACCAGCGATGTCCCTATTTCATTGCGTAACCGCTATTCACTGACCGATGCCGATGTGGAACAGCTGGCGCGTTACGCCGTCATTATTGAAGAGCATTACGGCCGCGCGATGGATATTGAGTGGGGCAAGGATGGCACCGATGGGCAGTTGTACATCCTGCAGGCACGCCCGGAAACCGTGAAAAGTCAGGCCAAGGGCAAGGCCGAGCAGCGCTACAAACTTAAGGGCAGCGGCACCGTGCTGACCGAAGGCCGAGCGATCGGCCAGAAAATCGGTACTGGCCCGGTCCGCATCGTGCATGACATCAGCGAGATGGACCAGGTCCAGCCTGGCGACGTGCTGGTCACTGATATGACCGACCCGAACTGGGAACCCGTGATGAAGCGCGCCAGCGCCATTGTCACCAACCGCGGCGGCCGCACCTGCCACGCCGCCATCATTGCGCGCGAGCTGGGAATTCCGGCTGTCGTGGGTTGCGGCAATGCGACCGAACTG
>NZ_JABBPF010000210.1 GCF_012927415.1 Polaromonas sp. | reverse complement strand
AGCGTGGGGGTCCACGGCCTTGGCGCCGGGCCGCCCCAAGCCAGGCCAGCCCCCTCGGGGGGCAGCGCAGCACACGCAGTGGCAAGCGTGGGGGTCATCTCTTTATCGGCCTCCCGCCACATCCAGCAGCGCGCCAGTGGTGTAAGAAGAATTTTCAGATAACAGCCAGACGATCGATTCGGCCACTTCTTCGGCGCTGCCGGGCCGTTGCATGGGCACTTGCGGCGCCATGTCCTGTGCGCGGTGCGGCAAGCCGCCTGAGGCGTGTATACCGGTTTTGATGAGGCCGGGGCGCACGGCGTTGACACGTATGCCTTCGCTCGCCACCTCCTTGGCCAGGCCGATGGTGAAGGTGTCGATCGCGCCCTTGGCCGCCGCATAGTCCACGTACTGGCCGGGCGAGCCCAGCCGCGCTGCGGCGCTGGAGACATTGACAATCGCACCGCCGGAGCCGCCGTGACGCGTGCTCATGCGCCTGACGGCTTCGCGGGCGCATAAAAAAGAGCCGAACACATTTATTTCAAAGATGCGCTGCAGCCGCGCCAGCGTAATCGCATCGACGCGCGTGGTCTGGTCCACCACGCCAGCGTTGTTGACCAGCGCGCTGACGCGGCCGAATTCGGCATCGATTTTTTCAAACATCGCCAGCACCTGCGCTTCCTGCGCCACGTCGGCCTGTACCGCCATGGCATGGCCGCCAGACTGATGGATCTGCCGAACCACCTCATCGGCGGCGAGCGAGTTGCTGGCGTAGTTGACTGCCACCGCATAGCCCTGACGGGCCGCCAGCAAGGCCGTTGCCGCACCAATGCCGCGCGAGCCTCCCGTGATTAAAACAAGTTTGGACAAACCGGACTCCTGCAAAAAGTGGCAATCCCGGGTACAAGGGGAATCGCGCTGAATCCGTGACTGTAATGAATTCCTGACCCCGGAGACGATTTTGAGTACAACTGTGGACTACTATTTCACGCCGCAAAGCCCCTGGGCCTATCTGGGCCACGCGCGTTTTTCGCAGATCGCGCGCGCGGCCGGCGCCACGGTGCGGGTCTTGCCTATTGATCTGGGCGGCAAGGTGTTTCCGATCTCGGGCGGTCTGCCGCTGGGCCAGCGTGCGCCGCAGCGTCAGGCCTACCGCCTGTTAGAGCTTAAGCGCTACTCCGGCTACCAGGGGTTGCTCCTGAATGTCAAACCGAAGTATTTTCCGGCATCGGGTGACGATGCTTCGCGCCTGATCATTGCGGTCGATCTGCACGACGGCACCGAAGCTGCCATGAAGATCAGCGGCGCCATTTTCACCGCCGTGTGGGCACAGGAGCGGCACATCGCTGATGAAAAAGTGCTGGCCGGGCTGCTGGCGGAATGCGGCCTGGGTGCCGGGCGGCTGGAGCAATCCTACAGCCAGGCGGTGCAGGAGCGTTATGAAAGCAATACCGTGCAGGCGATTGCCGCCGGTGTGTTCGGCGCGCCCAGCTACGTGATCGACGGCGAACTGTTCTGGGGCCAGGACCGGCTCGACTTTGTCGAGCGCAAGCTCAACGCGCGGTCCTGAGCAACTGGCACTGCCTTCCCGATGGCTGATGGCTGATTCCGCCAGGCCCTTTAATTTAATCCATTCAATCCATTCAACACAACGGCTTAACAGGAGCTTTTTCATCATGGGTCAATTCACCAATCTCACGGCTGCCGATGGTTTCACCGTTCCCGCCTATGTGGCGCAACCGGCGGGCAAGCCACGCGGCGCTGTCGTTGTGGTGCAGGAAATCTTCGGCGTCAACTCGCACATCCGCGCGGTGGCAGACCGCTTTGCCGAGCAGGGCTACCTGGCCGTTGCGCCAGCCACGTTTGAACGCGTCAAGCCGGGCGTGGAACTGGGTTACACCGAAGCCGACATGACGGCCGGCTTCGAACTGAAAACCGCCACGAGTGCCTTGCCCGGCGCCGGCGTGTTGCAAGACCTCCAGGCCGCCATCGACCATGCGGCCCAGGCCAGCGGCGGCAAGGTGGGCATCGTCGGGTTTTGCTGGGGTGGCTTGCTGACCTGGCAGGCGGCCTGCATGCTCAAGGGCCTAGCGGCCGCGGTGCCCTATTACGGTGGCGGCATGACGGCGGAAGACGAAATCGCCCGCCAGCCCCAATGCCCGGTGATGGCGCACTTTGGCGACCAGGACCACTGGATTCCGATGGAAGGCATCAGCGCCTTCAGCAAGGCGCATCCCGAAGTCGAGGTGTATGTCTATCCAGCCAACCACGGCTTCAACTGCGACCAGCGCGGCTCCTACAACGAAGCGGCGGCCACGCTGGCGCGAGAACGGACGCTGGCCTTTTTTGCCGCCAAACTGGCTGACTGATCCAGTGCACCGCCGTTCACGGTGATTCAGGCCTTTTCACCGTCCGATGACGCTTTCCGCAGGTTGTCGCGCTGGTCTTCGCTGAATCCGGACCGTTGGTTTTTCTGGCTGAGTCGCATCTGGATCATCCAGGTGTTTGCCCGTTTTGTCAGCAGATTGATCTGCAGGCCGAGCTGATTGCGCCTGTCGCTGATGCGCGATTCGTGGTTCGTGGTTCTAGGAGATCAGGGCCGGAAAGTTGGCTTCGAGCGATCCACCAGCGCCGGCGGGGCATCGGCGGGCGCGCATCAGTGGTCCGCAAGTGCGGCCGGTAAAACGAAGAATTGATTTGGGTCACATGAAACTGCGCTGCTTAGTCCTGCAGCGGGCTGCCGCTGGCGGGAAACTTCGGCCACGCGGCGCAATCCGGGCTCCGGCCCGCTCAGCGGAGCTTTACCGAAGCCAGCGTGACCCGGGCGAACGGCGCTTGTGGCATCGGCCGGGCGCTGTGTGGCTGGCGCATTCCTATCGGCTTGATTTGGCCAGATAGCGCTTGCGCCAGAACACGGAAACCACCACGACCACCAGCAGCAGCATCAGGCCGAAGGTCCACCAGAACCCCGAGCGGCTGTGGATGATGGGCAGGAACTCGAAGTTCATGCCAAAAAAGCCAGTGATCAGGTTGAGCGGCAAAAACACGGCGGTCAGCGCCGTGAGCGTGCGCATGATGTCGTTGGTACGGTGACTTTGCGCCGAAAAGTGCATCTGCACGGCGGTTTCGGCGCTTTGCTCCAGGCGCTGCACATGGTGGACCACGCGCTCGATATGCTCGAGCACGTCGCGCGAACGCACCTTGAGCAGTTCGCGTTCGCGCTGTATTTGCAGTGTGTCGCTGTCGGGCCAGGTTTCAATCGACTCAATCCAGTCCTGCAGGGCAGCGCGCTGGTCTTCGCAGATCTCGTCCAGCTGGTGCATCGCCAGCCGCGCGTCCAGCACCGAACTCCAGTTGCTGAAGCGCGTGTCTGGTCGGAGCAGTTCGGACTGCCAGTGGTCAAACTGGCGCGTCAGCTCGCGGCGCAGCTCCAGGTAGCCGTCCACCATGTGGTTGACGATGCGCAGCATCAGGTCGGCCGGGCTGGCCGGCAGCTTGACGCCATTGACGCGCGAGTCGGTGGTGGTGGCGGAGGATGAATTGAGCAGCTTGAAGGCGTAGCTGTCGCGGGCGGCGCATTCGGTCGGGTGCACGGTCAGCAGCAAATTGTCGAACACGGCAAAGCCCACCGGGCTGGTGTCGATGCGCCGCAGCACCGGCGGCCCGCTGCGCTTGACCGGCTGATGCGTTGGCTCCCCGGGCCGGGAAAGGTCGGTTTCCGATTGGCCGGTGCCAAGGCGGCGAAACACCAGGATGTCGTATTGCGAGGTGTAGTCGTAGTGCGAGGGCAGCTGGTTGCTCAGCAGGTCGGACACATGAAGGTCGACCAGCTGAGTGCCGCAGAGGCTTTGCAGTGTTGCCTGGATTTGCAGCTGCATGACCTCGAACTCGCGCCGCGCGCAGGCAATCCAGACCAGGCCTTGCGCAGGGAGTTGCGTCGGCAGGGTGCTGGTTTCCGTAACGCCCAGGTTGCCTGGGGTGATGGTGAAGACGCGCATGCAAGCCCCATTTCGTTTTTTTATGTCAAACCGGCCTTAGGTCCAGTGATTACGGTTGTAATTTGCTATTATTTTAATAGCAAAACCGGCGTCCGTGGTGGCGCTTTTCAAACCTGGCGCAGCTTTCGGGCGGCGTCGATGGCAAAGTAAGTCAGCACGCCGTCAGCGCCGGCGCGCTTGAAGGCCAGCAGGCTTTCCATCATGACCGCATCATGGTCGAGCCAGCCGTTCAGGGCGGCGGCCTTGAGCATGGCGTACTCGCCACTGACCTGGTAGGCGAAGGTCGGCACCTGGAATTCGTCCTTGACGCGGCGCACCACGTCCAGGTAGGGCATGCCAGGCTTGACCATCACCATGTCGGCGCCCTCGGCGATGTCCATGGCGACTTCTCGCAGCGCCTCATCGCTGTTGCCGGGGTCCATCTGGTAAACCTTTTTGTTGGCCTTGCCCAGGTTGCCCGACGAGCCGACGGCATCGCGGAACGGACCGTAGAAAGCGCTCGCGTACTTGGCGCTGTAGGCCATGATGCGGGTGTGGATGAGGTTCTGGCTTTCCAGCGCCTGCCGGATGGCGCCAATGCGACCGTCCATCATGTCGCTGGGCGCGACGATATCGACACCGGCTTCAGCCTGCGTCAGCGCCTGCTGGACCAGCACTTCCAGCGTCTCGTCGTTCATGATGTAGCCATGGCTGTCAGGCAGGCCGTCCTGGCCGTGGGTGGTGAAGGGGTCGAGCGCCACGTCGGTCATCACGCCGAGCTCGGGGAAACGTCTTTTCAGCTCGCGCACCACATGCGGCACCAGACCTTCGGGGTTAAGCGCTTCCTGGCCGTCTTCGGTCTTGAGCGACGCGTCAATCACCGGAAACAGCGCCATCACCGGAATGCCCAGCTTCACGCACTCCTCGGCCACCGGCAGCAGCAGGTCCAGGCTGAGCCGCTCCACGCCGGGCATGGAAGCGATGGGCTCGCGGCGCCGCTGGCCGTCAAGCACAAATACCGGGTAGATCAGGTCGTGCGCGGTGAGTGCGTTTTCGCGCACCAGGTTGCGCGTGAAGCTGTCACGGCGCAGGCGACGGGGGCGACCCATCGGGAAGGGGGCAAAGTTGGAGGCGTGCAGGGTCATGGCCAAATTGTGCCAAACCTTGGGCCGACCCATGAGGGATCGCGCGTATGCCCTCAGTACCGGGCTTCCTCTTCACGCCAGCAGGGGCCGCGGAACCGGCTTTGCCGGGCCGCAGGCGCAGCGCCCCCTTGGGGGGCAGCGCAG
>NZ_JABBPF010000190.1 GCF_012927415.1 Polaromonas sp. | reverse complement strand
TTGCTGCGTCACCCTGGGCCGCCGGGCTGTCGGAATCAGCGCGAGGGCCTTGGGCACCAGCTCGTTCAGCGCCTTGGCGCCCAGGCTGCCGCCTACCACCAGCAGCTTGAGCGGCCCGCTACGTCCGGCGAAACGGGTCGCCGGTTCAGGCTGGCAAATGAAAGCCGGACGAAGCGGATTACCCACCCACTCGGCTTTTTTGCCAAGTACCCCCGGAAAGGCCGTAAACACCCGATCCGCGACAAAGGCCAGCAGCTTGTTCACCATGCCGGCCACGGAGTTCTGCTCATGCAGGATCAGTGTTTTGCCCAGCAAAACGCTCATCATGCCGGCTGGAAAGCTGATGTAACCGCCCAGCCCTACCACCACATCAGGCTTGACGCGGCGGATCACCTGCACGCTCTGCCAAAAAGCCTTGAGCAGGCGCAGGGGTAAAAGTGCCAGGGTGACAGGCCCTTTGCCCCGCACGCCAGAAAAATCGATCGACTCGAAGACAAAACCACGCGAAGGCACCAGCTGACTCTCCATGCTGGGTTGGTCTGCGCTACCCCGGCCTCCCAGCCAGTGAACGCGCCAGCCGCGTTCACGCAAGGCTTCAGCCACGGCCAAGCCGGGAAAAATGTGTCCTCCCGTGCCACCAGCCATCACAAGTGCTATGCGACCGCCCGTGCTTGTCACTGTATGTACTGCGGCCATGGCGCCGCGTGCGTCGTGCTGGGTCATACACGGCCTCCGCGCATCAGAACCCGATTCTCATAATCTATCCGCAAGACCACGGCCAATGCGATCAGGTTCATCAAAATGGCCGAGCCACCATAACTCATCAGCGGTAATGTCAAACCCTTGGTGGGCAAGGCACCCAGGTTTACGCCGATGTTGATGAAGGTCTGGAAACCAACCCAGACGCCAACCCCTTGTGCCACCAAACCCGCAAACAAACGGTCCAGCGCAATCGCCTGCCGGCCGATATGCATGATGCGGCGGGTCATCCACATGAACAGGCCAATCACGACCAGAACGCCAATCAGGCCAAACTCCTCGCCTATCACCGCCATCAGAAAGTCGGTGTGCGCCTCGGGCAGCCAGTGCAACTTTTCAATGCTGCCACCCAGGCCAACACCAAAAATCTCACCCCGTCCAAAGGCAATCAGTGAGTGCGATAGCTGGTAGCCCTTGCCCATGGAATATTTATCACTCCACGGATCCAGATAAGCAAAAATCCGCTCGCGCCGCCATTCGCTGAGCATCACCATCAGGCCAAAGGCGACCACCACCACGGTCGCAATCACGAAGAACATGCGCGCGTTGACACCGCCCAGGAAGAGAATTCCCATCGCGATGACCGAGATCACCATGAACGCTCCCATGTCCGGCTCTGCAAGCAGCAGCACACCGACCACCGCTATGGCGACGGCCATCGGCAGTACGGCGCGAAAAAAGCGCTCTTTCACTTCCATTTTCCTGACCATGTAGTCAGCGGCGTACAGCAGCACCGCGAATTTAGCCAGCTCTGACGGCTGAAAGTTCATCACGCCCAAAGAAATCCAGCGACGCGCGCCATTGACACCCTTGCCGATAAAGGGCACCAGCACCAGTATCAACAACAGCAGCGACACGACAAACATCCACGGTGCGACTTTTTCCCAGGTTGCCATGGGAACCTGAAATGCGAGCGTCGCGGCCAGAAAAGCTACCGCCAGCGCTAATACATGGCGGGTCAGGAAATGGGTGTGCGCGTAGCGTGCAAATTTGGGGTTGTCCGGCATCGCTACCGACGCCGAATACACCATGACAAGCCCCCACATGAGCAGGGCGAGCGTGACCCAGAGCAGGGCCCAGTCAAGACCCGCCATCCGAACAGGGGTTGCCAGCTTGCCGGGAAACCGCTGACCGCCCAAGCGCACAGGCAGAACTTCTGACGCGGCTTTGCCGACGCCCGAGAACCAGCCCATGAAGCGCGTGGTGGCGGTCACAACACGGCCCCTTGATCCTGAGCCAGGACCTGCACGGCGTTACAGAAAGCTAGCGCACGGTGTTCGTAATTGTCGAACATGTCAAAGCTTGCACACGCCGGAGACATCAGCACGGCGTCACCATGCTTGGCCTGTGCGGCCGCAGTGATGACCGCAGCTTCCATGGTCGTAGCATCCAGAAGGCAAACATGACTGTGCTGCAACGCGGCCCTGATGAGCTTTGCGTCGCGCCCTATTAGAACGACGGCCCTGGCGTAACGCGACACCGGTTCGGCCAGCGGCGAGAAATCCTGCCCCTTGCCTTCACCGCCCAAAATTAGCACCAGTTTTCGCTCGGCACCCAGACCTGCCAGTGCAGCGACTGTGGCACCCACGTTGGTGCCCTTGCTATCATCAAAATATTCCACTTCGCGAAGGACTGCCACCGACTCCACCCGATGCGGCTCGCCGCGGTACTCTCGCAAACCGTGCAGCATGGGTGCAAGCGGACATCCTGCCGCGACCGCCAAACCCAGCGCAGCCAGCGCATTGGTGGCATTGTGCCGACCGTGAATACGCAGCGCTTCGAGCGGCATCAGGCGCTGGATGTGCAGCACCACCTCTTCAACTTTTCGGCGTTTAATGGTTTCATCCGCTTCTGCCGCGCGCACCAGCCATGCCATGCCATTGACGGTTCCAATACCGTAGTCACCAGGCCGCTTGGGCTCGTCGCCGCCGAAAGTAAGATACAAGCGCAGTTGCTTGCCTTTAACCGGAGCCGGCAATGCCGCCATAACAAGGGGATCATCACGATTGAGCAGCATCAGGCCAGCGCTGCCGTAAACATTTGCCTTTGCCGCCATGTAGGCAGACAGCGTTCCGTGCCAATCCAGGTGATCCTGGCTGATGTTGAGGGTCGTCGCCACGGTGGGTTCAAAATTCGTGCTTTCATCGAGCTGAAAACTCGACAGCTCCAGCACCCAGACTTCAGGCAGTGCGAACAAACCGACATCGCCGGATTTTTCATCGAGCTTTTCGGTAAGGGTGTCCAGCAGAGTGGGACCGATATTGCCGGCCACCGCTACTGATTTTCCGGCGCGCTGCACCAGTTGACCCGTCAGTGAAGTCACTGTGGTCTTGCCGTTAGTGCCTGTAATGCCAATGACCTGCGGCGCATAAGCCCGGTCTTCTTTCAAATCAGCCAACGCCTGAGCGAACAGGCTGAGCTCATTACCACAAAAAATGCCCTCGACTTTAGCTGCCGCCATCACGGTGGCGAGCACGTCCGGCGACAAACCCGGGCTTTTGAGCACCATGTCAAAGGCGCCAAGTAAAAGCAGCTCCTCATTCATCTCGGCATGAACAAAGCTTGCGGTTGGCAGACTCGCACGGAGTGCCTGCAGTCGCGGCGGTGCGGGCCGCGTGTCCGCCACCGTGACACGCGCGCCGCAGCGAACGCACCAACGCGCCCGCCGTATACCCGAAGCGCCCAGTCCCAATATCAGGATGTCTTTGTGCGCCAGGTTTTTCATCTCAGCTTGAGCGTTGAAAGACCGACCAGACACAGCAGCATGGTGATGATCCAGAAACGCACGACCACTTGGGTTTCCTTCCAGCCACTTTTTTCGAAATGGTGATGCAGCGGTGCCATTTTCAGGAGCCGACGACCCTGGCCGTATCGTCTTTTCGTGTATTTGAACCAGGTCACCTGCAGCATCACGGACAACGCCTCCACCACAAAAATACCACCCATGATGGCGAGAACAATTTCCTGACGCACGATCACTGCAATCGTGCCCAGCGCAGCGCCCAATGCCAGCGCACCGACATCACCCATGAATACCTGGGCGGGATGCGTGTTGAACCAGAGAAAAGCCAGACCGGCTCCTGCCATTGCAGAACAAAATATCAGCAACTCACCCGAGCCCGGGATGTGCGGAAAGAGCAGGTATTTCGAATACACCGAGCTACCGGTCACATAAGCGAAAACACCCAATGAAGAGCCCACCATCACTACCGGCATGATGGCCAACCCATCCAGGCCGTCCGTCAGGTTGACGGCATTGCTGGAGCCCACTATCACCAGATAGGTCAGGATGACAAAACCCAAGATGCCTAGCGGATAGGTCACTTCTTTCACAAAGGGAACCAACAGACCGGCCTTTGGTGGCAGGTTCACATCAAAACCCGATTGCACCCAGCTGACAAAAAGCTCCAGCACCCGCAGATTGGAGCTTTCGGAAATGCTGAACACCAGATACAGCGCTGCAAGCAGCCCAATCAGGGATTGCCATAGATATTTTTCCCGGGATCGCATGCCCTCAGGGTCTTTCAACACCACTTTTCGCCAGTCATCGGCCCAGCCGACAGCACCAAAGCCCAGGGTGACTATCAGCACGATCCAGACAAAGCGATTGGACAAGTCGGACCACATCAGTGTCGAGATGCCGATGGCCATCAGGATTAGCACTCCGCCCATGGTGGGGGTCCCGCTTTTGCTCAGGTGCGTCTGCATGGCATATTCGCGGATGGGCTGACCGATTTTGAGCGATACCAGCCGGCGAATTACGAATGGACCTGCGATCAGACCGATCAGCAACGCCGTGAGAGCCGCCAGGACGGCCCGCAGCGTCAGGTACTGAAACACCCTGAGAAAACTCCACTCGGGGGAGACGGTCTGGAGCCACTGTGCCAGGCTAAGAAGCATGAGGCTCCTCCCTATGTTGTGGCGTTTGATCGGCTGCGGCCATGACGGCATCGACGACTCTTTCCATCCTCATGAAGCGCGAACCTTTCACCAGCATGCTTCCCGCATGATGGAGTTCAGCGACCACGGCGGTAGCGAGTTCCGACATGTCAACGAAATGATGGGCTTCGCCAAAGGCAGTGGCTGCTTTGCGGGACTGGTCGCCCAATGTGAAAAGTTTTTCGATGCCTCTGGCGCGGGCATGCCGGCCGGCTTCATCGTGAAATTGAGGCCCCTGATCACCCACCTCCCCCATGTCGCCCATGACCAGCAAGCGCGGCCCGGGCAGTTCGGCAAGCACTTCGATGGCCGCATGCATGGAGTCGGGATTGGCGTTGTACGTGTCATCGATCAGGGTCAGAACGTGGTCCTTGAATCGCACCTGCTCGGCGCGAGATCGTCCCTTGACGGGAACAAAGGCTGACAAGCCTGTCGCTATGAAGGTCAGCGGGACGCCTGCTGCCAGCGCGCAGGCTGTTGCGGCCAAAGCGTTCTTGACGTTGTGCCGGCCGGCGATGTGCAAAAAGAATTCGAGCGAACCGGACGGCGGTTTGGCGCCCACATGCCCGA
>NZ_JABBPF010000146.1 GCF_012927415.1 Polaromonas sp. | reverse complement strand
GCTCTGGATCAAATCACTTCACATCGTTTTCATCACCAGCTGGTTTGCCGGACTGTTCTATTTGCCGCGCATCTTTGTCAACCTCGCGATGGTGCCGCCGGAAAGCGTGGCCGAGCGTGAGCGCCTGATCCTGATGGCCCGCAAGCTGATGCGCTTCACCACCTTGCTGGCTTTTCCGGCGCTGGTTTTCGGTTTGTGGCTATACCTTGGCTACGGCATCGGACGCGGCCCGGGCGATCGCTGGATGCATGCAAAACTGGCCGTCGTGGTGCTGGTCATTGTTTATCACTACGCCTGCGTGCTGCAGCTGGACAGGTTCGTCGACAAGCGCAACAGCCGCAGCCATGTCTGGTTGCGCTGGTTCAATGAAGTCCCCGTGCTGCTGCTGCTGGCAGCGGTGATTCTGGTGGTGGTCAAGCCCTGGCAGGGCTAGCCGGCGCACGCCACAGGACTAGCGAAATGGCCCGGCCAGCATATTCCCCGGATGCGGCGCACGGTGCGCACCGCCCGACTGCCTTTCCGCTGGCGCTTGCCATCGTCTGCCTGATTGTCTACGCCAGCCTCTACCCGTTTTCCGAATGGCGCAACCAGGGCATTTCGCCGCTGCGCTTCCTGACGGCGCCGCTGCCGAAATACTGGACTGGTTTTGACGTTGGCATCAACGTGCTGGGCTATGCCCCACTGGGGTTTTTACTCGCCCTATCGGCACTGCTGCGCGGCCGGCGGCCCATTTTGGCCATCGCCTTGGCGGTGCTGGGCGCCGGGTTGCTGTCGCTGACGATGGAAACGCTGCAAAGTTTCCTGCCGTCCCGTGTGCCGTCGAATGTCGATCTTGCACTCAATACGCTGGGTGCGTGGCTGGGCGCCTGTTGCGGCTGGGGGCTTGACAAAGCCGGTCTGGTCGATCGCTGGGCTCGCCTGCGGGCGCGCTGGTTTGCGCCGGATGCGCGCTTCGCGCTGGTGCTGCTGCTGCTCTGGCCGCCCGCCTTGCTGTTTCCCGCCTCCGTGCCCCTGGGCCTGGGGCAGGTGTTCGAGCGGCTGGAGTCGGCGCTTGCCGAGGCGCTGGCCGACACGCCCTTTCTGGAGTGGCTGCCGGTGCGCGATGTCGAGTTGCAGCCGCTGGTGCCGGTGGCCGAACTGCTTTGCGTGGCGCTGGGTGTGCTGATTCCCTGTCTGCTCGGCTATTGCATTATCCGCACCCTTTGGCAGCGCGCGGCGTTTTCGATGGCAGTGATTGCCGTCGGCATCTTCGCTTCAGCCCTGTCGGCAGCGCTCAGCTACGGGCCCGAGCATGCCTGGGCCTGGCTGGACAGCCCGGTGCAGGCGGGTATTGGTTTGGGCGCGTTGCTGGCCGCGCTCTTGCTGGCGCTGCAGCGCCGCGCTGCGGCGGCCCTGGCGCTGCTGGCGCTGGCCGTGCATCTGGCGTTGCTTAACCAAGCGCCGGCTGACCCTTATTTTGCGCAAACCCTGCAAATCTGGGAGCAGGGCCGTTTTATCCAGTTTTATGGCGCGGTGCAGTGGCTGGGCTGGATCTGGCCCTACGCGGCATTGCTGTATCTGCTGGTGCGGCTTTCGGGTCCCGAATACGCTGCGCGCGCTGAAAAGTAAAATCACACCATGAGTTCTTCCATCATTGCCCAAAACACCGGCCCCGTTGACTCCGCAGCGGGTTCTTATTACGAACGGCACATCTTTTTTTGCCTGAACCAGCGCGCCAATGGCGAGGCTTGTTGCGCCGATCACCGCGCGCAGCAAGCCTTCGACCGCTGCAAGTCGCAAGTCAAGGCGGCCGGGCTGGCCGGACCGGGCCAGGTGCGGGTCAACAAGGCCGGCTGCCTGGACCGCTGCTCGGCGGGACCGGTGGCGGTGGTGTATCCCGAGGCGGTCTGGTACACCTATGTGGATGAGAGCGACATCGACGAGATTGTCGAGTCGCACCTGAAAAACGGCCGGGTGGTTGAGCGCTTGCTGGTGCCCGCGCATCTCGGGCGCTAGATTGCGGCTGGCGGGTGATGTCGCGCGGGAATTTTCGCCTTGAGTATAAAAAACCGATGTTTTGGACGCCACGTCCAATGAATACCGCTATGGTTTGCTATTTTTTTAATAGCAAACCAATTGAATGGAAAGTGCATCCGTGAATTCCCAGACCCGCAAATCCACCATTGAGGGCCCGGCCGGCGCGCTTGAAATTGCGCTGGATGCGCCGGCTGGCGACTCGCGCGGCGTGGCCGTCATCGCCCATCCGCACCCGCTGTTTGGCGGCACGCTGGACAACAAGGTGGTGCAGACCCTGGCGCGGGCCTTCGTGCAGTCAGGCTGGACGGCAGTGCGCTTCAACTTTCGCGGTGTCGGCGGCAGTGCCGGCAGTCACGACGAAGGCCGCGGCGAACTGGATGATTTTCTGGCGGTAGTGCAGCATGCGGCGGCGCCGGGCGGCAAGCAAGTCACGCTGGCGCTGGCCGGGTTTTCCTTCGGTGCGTTCGTCACCACCCACGCGTTTGAACGCCTGCGCACCAGCCGTAACATTGAAAAACTCGTGCTGGTAGGCACCAGCGTCAGCCGCGCGGCGGCCGCTCCGATAGACCCCGCAGCCCACCTCAAGACGCTGGTGGTGCATGGTGAGCAGGATGACACCGTGCTGCTGTCCGCTGTGATGGACTGGGCGCGTCCGCAGGCACTTCCTGTTACGGTTGTGCCCGGGGTCGGTCATTTCTTTCATGGACAATTGCCGTTGCTGAAACACCTGGTGACCCGCCACCTGTCATCGCCCGTGGCCTGAACCTTGCCAATGCTGCGCGATTCACTCCTGTCTCCCCCCTTTTTTTTCTTTCCCTTTCACTTACCCAATTCCTGACATGCAATGCTCTCTCAAGGCCCCCGTCGGCCTGCGCGGCCTCGCCGCCACTTTGGTCCTGGCTTTCTCTGTGGCGCTGCCGCTCGCCCACGCCCAGGCACCACAGGCACCGGAAATCGCCGCCCGTTCCTTTCTGCTGCTCGACGTCACGGCCAACCAGATCCTCGCCGCCAAGGACATCGATGCGCCGGTCGAGCCGGCCTCGCTGACCAAGCTGATGACCGAATACCTGGTGTTTGACGCGCTCAAGGCCAAAAAAATTACCCTCAAGCAAACCTTCGGTGTCAGCGAGCGGGCCTGGAAAATGCCCGGTTCGCGCATGTTCATTGACCCCAAAATGCAGGTGCCGGTGGAAGACCTGATCAAGGGCATGGTGGTGCAATCGGGCAACGACGCGACCATGGCGCTGGCCGAGGGCGTGGGCGGTACGGTCGAGCATTTCGTGCAACTCATGAATGAGCAGGCCAAGGCGCTCGGCATGAAGTCGACCAGTTACAAAAACCCCGAAGGCCTGACCGAAGCCGGCCATACCACCACCGCGCGTGACCTGAGCGTTCTGTCGACGCGCCTGATGCAGGATTTTCCGGATTACGTTGCCTACTCCGCCATCAAGAAATACCGTTACCCCGGCACTCCGGTTGCGAACGACACGAATCGCAACACGCTGCTGTTTCGCGACCCCACGGTGGATGGCCTGAAAACCGGCCACACCAACGCGGCCGGCTACTGCATGATCGCCACGGCCAAGCGCGACTTCCCCAACCTGGGCGCTGCTGGCGCCCCCGGCGGCAGGCGACTGCTGGCGATTGTGCTGGGAACCACCAGCGACAGCGCGCGCGCCAACGAATCGCAAAAATTGCTGAATTGGGGTTACACCGCGTATGAAGCCGTGAAGCTGTTTGACGCCGGCCAGGCCGTCGTTTCGCCGGCCGTCTGGAAGGGTAAAGAGTCCACCGTCAGGCTTGGCCGGCCCGAGGCTATCGTGGTCGCCGTGGTTGCAGGCAGCGCGCCCAAGCTGAAAACCCAGGTAGCAAGGCCTGATCCGCTGGTCGCGCCCTTCAAAAAGGGTCAGTCGCTGGGCAGCCTCAAGGTCATGTTGGGTGACAACCCGGTTGCAATTGCCGAAGTTCCACTGGTCGCGCTCGAGGCTGTGGAAGAAGCCGGAATTTTTGGCCGCGCCTGGGATTCCATCAGGCTCTGGATCAAGTAAGCGGCAAGTTTCAGGCGACGCGCCGGTTTGCCGGTGCTGCGTGACCGCCTCAAGGCTGTTGTGGCGCGCCACTTGAGCCTTTACGCTATCCGGCTTATACTAGAAAGCTTTTCCGCTTTTGGTGCGGTGAAGCTTTCGCGTATTTCATATCGCTTTTATGTGTTTTCCAGACGTTTAGGGACGTTTTTCCAATGCCAACCATCAATCAGTTAGTCCGTCAGGGGCGTGAGGTCGAAAAGATCAAGTCCAAAAGCCCTGCGATGGAAAATTCTCCGCAGCGCCGTGGTGTGTGCACCCGGGTGTACACGACCACGCCTAAAAAGCCAAACTCCGCTTTGCGTAAAGTCGCCAAGGTGCGCCTGACCAACGGATTTGAAATTATTTCCTACATTGGCGGCGAAGGCCACAACCTGCAGGAACACAGCGTGGTGCTGGTTCGCGGCGGTCGTGTCAAGGATCTGCCCGGTGTGCGCTACCACATTGTTCGTGGTTCGCTTGACTTGCAAGGCGTGAAAGACCGCAAGCAGTCGCGTTCCAAGTACGGTGCGAAAAAGCCGAAGGCCAAATAAGCCAAACCGGTTCGGGCTCTGACCTAACGGTTTTTGTTCGCGCCAGAAGAAGTTGTCAGGACATCTTCAAAAACAGGTGTTTCACTCGCCCTGGCAGGTGGTTGAAACGAAGTGACCCAAGTGCAAGTTGTTTGCGCCGGTCGAGTAAGTGAGGGTTTGCTAACTCTCGCGGTATTGCCAACAGGCGATGCCAACTGAAGCAAAGAGGTGAAAAAATGCCACGTCGTCGCGAAGTCCCTAAACGTGAAATTCTTCCTGATCCTAAATTTGGCGATGTCGATCTTGCCAAATTCATGAATGTGATCATGCAAGGCGGCAAAAAGGCCGTCGCTGAGCGCATTATTTATGGCGCTCTGGAGCAAATCGAAAAAAAGAACCCCGGCAAAGACCCGCTGGAGGCTTTCCATATGGCCATCGGCAACATCAAGCCCATGGTTGAAGTGAAGTCCCGGCGCGTCGGTGGTGCCAACTACCAGGTGCCGGTTGAAGTGCGTCCCGTCCGCCGGATGGCTCTGGCCATGCGCTGGTTGAAAGAGGCCGCCAAGAAGCGTGGCGAGAAGTCAATGTCATTGCGCCTGGCCAATGAATTGATGGAAGCCACCGAAGGTCGTGGCGGTGCCATGAAAAAGCGTGACGAA
>NZ_JABBPF010000145.1 GCF_012927415.1 Polaromonas sp. | reverse complement strand
GCGGCCCCTCAGCTGCGCGAAGCGGCCCGGCAGGCGGGCGGACATGCAACCTTGTTCAGGCGCGGCGCCGCGACCCCTCCTGAGCTGCCCGTCTTCAGCCCCTTGCCCCCGGTTCAGCAGCGCATTCAGCGCGAGTTGAAGAAACAGTTTGACCCTGCTTGCATTTTCAATCCAGGCCGCATGTCCGCGGACTGGTGACATCAGCTCGAAATTTTTTAAAGCACCATGCAAACCAAGCTCGCTCCCGAATTCCAGAATATGCCTGACGGCCAGCGGGCCGAAGCCATTTTGCGCAAATGCGTGCATTGCGGTTTTTGTACCGCCACCTGCCCGACCTACCAGCTGCTGGGCGATGAGCTGGACGGGCCGCGCGGCCGCATCTACCTCATCAAGCAGGTGCTCGAAGGCGAAATGCCGACGCGCAAGACCCAACTGCATCTGGACCGCTGCCTGACCTGCCGCAACTGCGAAACCACCTGTCCCAGTGGCGTGCAGTATGGCCACCTGATCGATATTGGCCGCAAGCTGGTTGACGAACGCGTGCCGCGCCCGGCCGGCGAACGTGCCGTGCGCTGGGCGCTCAAGGAAGGTCTGCCGTCGCCGCTGTTTGCGCCCGCGATGAAGATCGGTCAGGCTGTGCGAGGCCTGTTGCCTGCTTCGCTTCAAGCCAAGGTGCCACCCAAACAATCGGCAGGCCTGTGGCCAGTGCGCAGCCATGCCCGCAAAATGCTCATGCTGGCAGGCTGCGTGCAGCCCGCCATGATGCCCAACATCAATTCGGCGACGGCTAGAGTGCTCGATGCCGCCGGCATTCAGGCCGTGCTGGCGGCCAAGGCCGGCTGCTGCGGTGCGGTCAAGTTTCACCTCAACGACCAGGACGGCGGCAGGGCCGAAATGCGCCGCAACATCGACGCCTGGTGGCCGTATGTGGAGCAGGGCGTGGAAGCCGTTGTCATGAACGCCTCGGGCTGCGGCGTCACTGTCAAGGAATACGGCTACATCTTCAAGGACGAGCCGGCTTATGCGGACAAAGCCGCCCGCATCAGCGAGCTGACCCGCGACCTGAGCGAGTTGCTGCCCGTCATTTCCGAAGCCCTCCAGTCGGCTCGTCCCGAACTGGCCGGGGAAGTCGCCAAAAATTCACCCAAACTGGCCTTTCATCCACCCTGCACCTTGCAGCATGGCCAGCAGCTCCGCGGCGGGGTTGAACACTATCTGGGTGGCCTGGGATTTGACATCAAGGTGTCCAGCAGCGAAGCGCATCTGTGCTGCGGCTCAGCGGGGACCTATTCGGTCCTCAACCCCGAAATTGCCTACCAGCTGCGCGACCGTAAGCTGGCGA
Organism: Polaromonas sp.; assembly: GCF_012927415.1. Taxonomy (GTDB): domain Bacteria; phylum Pseudomonadota; class Gammaproteobacteria; order Burkholderiales; family Burkholderiaceae_C; genus Polaromonas. The sequence continues at coordinate 3,943 of NZ_JABBPF010000145.1, read as the reverse complement.
ATCTGGGTGAAATGACGCCTGAAGTGATCGTGTCGGCCAATATCGGTTGCATTACCCATCTGCAAAGCGGAACGGCCACACCGGTACGGCACTGGGTGGAAGTGTTAGACGGGGTGCTATCGAATTCATAGCTTTCAGCGCGCGAATATCGGACTTGCAATGGCTGTTGTTAAAATAAAAATGACGTGACCACACAGCCAATTCTCATGGGTAAAAAGAAACCTCGTGAACATTTCCGGTGCGCTGGCGTGCCAGATCGGCTTTGGCACCTTGTTGCAGCCTGTTACTGCCCGGTCCGCAAGCGATGAGCCGTGGTACCGGGTTTTGGAAAGCCCTGATAGGGTTGACCACCAAGCGCCGAACCCGCCGGGCAAACCGGCAATTGGGTGGACTGCTGGCCTGGGTTGCGGGAGCCGTCAATGCAGGAGGATTTTTGGCGGTAGGACGCTACACCTCGCACATGACCGGCATCGTTTCGTCCGTTGCCGACGACATTGCGCTGGGTAACTTCACCCTGATCATCGCCGGGATTGTGTACGTCGGCGCTTTTGTAATGGGGGCCATCACCACGACCGTTCTGATCAACTGGGCAAGGCGTCGCAGGCTGCACGCCGAATTCGCCTTGTCCCTGATGCTGGAAGCCTTGCTGTTGTTGCTGTTCGGTTTGCTCGGGGCCAACCTCAATGTGCTGGTGGAGGTGTTTGTACCCACGACAGTGCTGCTGCTCTGCTTCATCATGGGTCTGCAAAACGCCATCATCACCAAGATCTCTTCTGCTGAAATTCGTACCACCCACGTCACCGGACTGCTAACTGACCTGAGCATTGAAATCGGCCGGCTGCTTTACTGGAACCGGGTGTCGGAGGCCAACGTGCAGTTTTTTGTCAGGGCTGACCGCGACAAACTGCGTATCCACACAACTATTTTGCTGCTGTTTTTCGGCGGTGGCCTGATGGGTGCGTTTGCCTTCAAAACGATCGGTTTTTTTTCCACCGTACCCATTGCACTGGTTTTGATGGCGATTGCCGCGCCCCCTCTTTACCAGGACTTGCGCTCATACCGAACCTGGCTGCGCGGGCAATCCACCTGACGTAGCGTCGTCAGCGACTCTTGCATGAAAGGCTGAAGGCACATGATCACCATTCTTGAAGCAAAGCGGGCTGGCCTGTTCGGTCAGGGCAAGATCGTTCCCAATGTCGTTGCCGGCGTGATTGTTGGGGTGGTGGCGCTGCCGCTCGCCATGGCCTTCGCGATTGCCTCGGGCGCCCGGCCCGAGCAGGGCATTTACACCGCCATCATTGGCGGCTTCATGGTCTCGGTGCTGGGCGGCAGCCGGGTGCAGATCGCCGGTCCCACGGGCGCATTCATCGCGATTCTGGCGGGAGTCACGCTGAAGTATGGGTTTGAAGGCCTGCAACTGGCCACGCTGATGGCGGGGCTGATCCTGCTCATCATGGGCCTCACGCGCATGGGCGGGGTGATCAAGTTCATTCCTGATCCGGTCATCGTCGGCTTTACCGCCGGCATCGGCGTGATCATCTGGGTCGGGCAATGGCGCGATTTTCTGGGGCTGCCCAAGGTGGAGGGAGAGCATTTTCACCAGAAGCTGGTGCATCTTGTTGAAGTGCTGCCGCAACTGCATATTTCGACGACAGGCATGGCGTTGATGAGCCTGCTGCTGGTGCTGTTTTCCACCCGCGTCTGGGGGCTGAAGCGGGTGCCCGGGCCCCTCGTGGCGCTGATTGTGGCCACCAGTTTGCAGGCGGTCTTTCACTTTGAAGGCATTGCGACCATCGGCAGTGCCTTTGGCGGTATTCCGCAGGGCCTGCCCCATTTTTCGTTTCCCAGTGTCACGCTGGCGCAAGTCATCTCACTGATCGGGCCGGCCTTTACGATTGCAATGCTGGGCGCCATCGAATCCTTGCTTTCCGCCGTGGTGGCAGATGGCATGACGGCAACCAAGCACGACTCCAACCAGGAACTCATCGGACAAGGGCTGGCCAACGTGGTGGCGCCGTTTTTTGGCGGTTTCGCCTCCACTGGCGCCATTGCCCGCACGGCCACCAATATTCGAAATGGTGGCACCAGCCCGCTGGCCGGCATTACCCATGCGTTGACGCTGGTGCTGATCATTCTGTTCCTGGCTCCCTATGCGGCGTACATTCCGCTCGCCTGCCTTGCCGCCATCCTGTTTGTCGTGGCCTACAACATGAGTGAGCTCAAGCATTTCAGCCATATCGTGCGCCGCGCGCCGCGGGCCGATGTGGCGATTTTGCTGATCACGTTTTTGCTCACCGTGTTTGCTGATCTGGTGGTGGCGGTCAACATTGGCGTCATTCTGGCCATCCTGCAGTTCCTGCGCAGGATGGCGGAAACCGTCGATGTCCAGGTTGTCGACAGCAAGGATCTCAAAACAGAGTTGGCTGCGATAGGCCTGAAAGAGCTTCCCCGCACCGTGCTGATTTACGAAATTGACGGACCGTTTTTCTTCGGTGCTGTGGAAAAGTTCGAGCAGGTGCTGATGGAAATTCATGCCGATCCCAAGGCTGTGATTCTCCGGTTCCGCCGCGTGCCTTTTATGGACATTACCGGCATTCAGACGCTGGAGGAAGTGATCGTCAAGCTGCGCAAACGCGGAATGCGCATCCTGTTGAGCGAGGCCAATGAGCGGGTACGCGCCAAACTCTGGAAGGCCGGAGTCATTGACCTTTTGGGCAAGCAGGATTTCCATGAGCAGTTCGGGACTGCTTTGAGCAGCGCAGTGACGGGCCTTGCCGTGACGGGTGACGGGACGGTCAAAGCAAATCCTGTGGTCTGACGAGTGAGCAATAGGCCCGGATGCCGATAGAGGACGTGCCATCCGGCAAGACTTTTGAATGAAAAGCGGGCCGCCGCGCCGAATACCTGCTCGGCGGCGCCGCTGCGGCACCGGGCCGAGGCGCTGCACGAAGTGCTACTAAATAAATAGCTAACCATGACCGAATTGATTGGACCTCTGGCGTATTTAACCGGTTTTTCGGCGTGCGGGGCGGCGCCGCTGGCGGGCTGATCGCGCGGCTGGCGGCGGCTGGTGCAACACGCGCAGTGCCGTCGCGTCAACCCTTTTCCTGTCGTTCATTTCGTTTTAGCCGTCATGGATGGTGATGCTGATGAACGCCACGGGCGGCACGCCGATGACCTCGCCCCGGCATTTCTTCTTCAGCAGGTCACGGTCGGCGTGGTTGGCCGCGCTACTGACACCACGCTGTCAGCAGGCCCGGCGCAACATGAAGTCTTCATCAACACACGAGGAGCTATTCATGAAAAACGCCGTCACCTGGTTTGAAATTCCCACTACCCGGCTGGATCAGGCGCAAGCCTTTTACGAGGCCGTGCTGGACTGCAGCATGCGCCGCGAGGCCATGGGGCCGTCGGAGGGCGCGGTGTTTCCCTATGACGACCAGGCCGACGGCGTCGGTGGCGCGCTGATGGCCGGCCCGACAGCGCCCCAGCCAGGCACTGGCGGGACCCTTGTCTATCTTGATGCATCGCCTTCACTCGATGCGGCACTGGCGCGTGTCACCCGTGCCGGCGGCCAGATCGCGCTGGCGCGCCAGGCACTGCCGCCCGGCATGGGTTTTTTTGCCCATATCGTTGACCTGGACGGCAACCGCGTCGGCCTGCACGCGCTGGCCTGAGGGGCTTGCCATGCGATGCAAAGACTGGATTGCCGTTGCCAGCGCCGGGCACGCACGGCGCGGGCCCGATGCGCCGGCTGGCTTGATGCAGGTCGGCCACGGCAAGCTGGCGCCGCTCGGGCGCATCGCGCCAGGTGACCGGCGTTGCTGCCGCGTTTTACAGCCCGCTGGGCCGCCCGCCCCCGGGGTGTAGTAAGCACCCCCCCAGCCCCCGGCCGCCCCGCAGTGGCCACATGTTCAGCGGGTACCGGGCGCCCCCCCGGGGC
>NZ_JABBPF010000011.1 GCF_012927415.1 Polaromonas sp. | reverse complement strand
TTTTCTATCGCTACTTAAGCCTATAAATAATGGACCACAGGAGGTTTTTTTAAATAACGATGCCAGACAGTTATTTTCCGCAGCGTAGTCCGCACGGCCTCAAGGCTGCGCGGGCGCCGGTGAAACTGCCGCTTCGGCGGCAGGCTCGGTGTCAGCGACCGCCTTGGGCGCCTTCACCGGTTTTTCCTTCGGGTGCGCCCAGTCCCACAAGTGCTGGGCCACTTCCTCGACACCCTGGCGTTTCAGCGAAGAAAAGAGTTTGACGTCGCCGCCGCCTGCCTGCAGCTTGACGATCTGCAACGCCTTGGCGGCATCGGTCTTGTTAAGTTTGTCAGATTTGGTCAGCAGCACCAGAAACTTGAGCCCTTCTTCAACGCGGGGCCGGATCACGTCGAGCAGGATTTCGTCAAGCTCGGTCAGGCCCAGGCGCGGGTCGCAGAGCAGGACCACCGCTTGCAGGTTGTCGCGCGTCTGCAGATAGTTGCCCATCACCTGCTGCCAGCGGTATTTGGCTTCCTTGGGCACGGCCGCGTAACCATAGCCCGGCAGGTCGGCCAGCACGGCATCGGTCACGCCCTGCTTGCCGAGTGAAAACAGGTTGATGCTTTGCGTGCGGCCTGGCGTTTTCGAGGCGAAAGCCAGCCGGTGCTGCTGCGTTAGGGTGTTGATGCAGGTGGATTTGCCTGCGTTGGAACGCCCGACAAAAGCAATTTCAGGTACTTCGATGCGCGGCAGGTGCTTGAGTTCGGGCGCGGTGGTCAGGAATTTGGCCGTGTGCAACCAGCCCATCGCAATTTTCGGGTCGGGTTTGGCTGGAGCTGCCGGCGCTGAAGAAGGCAAGGAAGTGGTGGAGGTCATGATGGGGCGGTCCCTGAAGGTGGGTGGCGGGCGCTGCAGGCGTGACGTGCGCGGTAATGGCGTAAAAGGCGCCGGTCTGCTGCCCGGGTGCATGAGGCGGCGGCACCAAGTCCCCCATAATGAGAGCTGCCACCAAGCATTGTAAAATCAGAACCTGACAAGTTATCTGCGCCAACCAATTAAAAGTCCCCGATATGAAGCTGTTTGCTACTTCCCTCCTGGCCGCCTTGCTGGCCGTGCCTGCCATGTCGTCATTTGCCGCGGGTGAAGCAGTGCCTGTCGTCGCTGCAGCGCCAGCATCTGCCAAAGTCGCCAAACCTGATCTGGTCAAGGGTGACGCAACGTTTACGGCGGTTTGCGCCGCCTGTCACGGCGCCGATGGCAATTCTGGCACGCCGGCCTATCCCAAGCTCGCGCAGCAGCATCCGGAGTACCTGATCAAGCAGTTGCAGGAGTTCAAGTCCGGCAAGCGCAAAAACGCCATCATGATGGGTTTTGCCACAGCGCTGTCCGAGGACGACATGAGAAACGTGGCTTATTGGGCCACCTCCAAAAAAGCCAAAGCCGGTTTCGCCAAGGAGAAGGACCTCGTCACGCTGGGTGAGCGCATTTACCGCGGCGGCATTGGCGATCGCCAGATCGCCGCCTGTGCCGGCTGCCACGGCCCCACCGGGGCGGGTCTTCCCGTGCAGTACCCGCGCCTGAGCGGCCAGCATTCGGAATACACCGCGGCCCAGTTGACGGCCTACCGTGACGGTGTACGTAACAACAACATTGCCATGAGCCAGGTCGCGGCCAAGCTTAATGACAAGGAAATCCGTGCGGTAGCCGATTACATTGCCGGCTTGCATTGAGCACAGCTGGGGCAACCGGCAAGTCGCAACGCGAGGCAAACCTCTTTAGTTGGCGTGAATACGCGTAAAACGCCTGTGACATTGAACCCAGGCCGCCAAAATTAATCACAGCAAGGCGGGTCTTTCCAAGGAAAGTCCGCCTTTTTTCTTTTCAGTCCCTTTTTTCACCCCCTCACCAGCGCCGCCAGGCTTGAGTTTCACGTATGACAGTTTCCACCGAAGGCATGAAAGTCAATTGGGGCTCGCGTCCCTGGCGGGCGTCCGTGGAGTTGCTGTCGTCAATGCGCTTCTCCATTTCCCTGCTGACAGTCATCTGTATTGCATCAGTGATTGGAACCGTCCTCAAGCAGCAGGAGCCACTCGGAAACTACGTGAACCAGTTCGGGCCTTTCTGGGCCCAGGTGTTCAGCTTGGTGAGCCTGAACACGGTCTACAGCGCCTGGTGGTTTTTACTGATTCTGGCCTTTCTGGTGGTCTCTACCTCCCTGTGCATTGCCCGCAACACGCCCAAAATACTGGCTGACTTCAATCAGCTCAAGGAAAATGTCCGGGAGCAGAGCCTGAAGGCCTTCGGCCACCGTGCGCAGGCGGCACTTGCCGAGTCGCCCGAGGCGGCGGCCCGTCGCATCGGCCAAACCCTGGTGCAAAGCGGCTGGAAGGTCAAGCTGCAGCAACGAAGCGCCGGCTGGATGGTGGCGGCAAAAAAGGGGTCAGCCAACAAGATCGGCTACATCGCCGCGCACAGTGCCATTGTGCTGGTTTGCGTGGGCGGGCTGCTCGATGGCGACATGATGGTGCGGGCCCAGATGTGGCTGGGCGGCAAGTCTATTTATACCGGCGGTGGCCTGATTGCCGATGTACCTGCGCAGCACCGGCTGGGCGAGCGCAACCCGACTTTTCGTGCCAATCTGCTGGTAGCTGAAGGCACTCAGTCGAGCACAGCCATCCTGAACCAGCCCGGCGGCGTGTTGCTGCAGGAGTTGCCCTTTGCCGTGGAATTAAAGAAATTCATCGTTGAGTATTACTCCACCGGCATGCCCAAGCTTTTTGCCAGCGATATCGTCATCCACGACAAGGCGACGGGCGAAAAAACGAATGCGCGGGTTGAGGTCAACCATCCCGCTAACTACAAGGGTGTGGAGATTTACCAGTCCAGCTTCGACGACGGCGGCTCCAGCGTCACGCTCAAGGCTGTCCCGATGGCCGCAGCCAGCAAACCCTTCGAAATCCAGGGCACGATTGGCGGCTCCAGCAGCCTGATCAATGGCGAGGGCAACAGCGCTGAAAAACTGACGCTCGAGTACACCGCGTTGCGTGTCATCAACGTGGAAAATTTTGGCGCCGCTGGCAACTCGGGCGGCCCAGCGACGGCCGGAACCGATGTGCGCAAGGTTGATTTGCACAAGGCCATCGAGACGCGGCTGGGCGCTGCCAACAAGACCACGACGAAAAAAGAGCTGCGCAATGTCGGCCCCAGCGTGAGCTACAAGTTGCGCGATGCGTCGGGCCAGGCGCGTGAGTTCCAGAATTACATGCTGCCGGTCAGGATGGATGACAACCCCGACAGTCCTGCCATGTTCCTGATGGGCGTGCGTGAAAACCCGGCTGATTCCTTCCAGTACCTGCGCATACCGGCGGACCCTGAGAGCAGCATGGACACCTTTGTCCGCCTGCGTGCCGCGTTGGCCGACCCAGCGCAACGCGAGCAGGCTGTCAGGCGCTATGCCCGTCTGGCGATTGGAGCCGACCGCCCGGAGCTGATCCAGCAGCTCACGGAGTCGGCTTCGCGTGCGCTGACCTTGTTTGCCGGCGCTGATGGTGCCGGCGTGAGCGTTGGCAAGGCTAAACCGGTCGCTGGTCTGCAGGCGATTTCGGACTTCATGGAAGCCAACGTACCAGAGTCCGAGCGTAGCCGGGCTGGGGAAGTGCTGGTCCGCATTCTGAATGGCGTGCTGTTTGAACTCACGGCGATGACCCGTGAACAAGCCGGTTTGAAAGCGCTGCCGCAGGACCAGAAAACGCAGGCTTTTATGTCACAGCTGGTACTCGGCCTGTCGGATGCACCTCACTATCCGGCCCCAATGACATTTCAGCTGACGGATTTCAAGCAGGTCCAGGCCAGCGTGTTCCAGGTGGCGCGCGCCCCTGGCAAAACCATTGTCTACCTCGGCTGTGCTTTCCTGATTCTGGGCGTATTCGCGATGCTGTACATACGCGAGCGCCGCATCTGGGTCTGGCTGGCACCGGCTGCACACAGCCCTGCAGATACCAGTGCCGAGCCGGATGTTCAGGGCAGGGCAGGGCATTCAATGTCAGAATCTGAGGAAACCAGTCAAGCCACCATGGCTTTTTCGACCAACCGTAAAACGATGGATGGCGACAAGGAGTTTGAGATGTTGAAGACGAAACTGCTGCAGGCACCCCAATGAATACCATCACGAGTATCAACACCACCACCCTGTCTGCCGGGCGAAACCATGACACGCCAAGCCTGAATGAAGCCTATTTTGCCCGGCGCAACGTGCTGGACTGGGTGTTCGCGGTGCTGGTGGCGGGTGGTTTTGTGTATGCATTCGCCCGCTACAACGGCTACATGGATGTGTACGAGAAAGGTATTTTGATGGCTGCCATTCCGGCCGCCATTGCCTTGGGCTGGTTCTGGCGCCCTTTGCGGGTTCTGCTGGCCGTTGTCGTGGGTTTCGCGTTGCTGGGTGTGGCGTCTTACCAGGGCGATCTGGCGCGCGCTGAACAGGTGTTCTGGCTCAAGTATTTTCTGTCCAGCCAGTCCGCCATTTTGTGGATGAGCGTCCTCTTTTTCATGAGCACCATTTTTTACTGGCTCGGCATGTTCGCCGGGAACAAACCTGGCGTCAATGGGGCTTCAAGCCATAGCGCCACGCTCGAATCTCTGGGCTCGAAGATCGCTTGGGTCGGGATCGGCATGGCGTTGATCGGCACGCTGGTGCGCTGGTATGAAAGCTACCTCATTGGGGCCGACGTCGGGCACATACCGGTCAGCAACCTGTATGAGGTGTTTGTGCTGTTCTGCTGGATGACGGCGGCGTTTTACCTGTATTTTGAAGCGCAGTACAAAACCCGTGCGCTGGGTGCATTCGTCATGCTGGTGGTCAGCGGCGCGGTCGGCTTTTTGCTCTGGTACACCGTGATTCGCGAAGCTCATGAGATTCAGCCGCTGGTGCCTGCCCTCAAAAGCTGGTGGATGAAACTGCATGTGCCCGCCAACTTCATCGGCTATGGCATGTTCTCGCTGGCTGCCATGGTGTCCCTGTCTTATCTGGTCAAGCAGCAGGCCCACGAGACCCGCTGGTACAAGCTCACGCCTTTGTGGCTGCTGGCCGTGGTGCTGTGCTTTGTGCCGATTGTGTTCCGCAAGTCGCCTCTGGAAGCGGGCGCAAGCAACTATTGGGTCGGTTATTTGCTGGTGGCTGGGTTGATCGCAGCAGGTATTTTGTTCGGCCGCAAGCATATTGCCGCTCGCCTGCCCAGTCTGGATGTGCTGGACGATGTGATGTACAAGGCAATCGCCGTCGGTTTTGCGTTTTTCACCATTGCCACGGTGCTGGGCGCGCTCTGGGCCGCTGAGGCCTGGGGTGGCTACTGGAGTTGGGACCCTAAAGAAACCTGGGCACTGATCGTCTGGCTTAACTACGCTGCCTGGCTGCACATGAGGCTCATGAAGGGCTTGCGCGGGACCGTGGCGGCCTGGTGGGCACTGGTCGGACTGGTTGTGACCACCTTCGCCTTCCTGGGCGTCAATATGTTCCTGTCCGGCTTGCACAGTTACGGAACCTTGTAGCAAGGGAAGTCTCTACCTGACTTGCCGCTATTCGCGCAAAAGTCACGCAGAGGCGCTCAGGCTGAATCCTTGTGAGAAGTCGCTGCGTATCACGACCTACATTAACGAGAGTCAAGGACTTCACCATGCTCATCAGGACCAACGCCAACGGATTTGACCATCCACTGCCCAGCGAAATAACGCCACAAGGCATCTACCATGGACGGCGTGAGCTGATCAGACTGATGGCCAGCGGCGCGGCTGGGGCGGCTCTGTCCGGCTGGGCCGGGCGCGAGGCCCTGGCACAGACGGTGCAAAAACCCGGAAAGCTGGCCTCATTGGCGGGTGGCAAATCGGCGTTAGCCGGCGCGGTGACGATGGAAAAGATCACCGACTACAAAGACGCAACCACCTATAACAACTACTACGAGTTTGGCGTCGATAAGGCCGAGCCTGCCAAAAATGCGCACACACTGCCCACAAAACCGTGGTCGGTTGCGGTAGAAGGGCTGGTCAAACAGCCTAAAACTTTCACGCTGGAGGACCTGATCAAACTCAGTCCGCAGGAGGAACGCATCTACCGCCTGCGCTGCGTCGAGGGCTGGTCCATGGTGATTCCCTGGGTGGGTTATTCACTGTCTGAACTCATCAAAAAAGTCGAACCGCTGGGGAGCGCCAAATATGTCGAGTTTGTCACGCTGGCTGATCCCAAGACCATGCCATTTGTGGGCTCGCGCGTGCTGGACTGGCCCTATGTGGAGGCGTTGCGCATGGACGAGGCAATGCACCCGCTGGCGCTGCTGACATTTGGTATGTACGGCGAAGTGCTGCCGAACCAGAATGGCGCGCCGGTGCGCATGGTCCTGCCCTGGAAATATGGTTTCAAAAGCGGCAAAAGCATTGTCAAGATACGCTTTACCGACAAGGAACCCCGCACGGCCTGGAACAAGGCTGCAGCACAGGAGTACGGCTTTTATTCGAACGTCAATCCGGCGGTGGACCATCCGCGATGGAGTCAGGAAACCGAGCGCAGGATTGGTGAAGATGGACTGTTTGCGAAAAAGCGCAAAACGCTGCTGTTCAACGGGTACGAGGCACAGGTCGCGCAGCTCTACGCCGGTATGGATCTCAAGAAGAACTTTTAAATGATCTCGCGCCAAAAGCTGCTGCTGCATCGGGCGGCAAAGCCGGTTTTGTTCACCGTCTGCCTGCTGCCCTTTGCATGGCTTTTCTACAGCGCTCTGACCAACCAGCTTGGGGCCAACCCGGCCGAGGCGCTGATTCGGGCGACGGGAGACTGGACGCTGCGCTTTGTCTGCATAGTGCTGGCGGTGACGCCCTTGCGAGTCATCAGCGGCACGCCGGCACTGGCCCGCTTTCGCCGCATGCTTGGCCTGTTTGCCTACTTTTATGTTGTGGTCCACCTGCTGAGCTACAGCGGGTTTGACATGGGCTTTGATGTAGCCGACATTGCCAAGGATATTGCCAAGCGGCCCTTCATCCTGGTCGGCTTCTCCGCGTTTGTGCTGCTCACGCCTTTGGCGGCGACTTCATTCAACGCGGCCATCAAGGCCTTGGGCGCCAAGCGCTGGCAATGGTTGCACAAGCTGGTATACCTGATTGCAGGCCTGGGTTTGCTGCACTTTTTCTGGATGCGGGCCGGCAAGAACAATTTTGCCGAAGTGTTTGTTTATGTCGCGATCGTTGCGCTCCTGTTGATCTGGCGGGTATGGCACCACTTCGGTCGACGTCAGGGGCAACGCCTGACCGCGACGCGGCGAGTAGCCAGCCTGCGCTGAAAGTTTTTTGCTATTAAAAACGGAGCTACTGGTACCCGATTCTGTTGGACGACAACCATTTTTTTAAAAATTCCAGTTTGCCTGGCAGCGCGCAACCCGCTGCTATCGACCGGCCACGGTCATCGCTGGGCCATCCGCCTCACCACCGGGTCAATCGCTGTAGTAGGCAGCTGATAAGAGCGTTCATCAAAAAGGTCGATGCCGCACATCAGGCTGTCGATCCAGTCAAAAAAATCGTTGATCGCCTGCTTGCCCGTGATGGGCGCGCCGTGCTGGGGTACCAGCATGGAAATGTCGAGCTGGCGAGCCATGCGCACCCACAGGCGGAGGATTTTGTTGGCCACCATGTAACGCTGGTGAAAGCCTTGCATTAATGGAATATGGGCTTTTAAGTCAGTCACCGGCTGGGTTGCCTGGGTGCCGGTCATCATTGAAACCGCAAGATCACCTGTGAAAAGAATGCGGCTGACCGGATCGTAGAAGTGGAAGTTCCCCTCCGAATGCATGAAATGCGCGGGCAGCAGCCACAATTCATGACGTCCCAAGGGCAAGCGTCCCCCGCTGTCGGGCACGCCAATCACGCGGTTGTCGGTTTTGCCGACTTTGGTGAAGTGGGGGGCGAAGCGTTCCCAGACGCATGAGATCACCAGCATGGCCTGGGTGCTTGACATCCAGCGGTCCAGCGAGGCAATGATATCCGGGTCGGCGTGCGACGCAATAATATAGGACAGCTTCTGCGGTGAGAAGTGCCGCGTCATGCCCAGGAAGAGTTCGTTGTACGCCAGGTTGCCACCAGGGTCGATGATGGCACCGGTGTCATCGTCAACAATCAGAAACTGGTTGGCTTGAACTGCCTGCCCATCTTCTTCAATGAGGTCGGTAAACATGTAGCAGGCATGATTTTTATCGCGGTAGAGTTCCAGGGGCATTTGGCTATCGCAGTACAGAAAAGCTGCGACTTTACGTCGACCCGCGCAAGTCACCGTTGATTTGCGTCAATCATGTGCTCATGACAACAGTTTTTCGCCCCGGAAGGTGTCCGCAGCTGATTCGCGAACGCGGATGACATGAACTTTGTCGCCATCGACGAGTAACTCTGCTGCTCGGCCACGCGTGTTGTAGTTGCTGGCCATGCTCATGCAATAGGCGCCCGCTGACATGACCGCCAACAGGTCGCCGGCGGCAACGTCGAGGACGCGGTCGTGGCCAATCCAGTCACCACTTTCGCACACGGGGCCAACAACGTCGTAGGTCGTCTCAACCTGATTTTCCGCAATTCCCGGCAGCGCGACCGGGACGATGGCGTGAAAAGCCTGGTACATGGCGGGTCGCGGCAAGTCGTTCATGGCCGCGTCGACGATGCAGAAATTCTTTTGGTCGCCAGGTTTCACATACAGCACTTCCGTGACACAAATGCCGGCATTGCCGACCAGCGAACGGCCGGGTTCTATCATCAGTTTTTTGCCACCGTAGCCTCGGGAGTCCAGTTTGGCGAGCAGTTGGCGCCAGAGCATATCTGCCTCGGGTGGTGTGTCGCTGCTATCGTAATTTATACCCAGCCCGCCGCCAAAATCAATATGTTCCAGCGCGATGTCCGCGCCTTCAATTGCCGCTACCAGGTCCAACACCCGGTCCAAGGCGTCAAGATACGGGGTAATTTCAGTAATTTGTGAGCCGATGTGGCAATCTATGCCGATAACCCGAAGGTGTTCAAGCGAAGCGGCGTGCTGATAGATTCTCAGCGTGTCTTCATGGGCCACGCCAAACTTGTTGCCCTTGAGTCCAGTTGAGATGTAGGGATGGGTCTTCGGGTCGACATTGGGATTGACGCGGATGCTCACGGGAGCCTTCAGCTTCATCGTTCCGGCTACTTCCGAGAGTACGTTCAGCTCCGCTTCACTTTCGACATTAAAGCAGCCAATACCGGCCGCAAGCGCCTGACGCATCTCGGCTCGCGTTTTGCCGACGCCTGAAAAAATGACTTTCCGCATGTCGCCGCCTGCCGCCTGCACGCGTTCCAGCTCGCCGCCAGAGACAATGTCAAAACCGCAACCCGCGCGCGCGAAAACCTGGAGCACGGCCAGCGATGAGTTGGCTTTCATGGCGTAGCAGATCTGCGCCTGGCGCCCTTTAAACCCGCGCTGGTAGGCGGCAAGAGCCGACAGCATGGCGGCTCTTGAATAGACAAACAGCGGCGTTCCGTGCAGATGCGCCAGCTCACTGACGCTTACCTCTTCGGCAAACAACTCGTCGTTGCGGTACGCAAAATGGGGATATCCGGGAAGCGGTGGCAGTGTCATGATTGGCAGCGGAGAAGGGAACGTTTGTTGGCGGGTCCGGGCGGCGAAGCAGCCTGCACAGGTTGATGGTGCAACTGGAATGATTTCGACGCCTTTATTTCTGGCTCGGGATGTCCTTGGTAACAGCGGCAGGGTTCTGCAGGGCAAAGGGTTGGTTCCGGGGCCGGATGCTCATTGGGCCGCGGAGGCCGCCTGCCCGGGTGTGATCACGGCGGGGTTGGCAACAGGACCAGAGGGCTGGAGCAGCGAAGTGGCCGCCAATTTTGGCGGAAGCGGGAGGAAAAGCGGGCCCTTTTGGCCGCAACCTGTCAACGCGGCAACGCCAACCACGAAGGCAACAAGGCCATGGCTGCCCACACTGGCGCGAAGGCGGCCTAAAATTTGAAGTGAAAAAACCATAACAGGATTGTAATGACGGACCTTCAATATCAGGATTTGGCAGAAAGCGTACTCAAGTCCATCGAGATGGAATGCGATCGGCTCAATGATGAGACCGACGCCGACATTGACAATCAGCGCTCGGGCGGCATGATCACGCTGACATTTTCAAATCGCAGCCAGATCGTCATCAATCTGCAAAAGCCGCTGCAGGAAATCTGGATGGCTGCCAAAGCAGGTGGATTTCACTATAAATTTGATGGCGTGCAGTGGTTGGATACCAAGAACTCCAGCGATTTTTTTGCCAATTTTTCACGCTATGCCAGCGAGCAGGCGGGTCAGCCTCTTGTGTTCAAGGCTGCCGACTGATCGTCGCTGGGAAGAAATGAGGGGCTTGCGCACCCCCGCTTCAACCAGCCGAGGTGGATCAGTTTTTGAAAAGATCGAGAATCCGCTTCTTTTCATCAGAGGGTGGCAATACCTGAATCGCCGCTCCAGGCGGCGCGGCGCCGGCCGAGCTGCCAGCCGCCGGATCCTGTTGCATGCCGACGCTGCTGACCCCCGCACCCTTGGCGTACTCGTTGTAGTACCACTCGCCGTTGATGCTCACAATACCTTCGGGTGGCGGGTATTCGGTGACGGCAACGCCTTTGAGCGCATAGTCCATGAAGTTGATCCAGATGGGCAGGCTCAGGCCGCCACCAGTCTCACGATCGCCAAGTTTTTTGGGCGTGTCGTAGCCCATCCAGACCGCTGCCGCGAGCGTAGGCTGAAAGCCCACAAACCAGGTATCAATCGAGTCATTGGTCGTGCCCGTCTTGCCGAAAATATCGGGCCGTTTGAGCATGGCCTGGGCTTTGGCTGCCGTACCCGAGCGGGCTACCTCCTGCAACAGGCTGTCCATGATGAAGGCATTTCGGGAAGGGATACTCCGCATTGATTCGTTCAGAACCGGCGGGGCACTTTCCAGCAGGACCTTGCCGCGTTGATCGGTGATTTTTGTGATTAGATAAGGATTGACTCGGTAGCCGCCATTGGCAAAAACCGAGTAGCCCGTGACCATCTGCATCGGCGTTACCGAGCCAGCGCCGAGCGCCATCGTCAGGTAAGCCGGGTGCTTGTCCGCGTCGAAGCCGAAATGCGTGATCCAATCCTGACCATATTTGGCACCAATGGATTGCAGGATGCGAATGGAAACCAGATTTTTTGATTTTTTCAGCGCCGTGCGCACACTCATCGGTCCTTCGAAAACACCGTCGTAATTCTTGGGCTCCCAGGGTTGGCCTCCCGTGACGCCGGCATCGAAAAATAGCGGTGCGTCATTGACCACGGTGGCGGGGGTGAAGCCTTTCTCCAGCGCCGCCGAATAGATAAAGGGCTTGAAACTCGATCCAGGCTGTCGCCAGGCTTGTGTTACGTGATTGAACTTGTTCTTCTCGAAATCAAAGCCGCCTATAAGCGCCCGCACTGCGCCATCGCGTGGATCCATTGCAACAAAAGCCCCCTCGACTTCGGGGAGTTGCGTAATTTCCCAGGTGTTTTTCGGAGTTTTGGCAACCCGAATCAGGGCACCACGACGAATTTTGATATTGGGCCCGGCTTTGTCCGCCAGGCCGGATTGCGCGGGCTTGAGCCCTTCTCCAGTGATTTCCACTGTTTCGCTGTTTTGGCGCATCGCGAGAATCCGCTTGGGGTTTGCCTCCAGCACCACTGCCGACATCACGTCTCCGTTATCGGGATTGTCGGCCAGAGCGTCGTCAATAGCATCTTCCGTTTCCTGCGGATTGGCAGGCAGGTCAATAAACTTTTCAGGTCCGCGGTAGATTTGGCGCCGCTCGTAATCCATGATGCCTTTGCGCAAGGCTTTGTAGGCCACGATCTGATCGCTGGCTCGCAGCGTGGTGTAGACATTGAGGCCGCGGGTATAAGTTTCATCGCCGTATTGGCCGTAAACCAGTTGCCGCACGGTTTCGGCAACATATTCCGCATGCACGCGCCCGGCGTCACGGCCAGTCTTGACCTCCAGCTCTTCTTCTTTTGCTGCCTTGGCCTGTTGGGCGGTGATAAAGCCGTTTTGCTCCATGCGCTCGATGATGTAGAGCTGCCTCGAACGCGCACGGGTCGGGTTGATGATCGGGTTGTATGCCGAGGGGGCCTTCGGCAGGCCGGCCAGCATGGCGGCTTGGGCAATGGTGATGTTCTTCAACGGCTTGCCGAAATACGCTTCCGACGCGGCGGCAAAGCCATAGGCGCGGTTCCCCAGAAAGATCTGGTTCATGTAGATTTCGAGAATCTGGTCTTTCGTCAGCAGGTGCTCAAGTTTGAAGGTCAGCAGGATTTCGTAAATCTTGCGTGTATAGCTTTTTTCGGCCGAAAGGTAAGCATTTCGCGCGACCTGCATGGTGATGGTTGACGCCCCCTGGCTTTTTGCCCGGCCAACATTGGCCAGACCGGCCCGGATCACGCCGAGATAGTCGACGCCGCCATGCGAAAAGAAGCGCGCGTCCTCGACTGCCAGCACCGCATCTTTCATGACCTGCGGAATATCCTTGATAGGAGTTAGATTGCGGCGCTCCTCGCCAAACTCCCCAATGACCACACCGTCAGCCGAATAAACGCGCAACGGCAACTTGGGCCGGTAATCGGATAAATCCGAAATATCGGGCAGGTTGGGATAGGCGACAGACAGCGCGACTGCCAAAAACAGCACAAGCGCCGCAACCGCCGAAAGTGCCAGAACTCCACCCCACAAGCAGAGCTTCGTGAACCAACGCAGCCAGGATGCCCGTTTTACTGGATCAGATTTTGAATCGGGAGAAGGGGGGGAAGAGGGCATGTTGGCAATCGTAAAGACACTTGGAAATTATAAAAACTTCGGAAAGTTGGTCGTATCAGGTCGAAAACAAAATACGACACTGTTACACACCCGAATAGTGCGTTACTACCCGTTTACATTAGCGTGAAGGCTCAAAACCGTCTGCTTTTGACAACATCCTTGCTGTCGCAAACAGGAAAATTCCTTACTGCACAAAGGGCTTACTGCTACTATTCAAGTGAATTCTTAAGTATGCAAGGCTACATATTAGCTGTCATTTAGGGGCCGTCTTGATCTCTTTGGGATCGTTATTCAATCGCCAGCAGCCCGCTTTGCTGGGCCTTGACATCAGCTCATCCAGCGTCAAGCTGGTGGAGTTGAGTCGTGACAATGCCGGTAACCTGGTGCTTGATCGTTGCGCGATCGAGCCGTTGGAGCGTGGCTGGATTACCGACGGAAACGTCGAAAAATTCGATGAAGTGGCCGATGCGGTTCGCCGGTTGGTTAAGAAAAGCGGGACGCGCACCAAAAATGTGGCGATGGCGCTGCCTGCTTCGGCCGTTATCAGTAAAAAAATTATCCTTCCTGGAGGGCTAAGCGATGCCGAGCTTGAAATTCAGGTCGAATCCGAGGCCAACCAGTACATTCCATTTTCGCTCGATGAGGTAAGCCTGGATTTCTGCGTGGTTGGACCCAGCGCCACCTCCAGCGGCGATGTGGAAGTACTTATTGCCGCTTCGCGCAAGGAAAAAGTGCAAGACAGGCAAGGGCTTGCGGAAGCCGCAGGACTCAGGCCGATCGTGGTTGACGTGGAATCTTACGCGTCTCGGCTTGCCACGGCGCGGTTGATCGAGAACATGCCCAACAAGGGCGTGGATACCATGGTCGCGTTGTTTGAAGTTGGTGCTTTGACCACCAGCATGCAGGTGATCAGAAATGACGAGGTCTTGTATGAGCGCGATCAAGCTTTCGGTGGTGCTCAACTTACGCAGCTGATTGTCAGGCAATACGGATTTTCCGCCGAAGAGGCTGAAAGCAAAAAGCGCAGTGGCGACTTGCCGGAAGACTATGAGTCAGGGGTTCTGAAGCCATTTGTTGAGAGCATGGCGCAAGAGATCGGTCGTGCCCTGCAGTTCTTTTTCACCAGCACGCCGCACAACAAGATTGACTACGTGATGCTGGCGGGTGGTTCCTCGGCGTTGGCGGGGCTGACCGATTCGGTAACGCAGCAGACGTCGTTTGCCTGCTTGTTAGTGAACCCTTTCGAGGGGATGGAGCTTGGCAGCGGCATACGGGAAAAGAAAATGCGGCGTGAGGCGGCCTCCTACCTGACCTCTTGCGGCCTGGCCTTGCGGAGGTTCCTGCAGTGATTTTGATCAATCTGCTCCCGCACCGCGAGGCAGCGCGCAAACGCAGGCGCGAAGTATTCTTTGCAACTCTTGGCGCGGCTGCGCTGCTGGGCGTTCTAATTGGCGGTGCCACCTACTCTTGGTACCTCACGCAGATAGACAGCCAGCGCGGAAGAAATACCTTCCTGCAGTCGGAAATTACCCGTCTTGACGGGCAAATCAAGGACATTGCGAGCCTGCAATCCGAGATTGCGTCGCTCAAAGCGCGTCAAACTGCCGTGGAAGATCTGCAGGGAAACCGCAATCTGCCGGTGTATTTGCTCAGCGAACTGGTCAAACAGCTGCCCGACGGTGTGTATATCAACAGCATGAAGCAGGAAAATCAGACCGTTCTTGTTACGGGTGTGGCCCAGTCCAACGAGCGGGTCTCGGAATTGTTGCGTAATTTTTCTAACAACAGCCCTTGGTTAACCAAGCCCGAACTGGTCGAAATTACCGCCGGCACCGTCGCATTAAGTGCGCGCGACCAGCGCCGTGTCTCCAATTTCACCATGCGCGTCGGCCTCAAGCGTGCCAGTGATCCGAAAACTGCCGGTTCTGCCGCAGGAAACTCTTCTGCGGCCCCTGCGGGACCCTCCACTGCCGCCAAGCCGGCCTTGGCCGATTCCGTTCCATCCAGGGCGTGACTAGGTTCGAATGAGACTGATCATGGCAAAAACCCTCAAACCCTCAATTGATTTCGCAGGCCTGCAGAACATTGCGCGGTCTCAGTTCACTGGTCTTGACCCGAACGATCCGCCGTCCTGGCCAGCTCTGCCGCGCTATCTCTTATGCGCTTTTGTAACGGTGCTTGTGGTTGTCGCACTCTGGTTCCTTTGGTTGAACGCTTCCGATGAAGAGTTGGCTGCCGAGAAAACCAAGGAGGTTCAACTGCGGGAAGACTATAAAAAGAAGCTCACCCAGGCGGTCAACCTTGAAGCTTTGAAGAAACAGCGCGAACAGGTCCAGCAATATGTAACCCAGCTTGAAAAGCAGCTGCCCAGTAAAGCTGAAATGGATGCGCTGCTTTCCGATATCAACCAGGCAGGTCTGGGGCGCAGTTTGCAGTTTGAACTGTTTCGACCGGGTCAGATCAGCGTGAAAGAATATTACGCCGAGTTGCCCATTGCAGTGCGCGTGACAGGCCGCTACCATGATTTGGGAGCTTTCGCGGCAGACATCGCCAATCTTTCCCGTATCGTAACCCTCAATAATCTGACCATTACGCCGGTCAAGGACGGTAACCTGGTGATGGATACGACGGCAAAAACCTTCCGCTATCTTGACAACGAAGAAGTGGCCCTGCAACGCAAGAGCGCCCCCGCGAAGGGAGCGACAAAATGAGATTCATGACTCATGCGTTGATCGCCAGCTTGACGATGGCCTTGTTCGGGCTGGTCGGTTGCGGCTCGTCTGACCAGGAGGAGTTGCAGCAATGGATGACAGAGCAGCGTAACTCTACAAAACCTCAGGTGAAACCGCTGTCGGCGCCTGGCAAGTTCTCACCAGAAACCTATGGACAGGAAGCTGCGATCGAGCCTTTCAGTATTCAGAAGCTGACACAGGCGCTGAAACGCGATTCCAGCCAGGCAACTGCCAATGCAGCGTTGATAGCACCGGAGTTGAGCCGACGCAAAGAGCCGCTTGAAGCTTCGCCACTGGACGCTATTGCGATGGTGGGCAGCCTGATCAAGGTCGGCCAGCCGGTAGCGCTGGTTAGGGTCGATAACCTGGTTTATCAGGTTCGGCCCGGCAATCATCTTGGCCAGAACTATGGCCGAATTACCAAGGTGACGGAAACCAGTCTCGCTTTGCGTGAAATTGTCCAGGACGCTGCCGGCGAATGGATCGAGCGAACCGCGACCTTACAGCTATTAGAGGGAAAAAAATGAACAAGCAATCATGTACATCAGCGGGCAAGGAAAGAGTGGGAAATGGCCTGCTGCAGTTGCTTGGCCGCGGGTTGCGCTGTGCTTCACTCGGTTTGGCCGTATTGGCAACTGCCATTCCCATGATGGCGGCGGCGCAAAACTCCATTCAAGCGGTTTCCGGTTCGGTTCAAGGTGGCTCGGAAGTCATCCGGATTGATCTGGCCGAAGCCTTGACTGTTGTGCCGACTGGATTCACCATCCAGACACCGGCGCGTATTGCCCTGGACTTTCAGGGTGTCAGTAACTCCATGGGACGGTCTGCTGTTGAGCTTGGTCTGGGAAATCTGCGCTCGGCCAACGTCGTTCAGTCTGGTGACCGCACCCGCGTCGTGCTCAACCTCAAGTCGCCAGCCGCCTACAAGGCAGAGATACAGGGCAAATCTTTATTGATTATTCTCGACGCGCAAGCAGCGGCACTGCCTTCCCCGGCGGCGTCACCGGTTTTTGCCGAGAGTCGTAATCGCGATACGCTGCCGCTCAAGGACATAGACTTTCGCCGTGGTCCTGACAACTCGGGCCGCATCGTGGTTGCATTGCCCAATAACGAAGTCGGCGTTGATATTCGCCAACAGGGTAAAACCCTGGTTGTCGAGTTCCTGAAGACCGCCCTGCCCGAGGGCTTGCGTCGTCGCCTCGACGTTGGCGACTTTGGTACTCCAGTGCAAACCGTGACCACTTTCCAGTCGGGCGACAAAGTCCGCATGGTGGTTGAGCCCACAGGCCAGTGGGAGCACAGTGCCTATCAAAGCGACAACCAGTTTGTCCTGGAAGTGCGACCGCAAAAAGTCGATCCGGGCAAGCTGACGCAAGGGCCAGGCTACAACGGCGAGAAGCTTTCGCTGAATTTTCAGAATATTGAGATTCGTTCCCTTCTTCAGGTGATTGCAGACTTCACCAACTTCAATGTGGTGACCTCCGACACGGTCACCGGCGCCGTCACGCTCCGCTTGAAGGACGTTCCCTGGGATCAGGCGCTGGACATCATTTTGCAGGCCAAGGGGCTGGGAATGCGAAAGGCCGGCAATGTGCTGCTGATCGCGCCCAAGGATGAGTTGGCGGCCAAAGACAAGCTGGAACTGGAATCCCGCAATGCCATCCAGAGCCTCGAAGCGGTGCGCACGCAATCGTTCCAGATCAACTACGCCAAGGCAGCCGATATTGCCACGCAGATTACAGCCGGTGGCTCTGGGCCTGCCAGCGCGAGAATCCTGTCCACCAGGGGCAGCGTCATCGCCGAACCGCGTACTAATCAGTTGTTCGTAACGGATATACCATCGAAACTGGAGCAGGTGCAGCAGCTGATTGCCAAGCTTGACGTGGCTGTGCGGCAAGTGCTGATCGAGGCGCGCATCGTGGAAGCCACTGACACTTTCGGCAAATCGCTCGGCGTGAAGTTGGGTGGAGGCGATCTCCGGTCGCAGCGCGGCGGCGACGGCGGCTACCAGGTCAGCGGCAATAACCGTGTGGCTTTGGGTACCAACTACGGTAATGCCACAGCCAGCAGCGGTGCCGGCGGTACCGTCGATACCTCAGGCAATTTTGTAAACCTGCCAGCCTCAACTCTCGGGGTGGCCAATGCAGCGGCATCATTTGCCGTATCCATATTCAACGCGTCCGCCAATCGCTTCCTTAACCTGGAGTTGTCCGCGCTTGAGGCCGACGGCAAAGGCAAGATTGTTTCAAGCCCGCGTGTGGTGACCGCAGACCAGACTAAAGCCTTGATAGAACAGGGTACGGAATTCCCTTACCAGGTCGCCACATCGAGCGGGGCCACTTCGCTCGCTTTTCGCAAGGCCAACCTGAAGCTGGAAGTCACCCCTCAGATCACGCCTGAGGGTAATATTATTCTCGACCTGGATGTCAATAAAGACAGCCGTGGCGAGACGACGGCTGCGGGCATCGCCATTGACACCAAACACATCAAGACGCAGGTCCTGGTCGAAAATGGCGGTACGGTGGTCATCGGCGGCATTTTTACGCTGGACGAAACGCAGAACGAAACCAAGGTTCCATTGCTGGGAGACGTGCCTTACCTGGGTAACCTTTTCAAGAGCCGAGCACGTACATCACGCAAGCAGGAAATGCTGGTGTTCATCACGCCAAAAATGATCTCTGATCGCTCTGCTGCACGATAATTGTCGATTTCTCCCCCCTTTGTTAATTCAGGAGTTTCCAGATGCGTTTTTTGTCTTACCTGACGACATTTCTGGTCGTTATGTTGCTTGGTGCTTGCGGGGGGGGCGGCGGTTCTTCCGGGTCAAACCCCAACCAGCCGACTGTTTTCACGACGGCGCCTGCTCAGTTGCTGCTGCCCATTGGCGCCATCGGCCAGTATGAAATCCGGGGCGGCGTTGCCCCCTATACCGTCAACACCAGCAATTCGCGGGTGGTGACTGTGTCGATCAGCGGGACTACTTTTATCGTGAACCCGGTCGGTCAGGGAACTGCCACCATCAGCGTGCGCGACAACAACAACGGCTCTGCCTCGATTGCTGTCACGGTTGGCGACCCCCTGAAGTTGTCCATGGAAACTATCAAGTCTTATGTGGGCGACAAGATCAATGTGCTCATCACTGGTGGCACGCCGCCATACCGCGCGACCAGCCTTGATCTGGCGATTGGCGCTACGGTCAACGGAAACAATCTGCTGCTCGATCTCCGGGCCATCAGCAAGGTTGATGTTGTCGTGATCGATGCGCTGAACCAGCAGGCCAAGGTCAATGTCGAGGTAGTGGCCGGGTCACCACAGTTCAATCTGGTACCGATTGCCCAGTCGATTGCCGAAAATTCGACCCAGCCTATTTTCCTGAATGTCGTCGGTGGCGTTGCTCCGTTGCGTGTGCAAAGTTCTGACACCACCCTGCTGCAAGCCTCGATCCAGGGCAATGTGGTTACGGTGACCACCGGTACCAACCTGCAACGATGCGTTCCGGCAGATGCGCCACCAGTGACCATTACGGTGATCGACGCGCGCGGCGGTTTTGCCACCTCGCTCATCACTCTGGTACGCAATCCGGCGGGCTGCGGTTTGCGCGTCTCCGCCAATCCGGTCACCATGATTGAAGGCCAGACGGTCAAGGTAACTCTCGAAGGCACGTCTGATACTGGCGTCATTTCATTGTTGTCTTCCAGCCCGCAAAAAGTCACGGCAACTTACAGCGCTGGCATCATCACCCTGACAGGTGTGGCAACGACCATCGTGCCGGCTACCACTGAAGTCCGCGGTATCCCCACAGGATGCGGTCCTGCACCGGCCCCCGTCTGCACAACGCAGCCGGCCGCAGCGGTTCCCGAGCACGACGAGCCAGTGACGATTACTGTCGTTGACAGTGGTCCGCCTGCACGCAGCATTCCCTTCAATGTCTCGGTGCTGAAAAAGGCGCCCTGATACCGCTGTGATTGCGCTGGTCGGTCTGCCCGGCTCAGGCAAAACCACTGTCGGGCGGCAGCTCGCCCGGCGGCTGGGGCTTGCCTTTACCGATTCGGATCAAGTGATCGGTGCCCAGCTTGGTTGCTCGATCAGGGCCTACTTTGAACGCGAAGGGGAGGCCTCTTTTCGTGATGTCGAGCAGGCAGTCATTGACGACCTGACCCTGCACGGCGCGGGCGTTCTTTCGACCGGCGGCGGGTCTGTGCTGCGCGAGGCCAATCGTCGGCATTTGCAAGAGCGCTGTTTTGTGATCTACCTGCGCTCCGGTGCTGATGAGTTGTTCAAGCGTTTGCGCCATGATGTCAATCGGCCTTTGCTTCAGGTTGCCGACCCTGCGGGAAAGTTGCGTGATTTGTACGCAGAGCGCGATCCGCTTTATCGCGAAACCGCGCATTTCGTGATTGAAACCGGCCGGCCGTCGGTTGCCATGCTGGTCAACATGGTCATCATGCAGCTGGAACTGGCGGGCATCGTTCCCGCGTCATAGTCAGCAAGTCTTCCAGTCTGGCAACAGCCAGCTGTGCCTGCCCGGTTACTCAGTGCCTCTACACTCACGCTGATGCAAGAAGATTTTCCCATCGCTGCGGCCCGCGTTCACATTGATCTGGATGAGCGCAGCTACGCCATCGATATTGGCTCCGGCTTGTTAAACAAGCCCTTGACCTACCAGAACCTGCCCAGGGCGGCGACGGCGCTCGTCGTTTCCAATGCCACGGTGGCTCCGCTCTACGCCGCGCCACTTATCGATGCTCTGCAGGGGCACTTTTCCAGGGTCTTGCTCGTGACGCTACCGGATGGCGAGGTCCATAAGGACTGGCCGACGCTGCAATTGATATTTGACGCGTTGCTGGAAAACGCGTGTGACCGCAAGACCGTGTTGTTTGCCCTGGGCGGGGGTGTGGTGGGCGACATGACGGGCTTCGCGGCCGCCAGTTATATGCGCGGAGTGCCTTTTGTGCAGGTGCCCACCACGTTGCTGGCCCAGGTGGATTCGTCTGTGGGCGGAAAAACCGCCATCAACCACCCACTGGGCAAAAACATGATAGGGGCGTTCTATCAGCCCCTGCAGGTCGTGTGCGATCTGGATGTGCTGAAAACGCTACCCGACCGCGAACTCAGCGCCGGTCTGGCCGAAATCATCAAATACGGCCCGATTGCCGACATGGATTTTCTCGGCTGGATCGAGACCAACGTCGACGCCCTTCTGGCCAAGGACCCGCTTGCCCTTGCGCATGCCATCAAGAGAAGCTGCGAGATCAAGGCGCGGGTGGTGGGTCAGGATGAGCGCGAATCGGGTCTGCGGGCCATTCTCAATTTCGGCCATACCTTCGGTCACGCCATCGAATCCGGCTTGGGCTACGGTGAGTGGCTGCATGGTGAGGGCGTCGGTTGCGGCATGGTGATGGCGGCGCATCTGTCGCAGCGCCTGGGCCTGGTCGACATGCCATTTGTCGAGCGCTTGAGCAGGCTGCTGCGGCGCGCCGGGCTGCCGGTCAAGGCGCCAGTGCTGGCAACTGGCGACAATGCGGGCCGCTACCTGGAGCTGATGCGGGTGGATAAAAAATCCGAGGCCGGTGAGATTCGCTTTGTTCTGATCGACGGCCCAGGCAAGGCCTGCGTCCGTGCCGCGCCGGACGCGCTGGTGCGTGACGTGATTGATTCGTGCGCCGCATGACTTTTGAAAAACTCTAGTCGTGGGTTGCTATTTAATTAATAGCCGTTAATGACCGTATTCAATGGACTGTAAGCTGTTTTGACCACTAAATCGTGATTTTGGCCTGCTATGCGTGTGACCCCGGCCTGACACGCGGCCGTCGCTACCCTGAAATCCCTGCACCGACGCGGACCGATTTCCAGCGTGACCGCGATCGCATCGTTCATTCCACCGCGTTTCGCCGTCTGGTCTACAAAACCCAGGTTTTTTTAAACCATGAGGGCGACCTGTTCCGCACCCGCCTGACCCATTCGCTCGAAGTCGCGCAGCTCGGCCGATCCATCGCCCGCTCGCTGCAACTCAACGAAGACCTGGTGGAGGCGATTGCCCTGGCGCATGACCTGGGTCATACACCCTTCGGTCATGCGGGGCAGGACGCGCTGAATGACTGCCTTCAACGCCATAATCCCGAAAGCGCCGGATTCGAGCACAACCTGCAAAGCCTGCGCGTGGTTGATGCGCTGGAGGAATGTTATCCGGCATACAACGGGCTGAACCTGACTTTCGAGACGCGCGAAGGTATTTTGAAGCACTGTTCGAAGCGCAATGCCCGGCATATCGAGGCTCGCGAGCCGGGGGGCGTGGGCTACCGCTTTATTGAGCAGCCCACTGAAGGCCCGCAATGGCAGCAACCCAGCCTGGAGGCCCAGCTGGCCAACCTGGCGGACGAGATCGCCTACAACGCCCACGATATCGACGACGGCGTACGCTCGGGTCTGCTCAGTCTGGAGCAGCTGGAGCAGGTTGCGTTGTTCAGCCAGCACAGGCGGGAAAGCCTCGTTCTGTATCCTGATTTGCGCGGCCGCCGACTGCTGTTTGAAACCATACGCCGTATGCTCAGCGCGCAGGTTTACGATGTGATTGACGCCACGCGCCTAGCTCTGCGGCAGGCCATGCCAGCAAACGTAAATGCGGTCCGATATCACTCCCGGCTGCTGTGCTTTTCTGATGACATGGCCCGGCAGTCGGCATTACTAAAGCGTTTTCTGCTACAAAATCTATACCGGCACCCGCAAGTTGTGCAAACCACGCTGTCCGCACAGCAGGTGGTGCGCGATCTTTTTGACGCCTACATGGCTGACCCTGGACAAATGCCGCAGGCCCATATTGACCGTTTTGGAGGCATCGATAGCCGTCACGCTGCAGAGACAAAACCAGAGCGCGTGGTGGCTGACTACATCGCCGGCATGACCGACCGTTTTGCCGCCCGGGAACACGAGCGACTCAAGGGAGTAGTCGCTTTCCCTGGTTGACCTGGGCGCTTGGCCTGCTTTGGAGCCGGGCTGCAAGGGCGGCGAGGCGTGCATTTTGGAGGCATGACTTTATGACAGCTCGGCATTGACGACCCGATTTGTTGTCGCTAAAAAGTATTAAACTGTACGTTGATGCGGTAAATCGTTGCATTTGAAACAAATAGTTTGTTTTTTTGCACAATAGACACGTGAGTTGCTGTGTTTGACCTATTTTCGTAACAAGGAGGCTTCATGGGCTTCAATCGCCGTCAACTGGTTCTCTCGGGTATTTCGGCAGGTGTGGCGGTCGCCGGCCCTGCGGTTTGGGCGCAGGGGCCCAAAACCATCCGCAAGGTCTTGCTTGGTCAGTCGGTGCCACTTACGGGGGCGGCCGACCAGATCGGTCTGGCTTACCTTAATGGCGCCAAAATCTGCTTTGACGCGCTCAACGCGAAAAACCCTGGCAGTGGCTACAGGATTGAAGTCAAGGCGCTGGATGACGGCTACGACCCGGCCAAAGCCGCGGCCAACGCCAAGCAGCTGATTGACGAAGGCGTGGACGCCCTTTTCGGCTTTGCCGGGACAGCTAGTTGCGACGCGGCCTTCGCCGTTGCCAAATCGTCTGGGATGCTCTTTTTTGCCCCTTTTGCGGCCTCCGATACTTTGCATGATCCGGCCTTGGCCAACGTGTTCCATGTCCGACCCGCGCTGGCTGATGAGGCCTACAAAGTGGCAAGGCACTGCGCTACGCTCAACCAGGACCGTATTGCCGTGTTTGCCGAGGACGACGCCATGGGGCGCGCCGGACTGGCGGCCGTCAATCAGGCGCTGATTGACCTCAAACGCCCACCCCTCGTGGCCAGCGCCTTGTCAGCGGTCAACAGTGACAAGGTAGAAGGGGCGGTAGCCCAATTGATGAAGGCGCAACCGCAAGCCATTATCCAGGTCAGCTTGTTCAATTCAGCGGCGGCCTTCATCCGCAAAATGCGCCGCGCGGGTTTCGGTGGGCAGTTCCTCACATTTTCGGTAGTGGGTATCGACCCGCTGTTCAGTGCGCTGGGCAAGGAAATTGGGGGTATTGTCATCTCCCAGGTGGTACCCTCACCGCGCAGCACCGGTACGCCCATCATCAGGGAATACCTTGATGTCCTCAATCAGACCGACCAGACGCCCAGTTATGAAAGCGTGGAAGGGTATATCGCGGCGCGCAGTTTTAACGAAGGCGTGCGGCGCAGTGTCGCAGCGGGCGGCAAACCCGATCGGGCAGGGCTGCAAAAAGCGTTTGAGTCCATGACGGACTACGACGTCGGAGGGTTTCGCGTCAACCTGCGTCCGCGCCAGTACGAGTCGGTTCGCGCGATTGATCTGGTTAGCATTACGCCGGACGGAAAAATCGTCCGCTAGGTCTCGGACGCGGGCGCTCAGGATCAGGAACAGTCCGCAAAGGTTCAAACTATGATGGCGCCAACTCTGGACAATGCATCACATGGCGCGTCTTCCCCGTCTCAACCTCCCAGGCTATCCCTATCTCGTTGTTCAGCGAGGCAATAACGGCCAAGCTATTGTGTCGACTGCCAGCGACTACCAATTGCTGCTCGCCTTGATCGATGAAAACGCCCGGAAATTTGGCGTCGCAATTCATGCCTACGTCTTGATGGGCGACCACTTTCAGCTGCTTGCCACTCCTACCAGCGCGGACGGTCTGCCGCAGATGATGCAGGCGCTTGGTCGTCGTTATGTGCGTTATTTCAACGATCGGCAGGGGCGTTCAGGTACGCTGTGGGAAGGGCGCTATCGCTCGACGCTGATGGACGCCGAACGCTATCTGCTGCCCTGCATGGCCTTTATGGACCTCAAGCCTGCGCGGGAGGGAATCGTCAAGGAGCCGAGGGATTACAGCTGGTCAAGCCATGCCCACTATGTCGGGCTGCGCAGCGACCGGATGGTCACGCCTCATGCCTTGTTCTGGACACTTGGAAATACACCTTTCGCGCGTGAAGCGGCTTATGTGGAGTTGGTCCGCGTCGGCGTTAGCCGTGAGCAGCAGGAAGCGCTGACACGCTCAACGCTGGGTGGATGGGCCCTGGGTGATGAAAACTTTGTCTCTGATTTACAAAAACTCACTGGGCGACGTGTCAGTAAAACCCGCTCTGGTCGCCCAGTGCGTGCCACCGAATCGCCTTGAAAACCGATTTTTTTCCTGTGAATGATGGGCTTTATGCTATTACTTTTGATGTGTCCCTTATTTAATAAATATCGGATAAAAATTTTAATAATAAGAATCTGACCCCAATTTAAATACTTTTAATTTTTGTTGCACTGCACTATGCTTGGGACAACTTTAAATATCTTGAACCTAGGCGCAAAAGACTGAGCGAGCGTGCGCGACGCCGCTTTTGCTGTCAACTGACGAGGAATTGCCATGACCACGGCTGCTGAAATTAAACACTTTGAACAACACGGTCTGTACGCGGGCGTCAATGAGCATGACGCTTGCGGTGTCGGCTTTGTGGCGCACATCAAGGGTCACAAAAGCCATGCCATTGTTCAGCAGGGTTTGAAAATTCTTGAAAACCTCGATCATCGGGGTGCGGTCGGGGCCGACAAGCTGATGGGAGATGGTGCCGGCATCCTGATCCAGCTGCCTGATGCGCTTTACCGCGAAGAAATGGCCAGTCAAGGCGTGGAGCTTCCTCCGCCGGGTGAATATGGCGTGGGCATGGTGTTGTTGCCCAAGGAGCATGCATCGCGTTTGGCCTGTGAGCAGGCGCTCGAGCGCGCCGTCAAGGCCGAAGGACAGGTTTTGCTGGGCTGGCGCGACGTGCCGGTGAACCGCGACATGCCCATGTCGCCCACCGTACGAAAAAAAGAACCTATCCTGCGTCAGATTTTCATCGGCCGTGGCACCGATGTGATTGTCCAGGATGCACTCGAACGCAAGCTGTATGTCATCCGGAAAACCGCAAGCGCGGCCATCCAGAACTTGCGCCTGACGCACAGCAAAGAATATTACGTGCCGAGCATGTCCAGCCGCACTGTGGTCTACAAAGGCCTTCTCCTGGCTGACCAGGTGGGTACTTATTACCTTGATCTGAAAGACGTCCGCTGCGTTTCTGCGCTCGGTCTGGTGCATCAGCGCTTCTCGACCAACACTTTCCCCGAGTGGCCGCTCGCTCACCCCTACCGCTATGTGGCGCACAACGGCGAAATCAACACCGTCAAGGGCAACTACAACTGGATGAAGGCACGCGAAGGCGTGATGTCTTCGCCGGTGCTCGGCGCCGACCTGCAAAAGCTCTACCCGATCAGCTTTGCCGGCCAGTCCGATACCGCCACGTTCGATAACTGTCTTGAGCTGCTGACCATGGCGGGCTACCCGATCAGCCAGGCCGTGATGATGATGATTCCCGAGCCCTGGGAACAACACACCACCATGGACGAGCGGCGCAAGGCGTTTTACGAATATCACGCTGCCATGCTGGAGCCTTGGGACGGCCCAGCGTCGATCGTGTTTACCGATGGCCGCCAGATCGGCGCCACACTGGACCGCAACGGCCTGCGGCCTTCGCGTTATTGCGTCACCGACGACGACCTGGTCATCATGGCGTCTGAATCGGGCGTGTTGCCAATTCCCGAACACAAGATTGTCCGCAAATGGCGGCTGCAGCCCGGCAAGATGTTCCTGATTGATCTGGAGCAAGGCCGCATGGTCGATGACGAAGAAATCAAGGCGACACTGTCGCACAGCAAACCCTACAAGCAGTGGATTGAAAACCTGCGCATCAGGCTGGACGACGTCGCCACCCAGCCCCATGCGGGCGCGGCCAGGACGCCGCTCGCAAACGAGGTTTCCCTGCTCGACCGCCAGCAGGTTTTTGGCTACACCCAGGAAGACATCAAGTTCCTGCTCTCGCCCATGGCCGCGAATGGCGAAGAAGCTACCGGCTCAATGGGAAACGACAGCCCTCTGGCCGTGCTATCGAATAAAAACAAGCCGCTCTACAACTATTTCAAGCAGTTGTTCGCGCAGGTGACCAACCCGCCAATTGACCCGATTCGCGAGGCCATCGTGATGTCTCTGGTGTCCTTCATCGGCCCCAAACCCAACCTGCTGGACATCAATCAAGTCAACCCGCCGATGCGGCTGGAAGTCAGCCAGCCTGTGCTTGACAGCGCCGGCATGCAAAAACTGCGCGACATTGAAGCGCATACCCAAGGCAAGTTCAAAAGCTACATCCTGGATATCACCTACCCGCTGGCCTGGGGCCGCGAAGGTGTCGAGGCCAAGCTGGCTTCGCTGTGTGCCGAAGCGGTCGATGCGATCAAGGATGGCAAAAATATACTGATCATCAGCGACCGCCAGCTGAATCCCACTCAGGTCGCCATTCCGGCCCTGCTGGCGCTGTCGGCGATTCATCAGCATCTGGTAAAAGAGGGGCTTCGAACCACGGCCGGACTGGTGGTCGAGACCGGTTCGGCGCGTGAAGTACATCACTTTGCCGTGCTTGCCGGCTATGGTGCCGAGGCCGTACATCCCTATCTGGCCATGGAAACCCTGGCCGAGCTTTCCAGCGGTTTCCAGGGTGAGCTCAGTGCCGACAAGGCGGTGTACAACTACACCAAGGCCATCGGCAAGGGACTGTCCAAGATCATGTCCAAAATGGGTGTCTCAACCTACATGAGCTATTGCGGCTCGCAGCTGTTCGAAGCGATCGGCCTGAATCGCAACACCGTCGATAAATTTTTTACCGGAACCGCGACCCAGGTCGAGGGCATGGGCGTGTTCGAGATTGCCGAAGAAGCGCTGCGCATGCACAAAGCTGCGTTTGGTGACGATCCGGTGTTGGCCAACATGCTGGATGCCGGTGGCGAGTACGCTTGGCGCGTGCGCGGCGAAGACCATATGTGGACGCCGGACACGATTGCCAAGCTGCAGCACTCCACGCGTGCCAACAACTGGAATACTTACAAGGAGTTTGCCCAGCTTGTCAACGACCAGAACCGCCGCCACATGACCTTGCGCGGCCTGTTCGAGTTCAAGATCGATCCATCCAGGGCCATCCCGATCGACGAAGTCGAGCCGGCCAAGGAAATTGTCAAACGTTTTGTCACCGGCGCCATGTCGCTCGGCTCGATCAGCACCGAAGCCCACGCCACCCTCGCCGTCGCCATGAACCGAATTGGCGGCAAGAGCAATACCGGCGAGGGCGGGGAAGACCCGGCGCGCTACCGAAAGGAACTGAAAGGCATTTCGATCCGGAAAGGCGAAACGCTGAAAAGCGTGATCGGCGAAAAGATTGTGGAGGTCGATTTGCCGCTGCAGGACGGCGATTCCCTGCGTTCGCGCATCAAGCAGGTGGCTTCAGGCCGCTTTGGCGTAACCGCCGAATACCTGGTGTCGGCCGACCAGATCCAGATCAAGATGGCGCAGGGCGCCAAGCCGGGCGAGGGTGGTCAGCTGCCCGGCGGCAAGGTTAGTGAATACATCGGCAGCCTGCGTTACTCGGTGCCCGGCGTCGGCCTGATTTCGCCGCCACCGCATCACGACATTTATTCGATCGAGGATCTGGCGCAGCTGATCCATGATTTGAAAAACGTCAACCCGCGCGCCAGTATCAGCGTCAAGCTGGTCAGCGAAGTGGGCGTCGGAACGATTGCCGCCGGCGTGGCCAAGGCCAAGGCCGACCACGTCGTGATTGCCGGCCATGATGGCGGCACCGGTGCTTCCCCCTGGTCGTCAATCAAACATGCCGGCTCGCCTTGG
The DNA here is from genome assembly GCF_012927415.1 of Polaromonas sp. GTDB lineage: Bacteria > Pseudomonadota > Gammaproteobacteria > Burkholderiales > Burkholderiaceae_C > Polaromonas. The sequence continues at coordinate 29,478 of NZ_JABBPF010000011.1, read as the reverse complement.
GAAATCGGTTTGGCTGAAACCCAGCAGACGCTAGTGCTCAACCGCCTGCGAGGCCGCATAAGGGTGCAGGCCGATGGCCAGATGAAAACCGGCCGCGATGTGGTGATTGGCGCGCTCCTGGGCGCTGACGAGTTCGGTTTTGCCACTGCGCCGCTGGTCGTAGAAGGCTGCATCATGATGCGCAAATGCCACCTCAACACCTGCCCGGTCGGCGTGGCGACGCAAGACCCCGTGCTGCGCCAGAAATTCAGCGGCAAGCCCGAGCATGTGGTCAATTATTTCTTCTTTGTGGCCGAAGAGGCGCGCCAGCTGATGGCGCAGCTCGGCGTGCGCAAGTTCGACGAGTTGATCGGCCGTCCCGACCTGCTCGATACGCAAAAAGGCATCGAGCACTGGAAAGCCAGCGGCCTGGACTTCAGTCGCTTGTTTTACCAGCCCAATGTGCCGGCCGATGTGCCGCGTTTGCATGTGACGGAGCAGGACCACGGCTTGGGCAAGGCGCTGGACGTGCGGCTGATTGAGAAATCCAAGGCGGCACTGGAAAAGGGCGAAAAAGTCCAGTTCATCGAGGTGACTCGCAACGTTAACCGTACCGTCGGCGCCATGTTGTCAGGCGAGCTCACGCGGCTGCGTCCCGAAGGCCTGCCGGACGACACGCTGCGCATCCAGCTCGAAGGCACCGGCGGCCAGTCTTTTGGCGCCTTCTTGGCAAAAGGCATCACGCTGTACCTGATTGGCGACGCCAACGACTACACCGGCAAGGGGCTGAGTGGCGGTCGAATCATCGTGCGCCCGAGCATTGAGTTTCGCGGCGATGCAGCCAAGAACACCATCGTCGGCAATACCGTGCTCTACGGCGCCACTACCGGTGAAGCCTTCTTCAGCGGTGTGGCCGGCGAGCGTTTTGCGGTGCGCCTGTCGGGAGCGACGGCAGTCGTTGAAGGCACGGGTGACCATGGCTGCGAATACATGACAGGCGGCACTGTGGTGGTGCTGGGCAAAACCGGCCGTAACTTTGCCGCCGGCATGAGCGGCGGCGTGGCCTACGTTTACGACGAAGACGGACAGTTTGCAACGCGCTGCAACACGTCCATGGTGTCGATGGATCGGGTGGTGAGCACGGCCGAGCAGCACACCCACGACAAGTCGGACTGGCATGGCGGCGAAAGCGACGAAGAGCTGCTGAAGCGCCTGTTGCAGGAGCACAACCGCTGGACCGGCAGCAAGCGTGCCAGGGAGTTGCTGGACAGCTGGAGTGAGTCACGCCGGAAGTTTGTGAAAGTGTTCCCCAATGAGTACAAGCGGGCACTGGCTGAGCGCAGGGAGCGCCGGCTGGAAGCCGCGACTGAAACCACCCGCGCCCAGGTAGCCACCAATCAGGAAACCGTGGGGGCCAAATAAGGCGCTTCGCAACAACACCTGCATTAATCAAAGAATCGACAGGACTCGTCATGGGAAAAATTACCGGCTTCATGGAATATGAGCGCATCGAAGAGGGCTACAAGCCCGTCACCGAGCGCCTGAAAAATTACAGGGAATTTGTCATCGGCCTGGACGACGCCCAGGCCAGCCAGCAGGCAGCGCGTTGCATGGATTGCGGCACGCCTTTTTGCAACAGCGGCTGCCCGGTCAACAACATCATTCCCGACTTCAACGACATGGTATTTCGCGGCGACTGGAAAAGCGCGATCGACACGCTGCACAACACCAATAATTTCCCGGAGTTCACCGGCCGTATCTGCCCTGCACCCTGCGAGTCGGCCTGCACGCTTAACGTGAACGACGAGGCAGTGGGAATCAAATCCATTGAACACGCCATCATTGACCGCGCTTGGGCTGAAGGCTGGGTGAAACCCCAGTTGTCCCAGCACAAGACCGGCAAGACGGTGGCTGTCGTGGGCTCCGGCCCCGCCGGTCTGGCCGCCGCGCAGCAATTGGCGCGCGCGGGTCATGCTGTCACGCTGTTTGAAAAGAATGACCGTATCGGCGGCCTGTTGCGCTACGGCATTCCCGATTTCAAGATGGAGAAAATCCATATCGACCGCCGCGTCGAGCAGATGCAGGCCGAAGGCGTGACCTTTCGCACCGGCGTCATGGTCGGCAGCCTGCCCAAAGGTTCCAAGGTCATCAACTGGGCCAAGGAAACCATCACACCTGAACAACTTCAAAAAGACTTCGATGCCGTGGTCCTGAGCGGTGGCGCCGAGCAGTCGCGTGATTTGCCGGTTGCCGGCCGCGAACTCGACGGCGTACATTTCGCCATGGAGTTTTTGCCTTTGCAAAACAAGGTCAACGCTGGCGACAAGGTGAAGGGCCAGTTGCGCGCCGAGGGAAAGCACGTCATCGTGATTGGCGGCGGCGACACCGGTTCTGACTGCGTCGGCACCAGCAACCGCCACGGTGCGGCCAGCGTGACCCAGTTTGAATTGATGCCGCAGCCACCCGTTGAGGAAAACAGGCCTATGACCTGGCCCTACTGGCCCATCAAGCTGCGGACCAGTTCCAGTCATGAGGAAGGCTGCGAGCGCGAGTTCGCCATATCGACCAAGGAACTGATCGGCGAAAAAGGCAAGCTTACTGGCCTGAAAACCGTTCACGTTGAATGGAAAGACGGCAAGATGGTCGAAATTCCCGGTTCGGAGAAAATTCTCAAGGCTGATCTGGTGCTTCTGGCCATGGGTTTTGTGTCGCCCGTTGCTTCCGTGCTGGAAGCTTTCGGTGTAGAAAAAGACAGCCGGGGCAACGCCAGGGCTAGCACCGACTTTACTGGCGGCTATGCCACCAATATGCCCAAAGTGTTTGCCGCTGGAGACATCCGGCGCGGCCAGAGCCTGGTTGTGTGGGCGATTCGTGAAGGACGGCAGGCTGCAAGGGCTGTGGATGAGTTCCTGATGGGCTACAGCGACCTGCCACGCTAATTAGCGTAATCCCTTATGATCCACGAGCCGGAATATCCGGCTTTTGTTTTTCCAATGCCCTCATCTTCTACTACTCCCCTCGTTGAATTGCGTCACCTGACCTTTGGGTACGGGGAACGCGTCATTCTCGACGACATTTCGTTGTCGGTGCCCAGGGGCAAGGTTACCGCCTTGATGGGGGCTTCTGGCGGCGGCAAGACGACTATCCTGCGCCTGATTGGCGGCCAGAATCGGGCGCAATCGGGCGAACTGCTGTTTGATGGTCAGGATGTCACGCCGATGGATCAGACCCAGATTTATGCAGCCCGCAGGCGCATGGGCATGCTGTTCCAGTTTGGCGCGCTGTTTGCCGACCTGAGCGTCTTTGAAAATGTGGCCTTCCCGCTACGCGAGCATACGGACCTGCCTGAAGCACTGATTCGCGACATTGTCCTGATGAAGCTCAATGCCGTGGGTTTGCGGGGCGCGCGCGACCTGATGCCGAGCGAGGTATCGGGCGGCATGGCGCGGCGTATTGCACTGGCGCGAGCCATTGCGCTGGACCCCGAACTGGTCATGTATGACGAGCCCTTTTCAGGGCTTGATCCGATTTCGCTGGGAACCGCAGCTCGCCTGATTCGCCACCTTAACGATAGCCTGGGACTGACCAGCCTTTTTGTCTCGCACGAGCTGGAGCAGACCTTTGCCATCGCCGACCATGTGATCATTCTGGCCAACGGCAAGGTTGCCACCCAGGGCACGCCCGACGAGGTGCGCAACAGCACCGATCCGCTGGTCTACCAGTATGTGCATGCGCTGCCGGATGGCCCGGTGCGCTTTGACTATCCGGGCGCCACGGTCGAGCAGGACTTCGGTCCTGCAGTGATGGCGGCACCCCTGAAATCCGGAGCTTCATCATGAGCTGGTACAAGCCTGCGGACGTCGGATTCGTCACCCGCAGCTGGCTGACCAATCTGGGCTTTGGCACCCGGCTGTTCATTCGGCTGCTGGCCACCTTTGGCTCCAGTTTCAAACGTTTTGGCCTGGTGCGCGACCAGATCCATTTTCTGGGCAATTATTCGCTGGTCATCATCGCCGTTTCAGGTTTGTTTGTCGGCTTTGTATTCGGCTTGCAGGGCTACTACACCTTGCTGCGCTTTGGATCGACCGAGGCGCTCGGCCAATTGGTTACCTTTACTCTGGTACGCGAACTTGGCCCCGTCGTGACAGCGCTTTTGTTTGCTGGCCGGGCCGGCACCTCACTGACGGCCGAAATCGGGCTGATGAAGGCCGGCGAGCAAATCAGTGTCATGGAAATGATGGCGGTCGATCCGGTGCAGCGAGTCCTGGCGCCGCGCTTCTGGGCCGGCGTTATTGCCATGCCTCTGCTGGCCGCCGTGTTCAGCGCCATGGGCGTGATTGGCGGCTGGGTGGTGGGGGTGTTGATGATCGGTATCGATGCTGGTTCATTCTGGAGCCAGATTCAGGGCAGTGTCGATGTCTGGCTTGATGTGGGTAATGGCATCATCAAAAGCATCGTGTTCGGTTTCACCGTGACTTTCATTGCCCTGTTGCAGGGTTACGAGGCGCAACCTACACCTGAAGGCGTGGCAAGCGCTACGACGCGCACGGTGGTGGTGGCCTCCCTGGCGGTACTGGCTCTGGATTTTATCCTGACCGCGATGATGTTTACGAAGTGATGACCTGAGAATTTGTGGGACAGCTCCTTGCTGCGCAAAAGTCGTGCAAGTGCCATCCTCAACCGTTTGGAAAGAAGTTAGATGCAACGCTCGAAAATTGATGTGTGGGTTGGTCTGTTTGTCCTGATTGGCGCCGCAGCCATCTTGTTTTTGGCACTGCAGGCTGCCAATCTGCTGAACCTGAATTTCCAGCCTATTTACAAGATTACGGCTGAATTCGACAACATTGGCGGGCTCAAAACCAAAGCCTCGGTGCGCAGCGGTGGCGTGGTGGTGGGCCGTGTGGAAGACGTCAGCTTTAATGACAAGACTTTTCAGGCGCGTGTGACACTCGACATGCAGGGCCGCTATGCGTTTCCCAAGGACAGTTCGCTGAAAATTCTCACCAGCGGCCTGCTTGGAGAACAATACATTGGCATACAGGCAGGCGGCGATGAAAAAAACCTGGTTTCAGGCGACGTGATCAGGCAGACACAATCTGCCGTGGTGCTTGAAAACCTGATTGGGCAATTGTTGTTCAGCAAGACAGCCGATGAAAGTTCGGGGTCAGCCCACACCCCACCAGTAACCGGAACCACAGAAAAAAAATGACCACAGCGATCACTCTGAAAAAAGCCTCAGGTTGGGCTACAGCGGCTCTGGCTTTAACCCTGCTGCAAGGCTGCGCAAGCGGCCCCAAGGCCAACCCGGCCGATCCGCTGGAGCCCTTCAATCGCAGCGTGTACAACTTCAACGAAGGGCTGGACCGCGCTGTACTCAAGCCGGTAGCCACGGCCTACCAGAGCGTTACCCCGGCGCTGGTGCGCACGGGGGTCACGAATGTCTTTGAAAATCTTTCGGATGCCTGGTCATTCGTGAATAACGTGTTGCAGGCTAGGCCTGCAGAAGCCGCAGATACGTTATTCCGCTTCACGACCAACACGTTCTGGGGGCTGGGTGGCATTTTTGATGTAGCCAGCGAAATGAAAATTCCCAAGCACAAAGAAGATTTTGGCCAGACGCTGGGTACCTGGGGTGTGGCTTCGGGTCCGTATGTGGTGCTTCCGCTTTTTGGTCCCTCAAGCGTGCGAGACTCGGCGGGTTTGGTGGTCGATCTGCAGGGCAGCTTGGTGTCGCAGGTTGACAATGTGCCGGTACGCAATTCGCTGACGGGCTTGCGTCTGGTGGACACGCGCGCCAATTTGCTCAGCGCCGGCAATCTGCTCGACCAGGCTGCGCTCGACAAATACGCCTTTACCCGAGATGCTTATTTACAGCGCCGCCAGAGCCTGATAGGCGGCGATAACCGCAATGAACGTGTTGTGCCTGAAGAGCGCTTCGACCTGCCGGAAACCGCGCCTGGCAGCGCGCCTGCTTCCTCCGCGCCCAAACCTCCATAAATTTTTCATAACAAGCTTCATCGAACTTACCAAATTTACCGAACGGTGTTAAAACTTTATCGGTCATCGGCGAACAAGCTTGCAAAATACGCATCACAACATGGATCGTCAGTTGAGCGGGCATGAATAAACTTGTCGCGATGCTGACATCCGTCTGTTTTTACTTTGAAAGAAAAATCCCATGAACCGTAGAACTATCGGTCGTTTGCTGACCGCCACGCTTAGCCTGGCATTGCTGGTTTCCGCGCCTTTTGTGCACGCTGCCGATGAAGCCCCTGACGCGTTGATCAAGCGTGTTTCCAGCGAAGTGCTGGACGCTATCAAGTCTGACAAGGCCATCCAGGCGGGCGAATCGAATCGGCTGCTGGCACTGGTGGACACCAAGGTCATGCCCAATGTCAATTTCACCCGCATGACCGCCTCCGCCGTGGGCCGCAGCTGGCGCGTGGCCACACCGGAGCAGAAAGCCCGACTGCAGGATGAGTTCAAGACCCTGCTGATCCGTACCTATTCCGGTGCGCTGTCGCAGGTGAACGACCAGAAACTCAGTGTCAAACCTCTGCGTTCGGCGCCTGCGGACACCGACGTGACGGTGCGCACTGAAGTGCTGGGGCGCGGCGAGCCGGTTCAACTGGATTACCGCATGGAAAAGACACCCACCGGCTGGAAAATCTATGACCTTAATGTGCTCGGTGTCTGGCTGGTGGAAACCTACCGTACCCAGTTCGCCCAGGAAATCAGCGCCAAGGGAGTCGATGGCCTTATCGCTTCGATGTCTGAGCGCAACAAGACCAACGCGGCCAGCAACAAGACCTGAGCGCCCAGTCTGCCATGTTGAAACTTCCTGCTGTATTGACCCATGCTGTCGCTTCGGAGTTTTTTCGCACAGTGGCCAAGGACGCGCTGCCTGTTGGCAAGGCGGTGAGGGTTGACGCAGGCGCACTGCAGCAGTTTGATTCTTCGGCGCTCGCGGTTCTACTGGAGTGCCGTCGTCAGGCACTGGCAGCGGGCATGACCTTTGCGGTTCTTGGTGCGCCGCAACGGCTGCTTCAATTGGCAGATGTCTACGGCGTTGCAGATTTGATTCCCGCTGCCGGACCGGTTTCGCCTGCGTTATGAAGGCTTGAGAGCTCATGCAGCGTCCTGTCAGATAAAAAAGCCATCAGCCCCTAAAATAGCGGGTTCATGCCAGCCATATCATTTCAGTCTGTCTCCAAAACTTACCCCTCCACGCGAAACCAAGCCGGCCCCGGCTTGAAGGCTCTGGATCACGTCAGCTTTGACATCCAGCAAGGCGAATTTTTCGGCTTGCTCGGCCCCAACGGCGCAGGAAAAACCACACTCATCAGTATTCTGGCTGGCCTGTCACGCGCCAGCAGCGGCCGTGTGCTGGTGCACGGCAGTGATGTGCTGAGCGATTACGCCAATGCCAGGCGCAAGCTTGGTGTGGTACCGCAGGAACTGGTGTTTGATCCTTTTTTTACGGTCCGCGAAGCACTGCGTATCCAGTCCGGCTATTTCGGCATCAAGCACAACGATGACTGGATTGACGAGTTGCTGACCCACTTGGGCCTGCTGGATAAGGCCAATGCCAACATGCGCCAACTCTCGGGCGGCATGAAGCGGCGGGTGCTGGTTGCCCAAGCGCTGGTGCACAAGCCGCAGGTCATCGTGCTTGACGAGCCCACTGCCGGCGTTGATGTTGAATTGCGCCAGACCCTGTGGCAGTTCATCGCGAAACTTAACAAGCAGGGCAGCACGGTTCTGCTGACCACCCATTATCTTGAAGAGGCCGAGGCCTTGTGCAGCCGGATTGCCATGCTCAAGCACGGCAAAGTGGTGGCGTTGGCGCCGACTTCCGAACTTCTCAAGACGGCATCCTCGAACGTGCTTCGCTTTAAAATTGATAGCGAGCTACCCCCGTATTTAGCTGACCAGGCGCGTATTACGGGTCGAATTGTGCAGTTTCCAGCGCACAGTGCCCGTGAAATCGAGCAATATCTGGCTGCCGTTCGTGAGGCTGGCCTGGTGGCGGAAGATGTTGAAATCCGCAAGGCCGACCTGGAAGATGTTTTCCTTGCAGTCATGAATGGAAGCGACGCGAAAGAACCCTTGATGCCGGACTTTTCTGGAGCGGCAGCATGAGCGACGTCAAGAATATCCTGAGCGCGGCCGAGCGCCGCGCCGGGTCGGCCCAAGCAAGCACAGCCCCCTCGGGGGGCAGCGCAGTACGCGCAGCGACCAGCGTGGGGGCGACTGAAGTGCGCCGCGCCGGGCCGCCCCAAGCAAGCACAGCCCCCTCGGGGGGCAGCGCAGTACGCGAAGCGACCAGCGTGGGGGCCTTATGACCGGCTGGCAAACACTTTTCTACAAGGAAATCCTGCGCTTCTGGAAGGTCGGTTTCCAGACCGTCGGCGCGCCGATATTGACTGCCGTGCTCTACATGCTGATCTTCGGCCATGTGCTGCAGGGGCAGGCGCTGGTGTATGGCAAGGTCACTTACACCGCCTTCCTGGTGCCAGGCCTGGTGATGATGAGCGTGCTGCAAAACTCCTTTGCCAACAGTTCTTCGTCGCTGATTCAGAGCAAGATCATGGGCAGCCTAGTGTTCGTGCTGCTTTCTCCGCTTTCGCACTGGCACTGGTTTTTTGCTTACGTGGGCTCGTCGGTGCTGCGCGGCCTGATGGTGGGTGCCGGCGTGTTTGTCGTTACGGTGTTTTTTGGCCAGCCCGGCTTCCAGGCGCCGATATGGATCGTGGTGTTTGCCATCCTGGGCTCGGCCATGCTGGGCGCGCTGGGCGTGATTGCCGGCTTGTGGGCAGAAAAATTTGACCAGATGGCGACCTTCCAGAATTTCATCATCATGCCGATGACCTTCCTGAGCGGTGTTTTTTACTCCATCCATTCGCTGCCGCCGATCTGGCAAAAGATTAGCCACCTGAACCCGTTTTTCTACATGATCGACGGCTTTCGCTACGGCTTTTTCGGAGTCAGTGATGTCTCGCCATGGCTCAGCCTGGGCCTGGTGCTGAGCGCATTTCTCATCATCAGCGCCGTGGCGGTCAACATGCTGCGCGTGGGCTACAAAATCAGGCACTAGAAATATGGCCCTGCGCCTGCCACAGGCTGCCTTGCGCGGCTTACTCTTTTTTTAAAAAATATTTATGACCAGCGAAGAACTTCAAACCATCATTGCCGCAGGCCTGCCCTGTGAGCATCTCGAACTGTCCGGCGATGGCCGGCACTGGTATGCGACCATCGTGTCCAGCGCTTTTGAAGGCCTTCGCCTGATCCAGCGCCACCAGCGCGTGTATGCCACGCTGGGCGGCCGCATGCAGAGCGACGAAGTACATGCGCTTTCGATGAAAACCTACACGCCCGTCGAATGGGCGGCCAACGGCGTGCAGTAAATAACATGGACAAATTAAGTATCAAGGGCGGCAGATCCCTGGCCGGCAGGGTAGAAATTTCAGGCGCCAAAAACGCCGCGCTTCCGGAGTTGTGCGCGGCTTTGTTGACCGCCGACACGGTCACGCTGCACAACGTGCCCGGTCTGCAGGACGTGGCAACCATGCTCAAGCTGATTCGCAACATGGGCGTCGAGGCCGAGCGCAGTGCAGGTGTTTCTGGTACGGTCACCATCAATGCGGGACCGCTGAGTTCGCCTGAAGCGCCTTACGAGCTGGTGAAAACCATGCGCGCTTCGGTGCTGGCTCTGGGCCCCTTGTTGGCACGGTTCGGTGAAGCGACTGTGTCGCTGCCCGGTGGCTGCGCCATTGGCTCGCGGCCGGTGGACCAGCACATCCGGGGCTTGCAGGCCATGGGTGCAGAAATTGCCGTTGAACATGGCTACATACTGGCTAAATTGCCGGCAGGCCCGGACGGAGGGCGCGGGCGCTTGAGGGGCGCGAGCATCACGACCGACATGGTCACCGTGACCGGAACCGAGAATTTCCTGATGGCCGCCACGCTGGCCAAGGGGGAAACCATTCTGGAAAACGCGGCGCAGGAGCCCGAGATTGTCGATCTGGCTGAAATGCTCATCAAGATGGGCGCAGAAATTCAAGGCCACGGTACGCGGCGTATCCGCATCCAGGGTGTCGAGCGCCTGCACGGTTGTACCCACCAAGTGGTGGCTGACCGCATTGAAACCGGCACTTTTTTGTGTGCCGTTGCGGCGGCCGGTGGCGATGTGGTCCTGAATCATGGCCGCGCCGACCACCTTGACGCCGTGATCGACAAGCTGCGTGAGGCGGGCGCGACCGTCACTGCCGGAGCGGGTTTCATCCGGATTCAGGCGCAGGGCCGCTTGAAGGCCCAGTCTTTTCGCACCACCGAATATCCCGGTTTCCCGACCGACATGCAGGCCCAGTTCATGGCGCTCAACATGATTGCGGAGGGCACCAGCACCGTGACCGAGACGATTTTTGAAAACCGCTTCATGCACGTCAACGAAATGGTGCGGCTCGGTGCAAAAATCCAGATCGAGGGCAAGGTGGCCGTCATTGAAGGCGTGGAACGGCTTTCGGGCGCCACCGTGATGGCCACCGATCTGCGGGCTTCCGCCAGCCTGGTGATTGCCGGCTTGGTCGCCACCGGCGAAACGCTGGTGGAGCGCATCTACCACCTCGACCGGGGTTACGACCAGATGGAAGCCAAGTTGCGCAGTATTGGCGCGGATATTGAAAGAATCAGATCATGATCACGCTTGCATTATCAAAGGGTCGTATTTTTGACGACATCCTGCCCTTGCTCAAAACAGCCGGTATTGAAGTGCTTGACGACCCCGAAAAGTCACGCAAGCTGATTCTCGATACCAACCATCCCGACCTGCGCGTGGTGCTGGTGCGCGCCACCGACGTACCGACCTATGTGCAGTACGGCGGCGCTGACCTGGGCGTGGTTGGGAAGGATACGCTGCTCGAATCGGGCAGCCAGGGCCTGTACCAGCCGCTCGATCTGCAGATTGCCAAATGCCGCATCAGCGTGGCGGTGCGACAGGGCTTTGACTACCCGGCTGCGGTACGGCAGGGATCGCGCCTGAGGGTGGCGACCAAGTATGTAGCGATTGCGCGCGACTTTTTTGCCACCAAGGGGGTTCATGTCGATTTGATCAAGCTCTATGGCAGCATGGAGCTGGCGCCGCTCACCGGGCTGGCCGATGCAATTGTCGATCTGGTCTCCACCGGCAGCACTCTCAAGGCCAATCACCTGGTCGAGGTCGAGCGCATCATGGACATCAGCTCGCACCTGGTGGTCAACCAGACAGCGCTCAAGCTGAACCAAGTCCCCATTCGCAAGCTCATAGATGTGTTTGCAGCCGCTATCGCCAGCCAGCCAAAATCCTGAAAGCCATGAAACACATCGCTGCCCCTGTCCGTATTTCAAGCACTGCAATCGATTTTGAAGTGCAATTCAAGGCGCGACTGCATTGGTCGGCCGCTACCGATGCGGCGATTGAGCAGCGTGTCGCCGACATTCTGGCTGACGTGCAGCAGCGCGGCGATGCGGCAGTGCTGGAATACACGGCGCGCTTCGATGGTCTGGACCTTGCCGCCATGGCCGACCTGGAACTCACGCAGGCTGAGCTGAAAGCGGCGTTTGAGGCGATTTCCGCCGCCCAGCGCGATGCCCTGCAGGCCGCCGCCCGCCGCGTGCGCACTTACCACGAGGCGCAAAAAAAGGCCACCGGCGAAAGCTGGAGTTACCGCGATGAGGACGGCACCCTGTTGGGCCAGAAAGTCACGCCGCTGGACCGCGTCGGCATTTATGTGCCGGGTGGCAAGGCGGCTTACCCCTCCTCGGTACTGATGAATGCCATCCCTGCCCATGTGGCGGGTGTCGGCGAAATCATCATGGTCGTGCCCACGCCGAGGGGTGAGAAAAACGCGCTGGTGCTGGCTGCTGCCTACGTGGCCGGCGTAACCCGCGCTTTCACCATCGGCGGCGCGCAGGCCGTGGCCGCGCTGGCTTACGGCACGGCCACGGTGCCCAAGGTGGACAAGATCACCGGCCCGGGCAACGCCTATGTCGCCAGCGCCAAAAAGCGTGTGTTTGGCACCGTCGGCATCGACATGATCGCCGGGCCGTCCGAAATTCTGGTGCTGGCCGATGGCACGACGCCGGCCGACTGGGTCGCCATGGACCTGTTCAGCCAGGCTGAGCACGACGAACTGGCGCAAAGCATTTTGCTGTGTCCCGACGCCGCCTATATCGACGAAGTGCTGGCCGCGATGAATCGCCTGCTGCCCGCCATGCCGCGCGCCGACATCATTGCGAGGTCCCTCAATGACCGGGGCGCGCTGATTCACACCCGCAGCATGGAAGAAGCCTGCGCCATCAGCAACCGCATTGCGCCCGAACATCTGGAAGTGTCAAGCCGCGACCCGCATCGTTGGGAGCCGCTGCTCAAGCACGCCGGCGCGATTTTCCTCGGCGCCCATACCAGCGAAAGCCTGGGTGACTACTGCGCTGGCCCCAATCACGTGTTGCCCACCAGCGGCACCGCGCGCTTTTCCAGCCCGCTCGGCGTCTACGACTTCCAGAAACGCTCCAGCCTGATCGAGGTCAGCGAAGCAGGTGCGCAGGTGCTGGGCCAAATTGCCGCTGAACTGGCCTATGGTGAAGGCCTGCAGGCCCATGCGCGCGCCGCCGAGTTGCGTTTGCATGCCGTGCCTGAAATGAGAGTAACTAAATAAATGACCGCGCCTGACGCCACACTCGATCCAAAATTCAGCAGACTGATTCGCCAGGATGTGCAGTCAATGCACGCCTACGCCATCCAGGATTCGGCCGGCATGGTCAAGCTTGACGCGATGGAAAATCCGCACCGGCTGCCCGCTTCGCTGCAGGCTGATCTGGGTCAGCGGCTGGGCGCTCTGGCGCTGAACCGTTACCCCGATGGCCGCGTCAATGACCTGCGCCACGCACTGGCCGACTATGCCCGGATGCCGGAAGGCTTTGACATCATGCTGGGCAATGGCTCGGACGAGCTGATCGCGCTGCTGGCGATGGCCTGCGATGTGCCCGGTGGCTCGGTGCTGGCGCCGCTGCCCGGTTTTGTGATGTATGCCATGAGCGCGCAGTTGCAGGGCCTGAAATTCATCGGTGTCGATTTGACGCCCGACTTCGAGCTCGACGAAGCCGCCATGCTGGCCGCAATCCACCAGCACAAGCCCTCCATTACCTACCTGGCCTACCCGAACAACCCCACGGCCAACCTCTGGGACGACGCGGTAATTGAAAAAATCATCGACGCCGTCGGCGAGCAGGGCGGCCTGGTGGTGATGGACGAAGCCTACCAGCCGTTTTCCAGCAAGAGTTACATCGACCGCATTACCCGGCACAGCCACGTACTGCTGATGCGCACCATGAGCAAGTTCGGCCTGGCCGGCGTGCGCCTGGGTTACATGATGGGCCCGAAAGCCTTGATTGCCGAAATCGACAAGGTACGCCCGCCCTACAACATCAGCGTGCTCAACTATGAATGCGCACTTTTTGCGCTGGAGCACCAGGACGTGTTTGTCGCCCAGGCGCATGACCTGGTGGCGCAGCGCGAGCTTTTGCTTGCCGCGCTTGGCGCGCTGGCGGGCGTGAAAGTCTGGAAAAGCGACGCCAACATGATTCTGGCGCGGGTGCTTGGCGACGGTGATAGAGCCGCCAAGGTATTTGAGGGCATGAAGGCGCGTAAGGTGCTGGTAAAAAACGTTTCTAAAATGCACCCATTGCTGCACAACTGTTTGCGCCTGACCGTCGGCACCTTTGACGAAAATGCGCAGATGCTGGCCGCGCTTGAAGAATCCCTATGACCACCCCTACATTTGCTCCCGGCATGACTCCGCGCACGGCGGAAGTCACGCGAAACACCGCCGAAACCCAAATCACCGTCAGGGTCAACCTGGACGGCACCGGCGAGGCCAAACTGTCCACCGGCATCGGTTTTTTTGACCACATGCTCGACCAGATCGCCCGCCACGGGCTGATTGACCTGGACATTCTCGCCATGGGCGATCTGCACATTGACGGCCACCACACGGTGGAGGACGTCGGCATCACCTTCGGTCAGGCGGTCGCCCGGGCGGTGGGTGACAAAAAAGGTCTGCGGCGCTATGGCCACGCCTATGTACCGCTCGATGAAGCGCTGTCGCGCGTGGTGGTTGACTTTTCAGGCCGGCCCGGCCTCAGCATGGATGTGCCCTTCAAGAGCGGCATGATAGGAACTTTTGATAGCCAGCTGGCTTACGAATTTTTTCACGGCTTTGTGAATCATGCCTTTGTGACGCTGCACATCGACAACCTGAAAGGCGAAAACGCCCACCATCAGGCCGAAACCGTGTTCAAGGCCTTTGCCCGCGCACTGCGCATGGCGCTGGAAATCGATCCGCGTGCCGCTGGCGTGATTCCCTCGACCAAAGGCTCGCTGTAGGCACGGCAGAACCGCAAGCCTCGGCATCTGATCGTCAATTATGGGTGTTTTAGGTTTCATGTCCAGTAAGTACCGGCATCACTAGCTATTAATTTAATAGCAATCATTGATTTTTTATTTTTTCCTTACGGATGACCAATTTGAAAACAGTGGCGGTGGTCGATTACGGCTCTGGCAATTTGCGCTCGGTTTCCCAGGCTGTCCAGCATGTGGCGCAAGGCAGTGGCTACGAAGTCCTGGTCACATCGCGTGCGCAGGACGTACTGGATGCAGAACGCGTCGTGTTGCCCGGCCAGGGCGCCATGCCTGACTGCATGCGTGCGCTGGCCGAGTCTGGCCTGCAGGCGGCGGTGCTGCATGCCGCCGCAAACAAACCGCTGTTCGGCGTGTGCGTCGGCATGCAGATGCTGCTGGACCAAAGCCAGGAAGGGATGGACGGTCTTGCAACGCCCGGACTGGGGCTGATTCATGGCGAAGTCCTCAAGTTTGAACTGGCTGGTCAAATTCAGCCCGACGGCAGCCGCTACAAGGTGCCGCAAATGGGCTGGAACCAGGTTTACCAGTCGCGGCCAGACGGGCAGAATGTGCATCCGGTCTGGGCCGGCGTGCCTGACGGCGCGTATTTTTACTTTGTTCACAGCTTTTACGCGCGACCGTCTGATGTACGCCACATCGCGGGCGAGGCAGACTACGGTGCGCGCTTTGCTGCGGCGATAGCGCGCGATAATATTTTTGCAACCCAGTTTCACCCGGAAAAAAGTGCCGAAGACGGTTTGGCCCTGTACCGTAATTTCCTGCACTGGAAACCCTGATCCGTCATTTTTCATATCGCCGAATGCACCCCCTGCGCCAGGGTGCATTATTTTCAACCTCTTCAACTGCGTTCCTCCAGCCCCAACATGCTACTCATTCCCGCGATTGACCTGAAAGACGGTCACTGCGTTCGCCTCAAACAGGGCGACATGGACCAATCCACCACTTTCAGCGAAGACCCTGCCGCGATGGCGCGCCGCTGGGTTGACAAGGGCGCGCGCCGCCTGCACCTGGTGGATCTGAACGGCGCGTTTGCCGGCAAGCCGAAAAACGAGCTGGCCATCAAGCGCATCCTGGCGGAAGTCGGCAACGAAATCGATGTGCAGCTGGGCGGTGGCATTCGCGACCTCGACACCATTGAGCGTTACCTTGATGCCGGCCTGCGTTACGTCATCATCGGCACCGCAGCGGTGAAGAACCCGGGCTTTTTGCAGGATGCGTGCACTGCATTTGGGGGCCACATCATCGTCGGGCTGGATGCGAAAGACGGCAAGGTCGCGACCGACGGCTGGAGCAAGCTGACGGGCCATGAAGTGATTGATCTGGCCAAGAAATTCCAGGACTACGGTGTGGAATCCGTCATCTACACCGACATTGGTCGCGACGGTATGCTCAGCGGCATCAACATTGAAGCCACCGTCAAGCTGGCGCAGGCACTGACAATTCCCGTCATTGCTTCGGGCGGGCTGTCGAACATGGCTGACATCGACGCGCTGTGCGCCGTGGAAGATGAAGGCGTGCAGGGCGTGATCTGCGGCCGCTCGATCTACAGCGGCGACCTGGATTTTGAAGCCGCCCAGACCAGGGCAGATGAGTTAAACGGATGACCGCAGCAGCGACGAATAGCGGCTCTGCGTGCCAACAGGATACGCATAACCGGCTTGGCCGGGCCTCAGGCGCAGCGGCCCCCTCAGGGAGCAGGAAGCCACACCCAGTGGTCGGCCGTGGGGACTTATGTTAGCGAAACGCATTATTCCCTGCCTCGACGTCACTGGTGGCCGCGTCGTCAAGGGCGTCAATTTTGTCGAGCTGCGCGACGCCGGCGACCCGGTTGAAATTGCCGCGCGCTACAACGACCAGGGTGCCGATGAACTGACCTTCCTGGACATTACCGCCACCAGCGATGGCCGCGACCTGATTTTGCACATCATCGAAGCTGTCGCCTCGCAGGTGTTCATCCCGCTGACCGTCGGCGGCGGCGTGCGCACAGTCGAAGACGTGCGTCGCCTGCTCAACGCCGGGGCCGACAAAACCAGTTTCAACTCGGCCGCGCTGGCCAATCCGCAGGTGATTGAAGACGCCTCGGCCAAATACGGCGCGCAGTGCATCGTGGTGGCGATTGACGCCAAGCGCCGCAGCGCAGAACACGCCCTGACGCGCGGCGCCGGATGGGACGTCTACAGCCACGGCGGGCGCAAGAACACCGGCCTCGATGCGGTGGCCTGGGCCGCCGAGATGGCGCGGCGCGGCGCCGGCGAGATTTTGCTGACCAGCATGGACCGCGACGGCACCAAGTCGGGCTTCGATCTGGCGCTGACGCGCGCTGTCAGCGACGCGGTCAGCGTGCCGGTGATTGCGTCGGGCGGTGTCGGCAACCTGGATCATCTGGCCGACGGCGTGCAGCGGGGCGGCGCCGACGCGGTTCTGGCGGCCAGCATTTTCCATTATGGCGAATACACCGTTGAGCAGGCCAAGCGCCACATGGCCGGTCGCGGTATTCCGGTCCGGCTTTGAATTTCAAGACTTTCAGGCCTGTAGTCCAGGTTTTATCGGCCCAAGCAGCTATTAATTCTATAGCAAACTGGAAACCCGCAAGCCCCCCGCAATGGCGGACAATACTTTCATGAATTGGTTAGACACGGTCCGTTGGGACGATAAGGGCCTGGTGCCGGTGATTGCGCAGGAAGCCGCCAGTGGCGATGTGCTGATGTTTGCGTGGATGAACCGCGAGGCGCTGCAAAAAACCGCCGAACTGGGCCAGGCTGTGTATTTCAGCCGTTCGCGCGGGCGCCTGTGGCACAAGGGGGAAGAGTCGGGCCATCTGCAGACGGTGCATGAAATCCGGCTTGATTGCGACAGCGATGTGGTGCTGCTCAAGGTCACCCAGCTGGGTCATCAGCCCGATCAGCCAGGAATTGCGTGTCACACTGGTCGCCACAGCTGTTTTTTCAGCCTTTATCGGGACGGCCAGTGGGTCGTTACCGAACCGGTGCTGAAAGACCCGGCCAGCATCTACCAATAGAACCCATCAACATGCCCTCCACCGACACCCTCAAGCGCCTGGCGCAGACCATTGAAAGCCGCACGCCGGCGCGTGGCGGCGATCCCGCGCAAAGTTATGTGGCGCGACTGCTGCAAAAGGGCCCGGATGCCTTTCTGAAGAAAATCGGCGAGGAGGCCACCGAAACCGTGATGGCCGCCAAGGATATTGATTGCGGCGGCCCGACGGCCGAGTTGAAAGCCAGGCTGGTCGGCGAGGTGGCCGATTTGTGGTTTCACACGCTGGTTGCGCTGGTCCACTATGGCCTCACGCCGGCCGACGTGCTGGCCGAGCTGGAGCGCCGTGAAGGCACCAGCGGCATCGAAGAAATGGCGCTGCGCAAGGCGCTGATCCGGGATAGCCACGAGGCGGCTGAAAAACACTGAAGTCCCGACCAGAAGGAAGTCGAACCATGCAAACCAATCTGACCCAATATGAAGGCAAGACCCCGGGTGACCGCACGGTCATGCATGTGCTGTATGGCCTGCACACGCTGGCCTGGTTCAGCGGCGGCGTGTTCGCGGTCATCGCGCTTATCGTCAACTACCTCAGGCGCTCGGACGAGCTCGATACGCTCTACCTGGCCCACCATAATTACATGATTGCCACTTTCTGGTGGACGCTGCTCTGGCTGGTCTTGCTATCGCCCCTGTGGCTGCTGTTCATTTTGCCAGGCGCCATTGCCTACGGCATTATCTGGCTCTGGTACCTGTATCGCTGCATCAAAGGCTGGATGCGCTTTAATGGGGACCGCCTGCCCTGAGCCGCCGCGGCCGAGCTCCTTTTTTTTGCTGAAATGTCTTTACCGCCCGTCATTTGAAACAACGCATGAGCCCTCCAGACAACTGCATTTTCTGCAAAATCGCCGCCGGTGCCGTCCCCAGCCGTAAGGTATATGAGGACGACGAACTGTTCGCGTTTCATGACCTTCACCCCTGGGCCCCCGTGCATTTCATGATTATTCCCAAGGTGCACATTCCGTCCATGGCGCAGCTCGGCCCCGGGCACGCGGCGCTGTTGGGCCGCATGATGGTATTGGCACCCCAACTGGCGCTGGAACAGGGCTGCAATCCCTACCCGCAAGGGGGATTTCGCATCGTGATCAATACCGGCTTGGAAGGCGGGCAGGAAGTGCACCACCTGCACATCCATGTCATCGGCGGCCCCCGACCCTGGCTGAAAGGCTGACGGGCCAATGTTGGCAAGTCGGGGGGAACCCTTGCGCCCGGGCAGACACTAACCTGACCAGCAGGCCGGGAGGGTCATCGCCGCATGTCACACTGGGCCTTTAGAATCAGACCATGGTGGGTAATCGAGCCCACTGGCAATTACAGAGCAGGAGCAAAAAATGGGTGGATTTTCCATATGGCACTGGTTGATCGTGCTGTTGATCGTGGTGATGGTGTTCGGCACCAAAAAGCTGCGAAACATGGGTGGTGACCTTGGCGGCGCGGTCAAGGGATTCAAGGACGGCATGAAAGAGGGCGGGCAGGCGCCGGCCGAGGAAAAACCTGTCGTTCCGGCGAGCCAGGTCACAAATGCCCAAGCCCAGGCGGCAGACAAGGCAGAGCGCAACACGATCGATGTTGAAGCCCGGCAAAAGCCTTGAGCGTGCCATACACACCTGTGTCAAATCTTTTTTCGCATGATCTGACGTGATTGATCTTGGCATCTCCAAAATCGCGCTGATAGGGGCGGTGGCGCTGATAGTGATCGGCCCTGAAAAGCTGCCACGCGTGGCCCGCACCGTCGGCACGCTGCTGGGCAAGGCGCAGCGCTATGTCAATGATGTCAAGCAGGAAGTCAGCCGCTCGATGGAGCTTGACGAGTTCAAGAAGATGAAGGAAACGGTAGAAGGCGCCGCCCGCGACGTTGAAAACACGATCAAGACCAACGCCAGTGATTTCGAAAAATCATGGGCTGAAACCAGCAGCAGCGCCGCCGACCCGTTGCCCGGTTTTGAGGTATTTCCCGAATACCGCCACCCTAAAAAAAAATGGCGACTCAAGCAGGGTGCAACGCCCCAGTGGTTCAAGGCCCGTGCCGGCGTTCGGACCAAGGCCCAGTCCGGCGCGGCCCGCGTCGCGCGTTTTCGCCCACAAGCTGGCCGCAAGGCCTGAGCCTCCTTCCGATTTTCTTTTTGCGTGCAGACCGGCGCAAACTACCCAGCGCATACTTCCTTCATGAGCGACCCCAATTCTCCCGGTAGCGACAAGCCCGACGAACTAGCCGGCACTGAGCAACCCTTTGTGCAGCACTTGGTGGAGCTGCGTGACCGGATGATCAAGGCAGTGATTGCCATCGGCATCGCCGCCGCCGTGCTGGCGCTGTTCCCCGGCCCTGGCGCGCTTTACGACCTGATGGCTGCGCCGCTGGTGGCCAGCCTGCCCAAGGGGGCTACGCTGATTGCGACCAACGTCATTTCGCCTTTTGTCGTGCCGATCAAGATCATGTTCATGGCGGCTTTCATGATTGCGCTGCCGGTGGTGCTTTACCAGGTCTGGGCTTTCGTTGCGCCCGGCCTGTACTCGCACGAGAAAAAACTGGTGATGCCGCTGGTGGTTTCCAGTACCCTGCTGTTTTTTGCCGGTGTGGCGTTTTGTTACTACTTCGTGTTTGGTCAGGTCTTCAGGTTCATCCAGAGCTTTGCCCCGAAGTCGATCACCGCCGCGCCAGACATTGAGGAATACCTTAATTTCGTGCTGGGCATGTTTCTGGCCTTCGGGCTCGCGTTTGAAGTGCCGATTGCCGTGATCCTGCTGGTGCGCATGGGGGTGCTCAGCGTCGCCCAGCTGCGCCAGTATCGCGGTTACTTCTGGGTCGCCGCTGCCATTGGCACGGCACTGGTCACGCCGCCCGATGCGGGCTCCATGATCATGCTGCTGATGGTCGTGGGCGGACTTTACGAGGTCGGCATTGTCGCGGCGCAGATCTTCATCAAGCGCACCAAGGCGCCGAGCGAGGACAGCGAGTCGGAAAGCGCAAAGTCGTCCTGAGCCAATTGGCCAATTGTCCGCCGTCCAGCGGCCGCTTTGTGGCAGACTTTAGGTAAAATTGGTGTGACGTCCAATGAATATCGGCATCGTTTGCTATTAAATATATAGCAATCTGCTCCGCTTTATGCGGCCCGCCGCATTTCCCACACAACGCCTGCCCATCCCACACTCCGCGCCAACCGATAGCCCGGCGCAGGCCGTTCTAGCGCTGTACCCTGGGTCGCTGGCGTTTTCCGGGTGTCACGGCAACCTGCACCGCGCCGTCACCGCGCAGCACCGTCAGCGGCGCGGGCGTGCCGGGTTTGAGCGCCGCCACGGCGATCAGCAGCTGGCTTACGCTGCTGACGGGTTTGCTGTCTACTGCGGTGATGACGTCGCCGGGCCGGATGCCGGCCTCCGCGGCGGGGCCGTTCTGCAGCACGCCCGTGATGATGACGCCGCCGGCTTTCGCCGCTTCCGGCTTGAGCTTGAAGGCCTCGGCCAGTTCGGCGTTCAACTCCTGCGGCTCCACGCCAATCCAGCCGCGTGTTACCTGGCCATCCTTCACGATGCCCTCGAGTACCTGTCGGGCTGTCGATACAGGAATCGCGAAACCGATTCCCATGGAACCACCCGAGCGGGAGTAAATCGCCGTGTTGATGCCCATCAGGTGGCCGTTCACATCGACCAGCGCGCCGCCCGAATTGCCGGGGTTGATGGCCGCATCGGTCTGGATGAAATTCTCGAAGGTGTTGATGCCGAGCTGGTTCCGCCCGAGCGCGCTGACAATGCCGGCTGTGACGGTCTGGCCGACGCCGAAAGGGTTGCCGATGGCCAGCACCGGGTCGCCCACCTGCAGCGCCTCGGTGTTGCCCAGCACGATCACGGGCAGCTTGTCGAGCTCGATCTTGAGGATGGCCAGGTCGGTGTCGGGGTCGGTACCAATCACCTTGGCCTTGGCTTTGCGAGTGTCGTTAAGGACCACTTCAATGTCGTCCGCGCCTTCGACCACATGGTTGTTGGTCAGGATGTAGCCGCTCGCGCTCACAATCACGCCGCTGCCCAGGCCGCCCTGAGGCTCGCCCGAACCCTGGTCGCCGAAAAAAAACTTGAACCACGGGTCATCGGCTTGCGGATTGCGGATGGCCGCCTTGCTGGTGTTGATGCTGACCACCGCAGCCGAGGCCAGCTTTGCGGCCGAGGCAAAGCTGCCGACCGGACTGGCGCCGCGTGGCACGCTGGCAGGCGCCTGGATCACCGGCAGGTCCCAGGCCGGGCCCTTGTTCAGCCACTGCGGCTTGAGTGTGGCGACGACAAAATACGCAGCAACCAGAATGGTGACGGTCTGGGAAAAAAGGAGCCAGGTGCGCTTCATGAATGTAAAAGGGTCAGCAGGCGTTAAAGAACAGGAAAAATGCCTTGGCGGTGCCGGGGTTGGCGCCTGCCAGCTCCGTATTGTGCCTTCAAGCACGCAATGCCACAGCCCGGTCAGCGCCCTGCGGCGCTGGCCTGAGACAATCACGGCATGAGCACCACAAGACAGGTTTTACTCCAGGCCTTCGACGCGCTGCTGCAGCCGGCGCGTTTCAAGGACCATGGCCCCAACGGCTTGCAGGTGGAGGGACGCGCGCGCATCGGAAAAATCGTTTCAGGCGTGACAGCCAGCCGCGCGCTGATCGAAGCGGCGATCGCGGCAAAAGCGGACGCCCTGTTTGTCCACCACGGCCTGTTCTGGCGTGGCCAGGATGGTTGCGTCACTGGCTGGATGAAGCAGCGCCTGGCGCTGCTGCTGGCCCATGACATCAACCTTTTTGCCTATCATCTGCCGCTGGATGCCCACCCCGGGCTGGGCAACAACGCACAGCTCGGCCTGCAGCTCGGTATGCAGGCCACGTCGCGCTTTGGCGAGCAGGAGCTGGGCTTTCTGGGCGGCCGGATCGATGGCGCCAGCTTTCCCAGCATCGAGGCCCTGGCTGAACACCTGGAAAAGGTATTGAATCGACCTGTGGTCCATGTAGGACGGCCGCAGCAAGCTATTAAAAACATAGCATGGTGTTCTGGCGGGGCGCAAGGCTATTTTGAAGCGGCGATTGTCGCCGGTGCCGACGCCTTCATCACCGGCGAAATTTCCGAGCCGCAAGCACATTACGCGCGCGAGATGGGTGTGGCTTTTCTTGCCTGTGGGCACCACGCAACGGAGCGTTATGGCGCGCCGGCCGTGGCGGCGCACATGGCGGCCCAATTCGGGCTGATGCATCAGTTCATCGACATAGACAACCCCGCATGACCCATCTTCCGCCCAAGCCGCTGCTCATCACCATGGGCGATGCCGCAGGCATCGGCCCGGAAATCATTGCGAAGGCGTTTCGCGAGGCGCCAACAGAGATGGCCGGCTGCGTCGTGGTTGGTGACGTGGCCACGCTGCGCCGCGCGGCGGCCCTGACTGCCGCCGCGGCGGGCGCGCTGGCGCTGCCGGTCGCGCAGCTTGATGCGCTGGGCCAAGCGTCAACCGTGCCGCCGAACTGCATCGGTGTGCTACAAAAATGTGAGCTGGCTGCGCCCGTGCCGTTTGGACGAGTCAGCGATCTGGCCGGAAAAGCCGCGGCCCAATGCATTGTCTGGGCGGCACGCGCCGTGCTGGCCGGCGAAGCTTCGGCCATGGTGACGGCACCGATACACAAGGAAGCGCTGGCGGCAGCGGGTGGCTGGCTAGCAGGTTTTCCGGGCCACACTGAAATGTTGCAGGCCGAGGCTGCCGTGTTTCTGGGCAAGCCGGTGAGCGAACTGCCGGTGCGCATGATGCTGGCCAATGACGAGTTGAAAACCGTGCTGGTCAGCATCCACCTGTCCCTGAGAAACGCTATCGAAGCGGTGACTTTTGACAACGTACTGCAGACTTTGCGCATCTCCCACCGCGCCGTAAGCGCCAGCCTGGGTCGGCCGCCACGCATCGCCGTGGCAGGGCTGAACCCGCATGCCGGTGAAGCTGGCCTGTTTGGCAGCGAAGAGCAGACCATCATCGCGCCGGCCATCGCGGCGGCACGCGCCGAAGGGCTGAATGTGAGCGGTCCGTTCGCGCCAGACACGGTTTTCATGCGGGCCCGCAACACGGCGGCCAGGCCGGGTGAGTTTGACGTGGTGGTCGCCATGTACCACGACCAGGGGCTGATTCCCGTGAAGTACCTGGGGGTGGAGCAGGGCGTCAATGTCACGCTCGGCCTGCCGCTGGTGCGCACCAGTCCCGACCATGGGACGGCCTTCGACATCGCCGGCACCGGCAAGGCCGACGCTTCCAGCCTGCTCGCCGCCATCCGCCTGGCGCGCCGGCTGGCCCCCTGAGAAAAATGGGGGTTAAATCACGTTGTGGTCCAATGAAATTCGGCACTAGTAGCTACAAAATTAATAGCAAATCGGGTTCGCGCGATCGGCTGAGCGGGCGGCCAAACGCCATCAGAGCCTAATGAGGGCAGCCGCATTTCGTGGCGTGAGCCTGGGCGCGCGCAGGGCGCGCGGCGGTGCTTACCTTTTCAGACTGTCACGGATTTCGCGCAGCAGCATGATGTTTTCAGCAGGCGCGGCAGGCGCTGGCGCAGGCTGCGTTTTTTTCATGCGGTTGACCTGTCTGATCATCAGGAAAATGATGAAAGCCAGAATGGCAAAGTTGACCGCCACGGTGATGAAATTGCCGTACGCGAACACTGGAACGCCGGCTTTCTTCAGCGCATCCAACGTCATGGCGGTGCCCGCCGGCACGCCGCCCAACACCACGAACAGGTTGGAAAAATCCAGCTTGCCGACCACCGCACCAATCACCGGCATGATCAGGTCGCCGACCATAGAGTCGACGATCTTGCCGAAAGCCGCGCCGATGATCACGCCGACAGCCAGGTCAATCACGCTCCCCCTGGCCGCGAACTCCCTGAATTCCTGCATCATTCCCATACGGTTTTCCTGTTGTTTTTGACATTTTTCTGATCGTGAACCGGGACAGCCGATAATCAATTATGACTCTTGGCTATGACTTTCGCATTGCGTTCTGATGAGCAGTTGCAAAACAAGTCCTGAGCGCTGCAGAAGCGGCAAGCTGCGCGCCGGGGCAGGCGCCATCCCGTTTTTGGCCTTGAAAAGGATACGCACGCTCCGCTACAATTACAGGTTAACCCCACTATGCCTTTTTCAAGCCAGCCTTGAAGGACTTTCATGACCGAAGCAAGCGTAATCGGTGTGCCGCACGGCGCGCCTGTCGATAAAGATAAGAGAAACTGGATCGCAGCCACCTGCGCCGTGGGCGGTGCAGGCGTTGTAGCCGTGGCCGTACCTTTCGTAAGCACCTTTCAGCCGTCTGAAAGAGCCAAAGCCACCGGCGCTGCGGTAGAAGTTGATATTTCAGCCTTGAAACCGGGCGAAAAAATGACGGTGGAGTGGCGTGGCAAGCCCGTATGGATTGTCAAACGCACCCCTGCGCAACTCGCTTCACTGACAAAAGTCGATTCGCTGCTGGCTGATCCGAAGTCTGAACGCAAACTGCCCGAATGGACGCCCGAATACGCGCGCAACGAAACCCGTTCCATCAAGTCCGACACCCTGGTGGTGGTTGGCATTTGCCCGCACCTGGGCTGCTCGCCGTCGGACAAGTTTCAGCCCGGTGCACAGCCTTCGCTGCCTGATGACTGGGTGGGCGGATTTTTATGTCCATGCCATGGTTCCACCTTCGATCTGGCGGGCCGTGTGTACAAGAACAAGCCTTCGCCCGATAACCTGGAAGTGCCCCCGCACATGTACCTGTCGGACGCAAGACTAATCATTGGTGAAGACAAAAAGGCCTAAGGGCGCGCCAACTCCTTCTCAAGATTTTGCCACGAGCGCTTGATACCCTGCCGTCCTGCACCGTACCAAGCCATGGTCAAAGAAACTTACCGAACCAGGATCAGTTATGGCTGAATTCAAAGAAATTTCCCCCGATGCCCCATTCGCTGAAAAAGCGATAACCTGGGTCGACAACCGCTTTCCCGCCAGCAAGCTCTTCAAAGAGCACATGAGCGAATATTACGCGCCCAAGAACTTCAATTTCTTTTATGTTTTTGGCGCGCTGGCGTTGCTGGTGCTGGTCATACAAATCGTCACCGGCATTTTCCTGACGATGAATTACAAGCCTGAAGCCTCGCTGGCTTTTGGCTCGGTCGAGTACATCATGCGCGACGTGCCTTGGGGCTGGCTCATCCGCTACATGCATTCCACTGGCGCTTCCGCCTTTTTCATCGTGGTCTACATGCATATGTTTCGCGGCCTGATTTACGGCAGCTACCGCAAGCCGCGTGAGTTGATCTGGGTGTTCGGTTGCGCAATTTTTCTGGCGCTGATGGCTGAAGCCTTCATGGGCTACCTGCTGCCCTGGGGCCAAATGAGCTATTGGGGCGCCCAGGTTATCGTGAACCTGTTTGCCGCCATTCCGTTTATCGGCGCTGACCTTGCGCTCCTGATCCGTGGCGACTATGTGGTCGGCGATGCGACTTTGAACCGGTTCTTTGCCTTTCACGTAATTGCCGTGCCACTGATGTTGCTGGGTCTGGTTGTGGCACACATCATTGCGCTGCACGAAGTGGGTTCCAACAACCCGGATGGCGTCGAGGTCAAGGGTCCGAACGCGCCGCGCGATGCCAACGGCCATCCACTGGATGCGATTCCGTTTCATCCGTATTACACGGTGCATGACATTTTCGGGGTCAGTATTTTTCTGATGATTTTCAGTGCGATTATTTTCTTTGCGCCGGAGTTTGGCGGCTATTTCCTGGAATACAACAACTTCATTCCCGCCGACCCATTGAAAACGCCTCTGCACATCGCCCCGGTCTGGTACTTCACGCCTTACTACTCGATGCTGCGCGCCATCACCAGCGAGATGATGTATGCCTTGATTGCCTGTGTGCTGGCCGGTGCGGTGCTCGGAGTGCTCAAGGCCAAGATCGCCGCTTTGTTCAAACTGATCATCGTCGGCGTTGCCGTAGTGCTGGTTGCTGCGATGTTGATGATCGATGCCAAGTTCTGGGGTGTCGTGGTCATGGGCGGAGCGGTCATTATTCTGTTCTTCCTGCCCTGGCTGGACAACAGTGAAGTCAAATCGATCCGCTATCGTCCGACCTGGAACAAGTATCTGTACGGTGCCTTTGTGATCAATTTCCTGATTCTGGGCTACCTGGGTGTACAACCACCATCGGCCATCGGCGAGCGCGTCTCGCAGCTCGGAACCTTGTTCTACTTCGGTTTCTTTCTCCTGATGCCATGGTGGAGCCGGCTGGGTACCTTCAAGCGCGTTCCTGACCGCATTACTTTTGCGGCTCACTGAGCAGGAAACTACAAACATGAAAAAAATCATCTTCGCCCTGATTACAGCGGTCGGTCTGATGACTGGCGTGCAGGCTAACACCGGGGGGCTTGCCTGGGACAAAGCGCCCAATAAAACCAACGATGTAGCGGCCCTGCAAAATGGCGCCAAGCTGTTTGCCAATTACTGCCTGAATTGCCACTCGGCAGCCTTCATGCGGTTCAACCGCCTGAAAGACATCGGTCTGACCGAACAGCAGATCAAGGACAACCTTCTGTTCACGACTGAAAAAGTCGGAGAAACCATGAAGGTTGCGATGGATCCGAAACAGGCTAAAGACTGGTTCGGTGGTACTCCGCCCGACTTGACCGTGATTGCACGTTCGCGAGCTGGCGCTGGCGGCAGCGGTGCCGACTACCTCTACACTTACCTGCGTACTTATTACCGGGACGACACCAAGGCGACGGGCTGGAACAATCTGGCTTTCCCCAATGTGGCCATGCCACACGCGTTGTGGCAACTTCAGGGTGAACGTAAACCCGTCTATGCAGAACAGGAAGAGCACGGCCACAAGGTTGCCATTTTCAAAGGGTGGGAGCAGGTTACGCCGGGCTCCATGACACCGCTGCAATATGACCAGGCCATCGGCGATCTCGTCGGTTATCTGCAGTGGATGTCGGAGCCGGTCCAGAATACGCGCGTTCGTATTGGTGTCTGGGTGCTTATTTTTCTGCTTGGACTGACCTTTGTGGCATGGCGCCTCAATGCGGCGTTCTGGAAAGACGTCAAGTAAATTTTCGCCGATCGATGTGCCCGGGGTGCGCCCTGGTGCGCATCGGCATCTTCGGAGTGGACGGTTCTAAGGTTTGAATCTTAGCCTCCACTTTTTTGTTTTAGGAGTTCCGAATCATGATGGTCCTTTATTCAGGCACGACCTGCCCGTTCTCGCATCGCTGCCGTTTTGTGCTGTTTGAAAAAGGCATGGATTTCGAAATCCGCGACGTTGACCTGTACAACAAGCCCGAAGACATCAATGTGATGAATCCTTACGGTCAGGTGCCAATTCTGGTCGAGCGCGACCTGATCCTGTACGAATCCAACATCATCAACGAGTACATCGACGAACGCTTTCCGCACCCGCAACTGATGCCCGGCGATCCGGTTGACCGCGCAAGGGTTCGCCTGTTTCTGCTGAACTTTGAAAAGGAACTGTTCGTTCACGTCAGTTCGCTTGAATCCCGAGCTACCAAGGGCAACGAAAAGGCGCTGGAAAAATCCCGCGCACACATTCGCGATCGCCTGACGCAGCTGGCTCCGATTTTCCTGAAAAACAAGTTTATGCTGGGCGACAACTTCTCCATGCTTGACGTGGCGATTGCACCATTGCTCTGGCGGCTGGACTACTACGGCATCGACCTGTCGAAAAATGCCGCGCCGCTGCTCAAATATGCTGAACGCATTTTCTCGCGGCCCGCCTACATTGAAGCGCTGACTCCTTCGGAAAAGGTCATGCGCAAGTAATGGCGGCATCTAATACCGGAATCAAGCACCTTGGCTGACCTCATAAACGCGCCAGACGCCACGTCAACGCGCCCTTATCTGATACGCGCCCTCTATGAGTGGTGTACTGATAACGGCTTGACGCCTTACGTGGCCGTGGCGGTGGACGACAGTGTGCAGGTGCCGCGCGAGTACGTGAAAAACAACGAAATTGTGCTCAATATCGGTTTTGATGCGACCAGCTCGCTCACTCTGGGCAATGAGTTCATCGAGTTCAAAGCGCGTTTTGCTGGCACTGCGCGTGAAATCCTGGTGCCCATCAGCCATGTGATCGCCATTTACGCCCGCGAAAACGGGCAGGGCATGGCTTTCCCGATGGAGGCGGCCTCAAGAGAAACCCCGGCGGATGTCGAGCTGGGTCGGACTGAAACTGCGGCTCCGCCTGCATCCACGCCAGACCCATCTGAAACGCCGGAAGCCAAGTTTATGCAACTCGTGCCCGAGAGTATTCCGGATGCTGGTATCAGCGAAAACCCTGATTCCCCGGAGCCGCCACCACCGTCGCGCCCACGGCCCTCACTCAAGCGAGTGAAGTAAAATAAGAATTATGCCGCTTTAGCTCAGTTGGTAGAGCAACCGCCTTGTAAGCGGTAGGTCGTCAGTTCGATTCCGACAAGCGGCACCACTCCACTCCAACACTTTCGTCGAAATCTTGCCATCATCACTTTGTTCTTGTCCTTGTCCCTGCCACAAGGGCGCAGTGCGCAATAAATTCAGTGGCAACAACCGCACTGCTGGAAAAAATGCGGACCTTGATCCTGCCGTTAAGCCTGAGCAGAGTCCTTGATTGCTTATTTTTTGACCAGTAGTATCTTCAACCGAATTGAGTTAACCTTCAAGCCCTCGCGGACTAGCCGGGCCTGGATAAGCGTAATCAAGTGCGGGGTTTTTGCCGCTGCTGGGTTGCCTCTTACCAGCCGGCACCAGCTTTTATCGTCATTGGGTCCCGCCTTGACGGCATCACGAAGCGCTTCGGGAAGCAGTGACTCAATTGCCTTGAGCCGGTCGTTTGATTCCTTGACCAATACCGTCAACCGTGCCAGTGAGGGGGCATTGCCCGCCGCCTGGTGTACGGAAAGGGCCTGGTGAAGGCGCCGGTGGATAGTCAAGTTAGTCAAGGCCTGCTTTAACGGTTGCAAGCTTTTAA
>NZ_JABBPF010000148.1 GCF_012927415.1 Polaromonas sp. | reverse complement strand
CAGCACCCGGCCCCGGGGGGCCCGGGCCGCGCGGGCCGTCTTCACCGGTCGGGCGAGTATACCGGCCCTGCGACCGCTCAAATTCCCGGAATGCTACTACTTTTATAGCGCACCAAAACCGTGCTTATTGGACTTGTGGCTTTTTTTTATGAAAAACCAGCCAACAGTCCAGCGCAAGGCCCGGCAGTTCCGGGCGACGGCGCTGCAGCGCCGGCATCTTCACAATATTCCTTAATAATGATCTCCACTCACGTTAAATCGCTCCCCGCCGTCGCCCTCACCACCTCGGAGTCACCATTTGCAAAAGTTGTCCCTTATCGCCGCCCTGCTTTGCTGTTTTTGCACTGCGCAGGCGGCCGAATCCGTAGCGGCCACTCATTCAACCACAGCCGCAAGCCCAGTTGGCAACCCGCTGGCAGGCAGCTGGAGCTGGAAGCCGTCCGGCAAGTCATGCCTTGAAACCCTTCATTACCGCACCGACGGAACCCGCGCGGGAACCAGCGGTGAAGAAGTGACGCAGAGCCGTTACGAGCTAGCAGCGATGCCGAGCCTGCTGGGCTTTTACCGCTTGGTTGAAACCGTAACGGAGTCCAACGGCAAACGGGATTGCTCGGGTGATCTGCATGAAGCATCGGGTGAACCGCTCACCCGCTTCATCCAGTTAAGCCCGAAACGCGACCAGTTCATCGTCTGCAAGAAGGAAGAACTGAAGGCCTGCTTCGGGCCTTTGAGGCGGTTGAAAGAATAGCAGACGCGCTCGCCCAGCGCGAGCCAAGCGCTGAGGTTGCCGAGCGCCCGACGGCTGGACCCGCGTGGCCAATCCGCTTTGCGGCAATTGCCGTGATGCTCGCACAACAACCACCTGGCTCCCCAAGGGCCGCTCATCCCACCCCTACGGACCCAGCCACCGCCAAGACCCTTTCGTCAGGCGTTGGCCGACCTGCAGCTGCCCTCATCAATGATCGCGGGCTTGCGGTCGGCCTGCGCCCTAACCGTCCAGTGATGCAGGTTCGGAGTTTTCGGGAGTCGTCACCGAAATGGCGTCAACATCTCTTGGCTCGCTGTCGTCACGGCTGGAGGCAACGACATCGCTCACCACCTTGAAAAAGCTGTCTTGCGTTGCCGCGCCATTGCCGTGGCCAAAACCTGCATCGCCACCGCCGCCACCATCTCCCCCATCTCCACCACAGGCAGCGACCGCAAGGGTCAGGACCGATAAGGCGGCCACCTTGAAGAAAATATGATTACCCATCATTTTCTCCTCAGTTGTTGCCGGGAATTGGCGTATTCAGATAGGGGAAAGTGACCTTGAAGGTGCTTGCATCCTTACGAACGCCGTCGGTAAGCGCCAAGCCGCCGGCCGGTGCGTCGGCTGGTTTGCAACCCACTTTCAGGGTGTCGCCAGTACCGGTCAGGGCACAGAGTGCGCCCATGGCTACCCGCAAGGACAGGTCAACCACATCGTCACCAGGGCGGCGCCCGTTCGGATAGCCGGCCTTGTCACCGCCTGGAACCCCGAGCGGATTTTGCGCCGCGGCAGCAACCGGCGCAATCGTGGTGTTCAGCCGCATCATTTCCGACGGCACCACATTTTTAGGTTGATTCAGTCCCTCCAGCCCTTTCAGAAATACCGTGACCAGATCGGTACGCGGAAAATTGGTCGGGGCTTTGGCGTCTGGAAACAAAGTCTCCACGACGGCCGGCAAGGTCGGGTTGGTGACATAGTTGAGGAACTGGGCATCACCGGACGGTTTCGAGGCGTTGAAACGATCCTTGTCATCCATCCCGATCACCACTTCATTGACCAGCGGCATGCCCAAGCGCGACACCTGGCTCCAGGCGCCACCTTCTTTGGTGGCATTGTTAAAACCCTTTGGTGACGGGTTGATCAGCCGCCCCTGTCGCAAGCTGGCCGTTGTGTATGCACCAATGACCGGCTCACCACCAGCCGTCAGGCAGGAAATGGGCACTTCGAGCGCAATCGAGCTGACGTTCTTGCCTTCGAGGTCATTTTTGTTGCCCCCCACCTCGGCCCCCAAAGGGTTCAGGTTGAACAGGTCAAAAATCTTTCCTACCGCGATGTAAAACGACTCCTTGCGCTGGCCGACGAATACCTTGCCTTCGCCGCAGCCAGGAATGGCCACGCGATAAATATGCTGGTTCGCATAGCTCTCATAACCGCTGGCACTGCCAAATGCCTTGTCGCCGATGTTGTCCACCGGTTTGTCAAATTCAGCTGCTCCGCCGACCGCGTTGGTCAGGCGCGTTCTGCCTCCGTTACGCCGGTCACCCCTGACCAGATCGACGGTATAGGTTTCACGCACATTGAGCTTGGGATCATTGACCGCGCTTATCGCGCCCGAGTTGATCAGCGGGATCAGTACGTTCTTGTCTCCGATTTTCAGCGCCAGTTTGTTGGACGTATTCTTGAAGCGGAACTGGAATGTCAGATGCTCTTTCGCATCGCCGACGTTATCGATGTGGATTTCATACAACCCGTTCTGGTCGAACTGGTAAAAATTGGGGCCGCCCTGCGGGTCCTGGAAGGGGATGTAATTGGCGATGAGCGTGACGTAATCCTGTCGACCCGCCTCATAACTTCGAAACATGTACAAGTCAGTGCCGTCAACCTTGGACTGATTGCTTATGAAGGGCGCTTCCCGGTGGCTCGACGCAGTGGCTGGCACTGCGTACATGAGCGCGAGCGCGCCAGTAGCCGCCGCGGTACAAACAATATTTCTTCTGGAAAAACTGGGCATGACGACTCCTGATAAGTTGATGGAATATTCCGATATCAGGTTCGTTTATGCAAGTTTGCAAATTTGTAGGAATAGGTTGATATGCGCTGTCGGAATAGTGTGTTGTTCAGCCCATGAATGACCAGGCGCCGGCAACGCTTTTGTTTCACGATCCGACAGGCATGCAGCGCCGCACGAACAGATCCGTTTTTTGTGGATGAACTGCCTGAACGGTTTTTGCAGCAAGGGCTTTAGCGTGCCGCAATCAGAGACTGCAGCACGCCAGGCTCAAAATGCTGGTCGACGTAATCGGCCAGCCCTTCAAAAACCGAATCAAGCGTCGGCACGGTTGCGCCAAACAGCGCTTGAAGCACGCGCGGGTCTTCAAACATGCCGTGCAGATACAGGCCCAGGACATTGCCTGTGGCGTTTTGCCAGGCCAGGCCTTCGGGCATGACCGGGTAGGCAAGGTCGCCCGCAGCGGCCATGGCTGAATGCAGCGCGGTCTGGCCGTGGTGGATTTCATAACCCCGCACCTGTACGCCCGACAAATGAGACCAGAGCCCCCGCACCCCCTCAAACGCAGCCTGCCAGTGCTGCACGGTTTTGGTTTCATCGAACCGGGTCACCACCGGCAGCAGCCCCAGGCCGGGGCCGTTGCCGTCAATGCCGTGCGGGTCAATCAGCGCCTCGCCCAGCATTTGCAGACCGCCGCAGATGCCCAGCACCGCACCGCCCTTGCCGGCGTGAGCGGCAATCGCCCGGTCCAGCCCCTGCGCCCGCAGCCAGGCCAGATCGCTGCTGGTCTGTTTGGAGCCCGGCAGGATGATCCAATCGGCAACGACCAATTCGGCCGGGCTGCGCACCCATTTCAGGCGTACACCGGGAACATTTTTAAGCGGCTGGAATTCGTCAAGGTTGCTGATGCGCGGGTAGGCGATGACCGCAATAACCGGCGCCTTCACCCGGGCCGCCGGGTCGCCCCAAGGCCGAGCTACTTTCTCGGCTGGCAGAGGAGATACGCCAGTGCCGAACGTAGTGACCATGTCAAAAACGCCGTCTTCTTCTGGCAGGCCGTGCTGCCACCACATCGGCAACGTGGCCACCGTGGGGACGCCGGTCAGGTCTTGCAGCATCTGCGGCCCCGGCGCGAGCAGGCTGGCATCGCCCCGGAACTTGTTCAGCACAAAGCCCTTGATCAGCTGACGCTCGGCGTCGTCCAGCATGGCCCAGGTGCCGTAGAGGTGCGCAAACGCGCCACCCCGGTCAATGTCGGTGACCAGCAGGCAGGCGGCGTTGGCATGAAGAGCCACCCGCATGTTGACGATATCGCAGGATTTGAGGTTGATCTCGGCGGGCGAGCCTGCTCCCTCAATCACCACCACGTCGTTCTCGGTCATCAGCTCGTCCAGCGCCTGCGCCACCACCGGCCAAACCGACAGACTCCGCCCGCGCCATTCCATACGCGAAAGTTCGGCGTTGACCTGCCCCATCAGCACGACCTGGCTTCGGGTGTCTTTTTCGGGCTTCAGCAGCAGTGGGTTCATGCGCACATCGGGCACCGCGCGCGCGGCCAGCGCCTGAAAATACTGGGCGCTGCCGATTTCGCCATCGGCCACCACACGGGCGTTGTTGCTCATGTTTTGCGCTTTGTAGGGCGCAACTTTCAAGCCCTGCCGGGTGTAGTAGCGACACAGCGCGGTAGTCAGCCAGCTCTTGCCAGCGCCGCTGGTGGTTCCTAAAACCATAACGCTTTTTGCGGTCATTGACTTGCCTTGATGAGTTCATGCCAGAGACTGCGCAGTGCGTCCTGCGCGACGGGTGGCAGCACGCTGATGCGCACATGACCAGGCAAGCCAAACGAGGCGGTATCGCGCAGCTTGATGCCCTGGCTTCGCAGCTGGGCCAGCACTTGCTGCAGGCTCAGGCCTACGGGCAATACCGGCCTGGCGCAGAAAAAATTGGCATCGCTGGGCAGGCAGGTCCAGCCCATGGATTCACACAGGGCAATTTGCCGTGCTTTCCAGTTGCGCAGGATGGTGAGGCTGTTGGCCAGCCAGTCCTGCACGTCGGCACGGCACCAGGCTTGCAGCATGGCCACGCCATGCGCTCCCGCCGGCCACGAGGCGCAGAGTTGGTCGAGCGCCGGGACTGCTCCACGCGCGCCCACCGGCGCAATCGCGTAGGCGGCGCGCACGCCGGTCAAACCCAGCGCCTTGTTGGGCGTCCAGAGCTGCCAGACGGTTTGCAACTGTGCCGGAGTCAGGGTCGATGCGCCGCTCAACCGCAACGGTTCGTAGGCGCAGTCGAGTACCAGCGCGGTGCTTGTCGCGCATCCATCGGCCAGTTCACGCAAACCGGCTTGCGCCGCGCCAAGCGGGCTGGAGGGCTCACAGGCCCAAAGCAACTGGGCCTTGCCAGCACAGGCCACCACTGCCAGCCGATGCGCGCGCGCGGCTTGCGCATAGTCTCCGTAGCTGTGCGGCGGCAACCAGATGGCGCGCCCACCCTTCCGCGCTGCCAGCGCTGTCGCGCGAAAAATGAACTCACTGGCGCTGGCCGCCAGCAGCACGCGTTGCACGTCCACACCGTGAAAAGCGGCCAGTTGCTGGCGCAGCGCGCTATAGCTCGCGTCAGGATATTGGCAGGCGTCGGCTTGTCGCACGGCGGCAAGCGCTGCC
>NZ_JABBPF010000164.1 GCF_012927415.1 Polaromonas sp. | reverse complement strand
GCCGGTGGACGACCGAAGGAGAAATTGACTACGCGGTTGCCACCATCAAGGAAAACGTGGCCAAGCTGCGTGAATTGTCACCTTTATGGGAAATGTTCAAGGATGGCGTGGACTTGTCCACCATCCAGTGGGCAGCACACTAGTCAAACAGGCCTCCAGATGAACTTTTGGAAGTCCAGAAGTCATTTTCCCGGTATCTAAAAATCAGGAGTTAATCATGGCATACAGTGAAAAAGTGGTAGACCACTACGAAAATCCACGCAACGTAGGCTCTTTTGACAAGGGTGACGAAACCGTGGGTACAGGCATGGTCGGTGCACCGGCTTGCGGCGACGTGATGAAGCTGCAAATCAAGGTCAACCCTGTCACGGGTGTGATCGAAGATGCGCGTTTTAAAACCTATGGTTGCGGTTCGGCCATTGCCTCCAGCTCACTCATTACCGAGTGGGTCAAGGGCAAAACTCTGGATGAAGCCGCCAGCATCAAAAACAGCGCCATCGCCGAGGAACTCGCGTTGCCGCCTGTCAAAATTCATTGCTCCATCCTGGCGGAAGACGCCATCAAGGCTGCTGTGAACGATTACAAGCAAAAACGCACCGAAGCTGCCCATTGATCAACTCGTTTAATTTCTGAGCAATCTAAATGTCCGTTACCCTCACCGACGCTGCTGCCCGCCACGTGACCCGCTACATCGTCAAGCGCGGCAAGGGCGTGGGCGTGCGTTTGGGCGTCAAGACCACAGGTTGTTCCGGCTTGGCCTACAAGCTCGAATATGCCGATGAAATCGCACCTGAAGACGTGGTGTTTGAAGATAATGGCGTCAAGGTGCTGGTT
Source organism: Polaromonas sp. (assembly GCF_012927415.1). Lineage (GTDB taxonomy): Bacteria > Pseudomonadota > Gammaproteobacteria > Burkholderiales > Burkholderiaceae_C > Polaromonas. The sequence continues at coordinate 4,800 of NZ_JABBPF010000164.1, read as the reverse complement.
GATCCCAAAAGCATGGCTTATATCGACGGGACAAAGCTCGACTTTGTACGCGAAGGCCTGAACGAAGGTTTCAAGTTCATCAATCCGAATGAGCGGGACCGGTGCGGGTGTGGTGAGAGCTTTCGGGTTTGAACGACGAAACTAGCGAACGCTTGCCATCTCGCGTCATAGTGCGCCATCTTCTCCCGAAGCCGCCCTCACAGCCTGTGCTGGCGGTTTTTTCCTGACATGAATCTTCAATCAACCGACTTCGAGCTTTTCGGCATTCCCATGCAGTTTTCGCAGGACAGAGCGCAGCTTGATGCACGCTGGAAAGAATTGCAGCGCGAAGCGCATCCCGACAAATTTGCCGCCCAGGGCGCTGCAGCGCAGCGCGTGGCCATGCAATGGTCGGTGCGCATCAATGAGGCCTATCAACGGCTTAAAAATCCTTTGAAGCGTGCCAGCTATTTGTGCGAATTGAACGGCGCGCCCATCAATGCGGAGGACAACACCGCCATGCCGGCGGATTTCCTGATGCAGCAAATGGAGTGGCGTGAAGCCCTTGACGAGGCTAAAACGGTTAAGGATCTAGAAGAATTGGCCTTGCAGTCCAAGTGCAACGGGCTTAAGCAGCTCTCAAAAGTAGAGCAAATGCTGGATGGCAATCGGGACTTTCTGGCAGCGGCCCAGCAGGTCAGAAGCCTTATGTTTATCGAGCGCTTTGCCAGCGAGGTCGATGCCCGCATCGACCAGCTGGGACAATAAAGTATTACAAAAAGCACAGCAAAGAATAGAAAAGCGCCATGGCACTCCTGCAAATATCCGAACCCGGCCAAACGCCGGATCCCCACCAGCGACGCATCGCGGTCGGCGTTGATCTGGGCACCACGAATTCGCTGGTGGCAAGTGTGCGCAATGGTGCGTCTGAATGCCTTCCCGACGCGCAGGGGCGTGTGCTTATGCCCAGCGTGGTGCGTTATTTGGATGCCGACCACCGGCAGATTGGTTTTGAAGCCCTGGCGGCCCAGGTGGAAGACCCGTGCAATACCATTTCCTCGGTCAAACGCCTGATGGGCCGGGGCATTGATGACATCGGCAATCGTGCACAGTTCCCGTATCAGTTCAACGACAAGCCTGGCATGGTTACGCTGCAAACCGTCGCCGGCGAAAAAAGCCCGGTCGAGGTCAGTGCTGAAATCCTGGCTGCATTGCGTCAGCGCGCCGAAGACAGCTTTGATGACGACATTTACGGCGCCGTGATTACCGTGCCCGCGTATTTTGACGACGCCCAGCGCCAGGCGACCAAGGATGCGGCGAAATTGGCCGGGCTCAATGTGCTGCGCCTCATCAACGAGCCGACTGCAGCGGCGATTGCCTACGGCTTGGACAATGCGAGTGAAGGCGTTTATGCCGTCTACGACCTGGGTGGCGGCACCTTTGACATTTCCATCCTTCGCTTGTCGCAAGGTGTGTTTGAAGTGATCTCCACTGGCGGCGACTCCGCACTCGGTGGTGACGACTACGACCGCGCGCTGGTTGAGTGGGCCCTGGTCAAAGCCGGGCTGGCGGCGGATACATTGACAGCGTCCGACAAAGCAGCCTTGCAGCGGATGGCGCGGGCCTGCAAGGAGGGCTTGTCGGCGGCGCCATCGGTGCCATTTTCCGTGCAGCTGGCCAAGGCGTCGGTCAATTTCGAGATGAAGGCAGAAGATTTTGAGACGGCTTGTGCCCACCTCACGCAACGCACTCTCGCAGCGGTTCGCAAAGTTTTGCGTGACGCGAGTCTGGGCAAAGAAGACATACAGGGGGTGGTGCTGGTAGGTGGATCGACGCGCATCCCGCAGGTACGCAAGGCGGTGGCCAGTTTTTTTGGCCGCGAGCCCCTGACCAATCTCAATCCTGACGAAGTGGTGGCGCTCGGCGCGGCGATTTCCGCCAACCAGTTGGCGGGCAACAGTACGGGTGAAGATTTACTCCTGCTCGACGTGATTCCGCTCTCGCTCGGCATTGAAACGATGGGCGGGCTGGTGGAGCGCATTGTGCCGCGCAACCAGACCATTCCCACGGCCATGGCGCAGGACTTCACCACTTATCAGGATGGGCAGACTGCACTGGCCCTGCACGTGGTGCAGGGTGAGCGTGATCTGGTGGCTGACTGCCGCAGCCTGGCCCGTTTTGAGTTGTGCGGTATCCCGCCCATGGTCGCAGGCGCTGCGCGCATCCGCGTGACCTTCACGGTGGACGCTGACGGCCTGCTCAGCGTCAGTGCCAGGGAGCAGGTAAGCGGCGTCGAAGCGCGTATTGACGTCAAGCCGTCGTATGGCCTGTCGGACGAGAAGATTGCCCGCATGTTGCAGGATAGCTTTTCAACCGCTCAGCAAGACATGCAGGCGCGTACGCTCGCCGAGGCGCAGGTGGATGCTGACCGCATGATTCTTGCCACAAAGAGCGCCCTGGCAGCCGACGCGGACCTGCTCGACTCCGGCGAACTGATGCAGATTGATGTCCTCATGGCAGGTGTTGCCGACGCCCGCGCGCAAGGCAATGCCGCCGCAATTGAAACGGCCACGCAGGCATTGGCCAAAGGCACTGAGGCTTTCGCCGCGCAGCGCATGAACCGGGGCATCCAGAAAGCCCTGGCCGGAAAAAACATCGAGTCGGTCTGAAACTCTGCTGCCCAATCCATCACGCACGATTGACACCATGCCCATCATTAAAATACTGCCTCACCCCGACTACTGCCCTGAAGGCGCTGAGATTTCGGCGCCAGCGGGAACGTCCATATGTGAGGCCATGCTCGACAACAAGATCAATATCGAGCACGCCTGTGACATGAGCTGCGCATGCACGACTTGCCATGTCATCGTACGGGAGGGTTTCAATTCGCTGAATGAGCTCGACGAAAGCGAAGAAGACCTGCTGGACCGCGCCTGGGGCCTGGAGCCCAATTCGCGCTTGAGCTGTCAGGCATTGCTGGCTCAGGGCGATGTAACGGTGGAAATACCCAAGTATTCCATCAACCATGCAAAAGAAAACCACTGACATATGTCGCGGTTTCCGGGCCTGTACGCAACGCTCGAGCGTGCTGGCAAGGTGCTGATCCTTTTGCGCATCTCTTTCCCGCCGACAGGCTCTCTCTCAGAGCGATAATCCGGGGCATGCGCCAAATCGTACTAGACACAGAAACTACGGGTCTCTCCGCTGAAAACGGCGACCGCATCATCGAAATTGGCTGTGTTGAACTGGTGAGGCGAAAGCTCACTGGCAACAACAGGCATTTTTATTTGAATCCTGAACGCGATAGTCATGTGGATGCGCTCAAGGTTCACGGCATCAGCAACGAATTCTTAAAGGACAAACCCAAATTTTCCGCGGTGGCGGCTGAACTGCTCGAATATCTGCAGGACGCTGAAGTCATCATCCACAACGCGCCATTTGACATAAGTTTCCTCAACAAGGAACTCGAACTCATGGGTGGCCAGCCGCTCAGGTACTGCGTGGCGAAGGTGACTGACACCTTGATGATGGCTAAGGAAGTGTTTCCTGGCAAGCGCAATTCACTGGATGCTCTCTGTGATCGCCTGGAGGTTGACAATTCCGGCCGCACGCTGCATGGAGCCTTGCTAGATGCCGAGTTGCTGGCTGATGTCTACATCAACCTTACACGGGGGCAGAACAGCCTGATGATGGAGGTGGGCGACAGTAGTCAGCAGGGCGAGCACGCCCCCGTTGTAGATTTGAATACGTTTGAACTGCCGGTGTTGGCAGCCAATGATCAGGAAATAGCTGAGCATGAAAAATTGCTGGCCGGCATGGACAAAGCCAGCAAAGGCCAGACAGTTTGGCGAACTGCAACTGGCGCGATCGAAAAAGTAGCTTGAAAAGCAGCCTATAATAAAAGGCTTATCGAAAGGGCGGTTAGCTCAGGGGTAGAGCACTGCATTCACACTGCAGGGGTCGCAAGTTCGAAACTTGCACCGCCCACCAATAAATTCAATGAAATCAAGGACTTAGCTTTACGGCCAAGTCTTTTTTTATACCTGTACGGAAATAGTACGGAAAACACATATCTGTTTTCCGTACTATTTGCCCCGTCACTGTGTTGATGCGGAGGGCAGTTTGATCAGGGCTGCCGAAAATCAGTGATCACTCTGTAAATCACGAACGCCCCCAAAGTGATTGCGGGTTGCCGAGCAGATGTCCCTGGTCAGTCAAAATCGGCAGCCCCTGATCAAATTGGTGTCGGCGGACAACACCTGTATTCGACGAGCGCGTGCAGTGCAGCGTCATCGGTACCGAGGGCGTCAGATCACCCTGGTTCCAGGAACGACGAGAATGGAACGAATGCAAACACCATCCCGTTTTCCAGCGTCAGCGCGCTGCTGGCTTGTTCACGCGTTGCTGGCGATCTTCGCGGTTGCGGGTTGCGCCTCCGCACCATCGGTCCAAACCAAGGCGCCGGCTCCATCGACGGTCGGCGCCAGCCCGACCCCAGCCGTATCCGACGAGGTCGAACACAGCCAGAAGTTTGCCCGCTGGGTGACCGAGTTCAGCACCATCGCACGCGCAGCCGGCATCGACGAGGCAACGCTCAAAATCGCATTCGACAACGTCCGCCTCGTCCCACGCGTCATTGAATCGAATCGGGCGCGGCCCGAGTTCACCCGCACTGTATGGGACTACCTCGACGGCGCGCTGTCGACGCAGCGAATCGACCGTGGCCAGGACAAGCTGCTGCAACTGCGCCCCGAAGTCGACACCATTGCAGCGCGATACGGCGTCCCGACAGAGGTCCTCGTCGCGATCTGGGGCATGGAA
>NZ_JABBPF010000170.1 GCF_012927415.1 Polaromonas sp. | reverse complement strand
CGAACAGCGGCCAGACCGTCTCCTTCAACGCCCTCGCAATCGCGCTCTTGAATTCCAGTGAGCGCGGGCGCAAGGTCGAGCCGGTAATGGTCAGGCGCTTGCGCAACACCAGACCGGCATTGAACTCGGCCTTGACGCCGCCTTGCACTGCAATGATGACGAGACGGCCGTCGTCGGTCAGACATTCAACTTCCCGCGATACATAGCTGCCAGCGACCATGTCAAGAATGACATTGACACCCTTGCCCTGGGTCAATTTTTTGACTTCTTCAACAAAATCGCTGGTTTTGTAATTGATGGCGTGGTCTGCGCCCAATGCCACGCAGGCCGCGCACTTCTCGTCACTGCCGGCCGTCACCAGCACCGTAGAGCCGAGCGCTTTGGCGATCTGGATAGCAGTCACGCCAATACCGCTGGAGCCGCCCTGAATCAGCAGCGTTTCGCCTTTTTGCAAATAGGCGCGCTGAAAGACGTTGCTCCAGACGGTAAAAAAGGTCTCGGGCAATGATGCCGCCTGCACATCACTCAAGCCAGCTGGCACCGGCAGACATTGGCCGACCGGCGCGACGCACAGCTCGGCGTAACCGCCGCCGGCTACCAAGGCGCAAACGCGGTCGCCCAGCTCTAACCCGGCAGCGGCCATTGCCAAAGCGTCACCAGAAACAATTTCGCCAGCGACTTCCAGTCCCGGAATGTCGGACGCGCCAGGCGGCACGGGGTAATTGCCGGTACGCTGCAGCACATCAGGGCGGTTCACGCCGCTGGCGCTGACACGGATCAATACTTCGCCAGCGCCGAACTCAGGCGCTGGACGATCGCACAGACGCAGCACGTCAGGCGCTCCGAAGGAGGTAATTTCAATCGCTCTCATAATTTCTTCAGTAATTTAGGCCGCTGGTCCAGGCGATGCCGGCACCAGCAGCTATAAAATTAATAGCAGGGCTGATTAACCCTGATCCTGATTTTGATTCTGAGCAGGACGGTCCAGCAGCGCCTTCATGGACAGCTTGACCCGGCCCTTTTCGTCGGTTTCAAGAACCTTGACCCTGACGATCTGGCCTTCTTTCAAGTAGTCGGTGACTTTCTCGACACGCTCGTGGGCGATCTGGCTGATGTGCAGCAGACCGTCCTTGCCGGGCATCAAATTGACCAGCGCACCGAAGTCGAGGATCTTGGTGATCGCGCCTTCGTAGACCTTGCCGATTTCGACTTCAGCGGTGATTTCGGCGATGCGGCGCTTGGCCTCATCGGCCTTGACGCTATCGTTGGAAGCAATGGTGATCGTGCCGTCTTCCTCGATATTGATCTGGGTGCCGGTCTCTTCGGTCAACGCACGAATCACGGCGCCGCCCTTGCCGATCACGTCACGGATCTTTTCAGGGTTGATCTTCATCACGTAAAGACGCGGCGCGAAGTCAGACACTTCAGCTTTCGCCTCGCCCATGGCCTCCTGCATCTTGCCCAGTATGTGCATGCGGGCTTCCTTGGCCTGGGCCAGTGCGACCTGCATGATTTCCTTGGTAATGCCCTGGATTTTGATATCCATCTGTAGTGCGGTGATGCCGTTGGTCGTGCCGGCAACCTTGAAGTCCATGTCACCCAGATGGTCCTCGTCGCCCAGGATGTCGGTCAGTACGGCAAAGCGGTTGTCTTCCTTGATCAGGCCCATGGCGATACCCGCCACATGCGCTTTCATGGGCACGCCGGCGTCCATCAGCGACAGGCAGCCGCCGCAGACCGAAGCCATCGACGACGAGCCATTGGATTCGGTGATTTCCGACACCACGCGCTGGGTGTACGTAAATTCCTCTTTCGATGGCAGCAGGGAAATCCGCGCGCGCTTGGCCAGTCGGCCGTGACCAATTTCGCGCCGTTTCGGGCTACCGACGCGGCCGGTTTCGCCAGTGGCGAACGGAGGCATGTTGTAGTGCAGCATGAAGCGGTCTTCGTAGTCGCCGGACAGCGCGTCAATGCGCTGCGCGTCACGCTCGGTGCCCAGCGTGGTGACGACCAGCGCCTGGGTTTCACCACGGGTGAACAAGGCTGAGCCGTGGGTGCGCGGCAGCACGCTGTTGCGGATTTCAATCGCGCGCACGGTGCGGGTGTCGCGACCGTCAATACGCGGCTCGCCGGCCAGGATCTGGCTGCGGACGATTTTGGCTTCAATGTCGAACAACATGCCGTCAACGGCCACGCCATCAAACTCGACGCCTTCTGCCTTCAGCCCCATCTTGGTCCAGGTGGTCACTTCGCGCGTGGCATGGGTGCGGGCCTGCTTGTTGCGCAACTGGTAGGCGGCGCGCAGCTTTTCTTCGGCGAGCGCGACCACTTTGGCGATCAGCACTTCATCCTTCGCAGGCGCCTTCCAGTCCCACACCGGCTTGCCGGCATCACGAACGAGTTCGTGAATCGCGTTGATGGCGATGTTGCCCTGTTCATGGCCAAACACCACGGCGCCGAGCATGATTTCTTCAGACAGTTGCTTGGCTTCGGACTCGACCATCAGCACAGCAGCTTCGGTACCGGCCACCACCAGGTCCATGGAGGAATTCTTGAGCTGGGTCTTGCCCGGGTTCAACACGTACTGGCCGTCAATATAGGCCACGCGGGCAGCGCCAATCGGGCCGTTGAACGGAATACCGGAAATCGACAGCGCTGCGCTTGACGCGATCAGCGCCGGAATGTCGCCTTCGATTTCGGGATTGAGCGACAGCACATGGATCACGACCTGCACTTCGTTAAAGAAACCTTCAGGAAACAGCGGACGGATCGGGCGGTCGATCAGGCGTGAGGTCAGCGTTTCAAATTCGCTGGGGCGTCCTTCACGCTTGAAAAAGCTGCCGGGAATTCGGCCGGCGGCATAGGTTTTTTCAAGGTAGTCGACCGTCAGCGGGAAAAAATCCTGGCCAGGCTTGGCATCGGTTTTTGCGACCACGGTGGCCAGCACTACGGTGCCGTCCATGTCAAGCAACACGGCGCCGCCAGCCTGGCGCGCCATTTCGCCGGTTTCCATCGTGACCTTGTGCTGGCCCCACTGGAAGGATTTGGTAACTTTATTGAAAATGCTCATGGTTTTTTTCTCCACTCAGTTTTAAGTACCCGGATGAGGGCACCGAATTCAGCACATATGGCAGTGCAAGGAGCCCGGAATGTTGACTGGCTGAACACGATGCCATTCCACAAAATGACTGAGGATTCAGGGTCAATCTTGTGGAATGACACAGCGCGTGTTCGCTTGGTCATGCTCCGAAGTAAATCAGTCATGCCTGGGCATTTCTGAAATTGAAAGCATTTTTTGCAGTTTTAAAGTGCAAAACGCCTGAGCTAGTGAACTAACTCAGGCGCTTGTCTCTGGGTTTACCGGTTACTTGCGCAGGCCAAGCTTGGCAATCAGCGCAACATAACGCGAAGCATCCCTGGACTTCAGGTAGTCCAGCAGCTTGCGGCGGCGGCTCACCATGCGCAGCAGGCCCCGGCGGCCATGGTGGTCTTTGGCATGGGTTTTGAAGTGAGGCATCAATTCATTGATGCGGCCGGTCAGCAGGCCGACCTGAACTTCAGGACTGCCGGTATCCAGGGCGGAGCGCGCATTGTCCTTGACAATTTCAGCCTTGATTGATTTTGCGATCATGGGTTTTCCTCTTGCAACGGTGTTGCACTTGCGAGCGAAGCAGTGTTCCCGCTATTGGGATTTGACCGCTTTCGTCGTGTTTCGTCGTGTTGTCTGCCAATGAAATTCTGCTTTTTCCCCAAACAGCGCCTCTTTACGCAGCACATCGGATTATAACGCAAGCCAATGCCTGAGCCGGTCAGCGCCCTGCTCCAGCCTGGCGACGTCACGGCTGGCAAAACACCAGCGCAGCCAGCCCTGGGCCTGTGGCGCGGGATTGATCATGAAAGCGTTGCCTGGCGCCAACCCCAGCCCCGCCTCGGCAACCAGCCGCTTGGCGGTCTCCAGCGAGTCGCCGAAACGCTGCTGGTCAGTCAACCTGAAAAAAGCATACATGCCGCCTTTGGCTGCCGCCACTTCCACGCCCGGGATCGCCTGCAGCAGTGGCACCAGCGTGTCGCGGCAGGTTTTAAGGTGCGCCACCAGCTGCGGCGTGACGTCGTCCGTTTTTTTCAGCGCGACCAGGCCCGCCCGCTGGATAAAAACCGGCGCGCAGGAGGTGTTGAACTCCACCAGCTTGCCCATGTGCGGCGTCATCGCCGGCGGCATTACCAGCCATCCGAGCCGCCAGCCGGTCATCAAAAAACTCTTGGAAAAACTGTGCACCACCACCAGCCGGTCTTCGGGGCCGGCAATGTCCAGAAAACTGGGCGCGCAGCCGTTTCGGGTGCTTTCAAAATACAGGCGCTCATAAACCTCGTCAGCCAAAATCCAGGTGCCGGTCTTGCGGCAATGCCCCAGGATGGCAGCCTGCTCGTCCCGGCTCAGGGTCCAGCCGGTCGGGTTGTTCGGTGCATTGACGATCAAGAGTTTGGTCTTGGGCGTGATGGCGGCCAGAAGCTCCTCCATGTCGAGCTGCCACTGCCCGGCCACCGGCTTGAGGCTGACGCAGCGCAGCTGGGCGCCCATGATCAGCGGCTGGGCGGTCAGGTTGGGCCAGACTGGCGTGACCGCCACCACCTCGTCGCCTGCATCGACCAGCGCCTGCACCGCCAGCATCAGGGCATTGACACCCCCCGATGTGACGGCGATGCGCTCGGCCCCGATCGGCTCGGCACCGGGACAGCGCAGGCCGGTTGAATACCGGGCGATGGCATCGCGCAACTCCGGCAGGCCAAGATTGTGCGCATAAAACGTCTCACCTTGCTGCAGCGAAGCGATGGCCGCATCGCGGATAAAGGCCGGAGTCGTCTCGTCGCTCTCGCCGAACCAAAACTTCAGCACATCGCTGCGCCCCATGCCGGCATTGGCCACCCGGCGAATCATCGATTCTTCAAGATTTAAAACAGTCTGTCGCATGCGCCTCTTTCAATTTGTCAGGTCAGGTTTCGGATAGCTCATGGCCGCACCATCTGGCAGCTGGTGGGTTGCTCGGCCCGTTGCGCCGAAATCGTCTTGATCACGCGAAAACCGTAGCCCGATCCCTCGACATCAAATTTGACCCCCGGCGTACCCTGCTTTCCCATGATGGCGACTTCCAGTGGCTGCTGAAACTGGTGGTCGGCGGCGCGCATGGCGCCCTTGAAGCCCGAGAAATTTACCGTCGCTTTTTCCATTTGCGCGGCCACGCCCGCAGCATCGCTGACGCCCGCTTTCTCCAGACTCTGGGCCAGCGTTTCCATCATTAGCTGCATGCGCATGTGCACGTAGTCGTCCTGCGGCCTGGGAAAGCGCTGGCGAAAGGACTGGTAGAAGGTTTCCGACGCTGCGCCCGGCGCGTTGGGAAACCAGTCGGCCACGGCGATCACCTTGCCGACACCGGCATCCCCGAGCGCGGCGGGTACGCCCAGCGCGTTGCCATAAAAAGTGTAGAACTTGCCTTCATAGCCGACTTCCCGAGCTGCCTTGATGAGCAGGGTCAGGTCATTGCCCCAGTTGCCCGTCAACACCGCATGCGCGCCGCTGGCCTTTATCTTGACGGCGTAGGGAATAAAGTCCTTTACGCGGCCGAGCGCATGCAGCTCGTCGCCCACGATCCGGATATCCGGGCGCTGCAAGCCGATCTGCTTGCGGGCTTCGCGCAGCACTGCCTGGCCGAAGCTGTAGTCCTGGCCAATCAGGTAAAC
>NZ_JABBPF010000158.1 GCF_012927415.1 Polaromonas sp. | reverse complement strand
AGGCCCGCGTTTGTTAAGGGCAAGCGTCGAAAACACCCTGTGCCAACGGTACCCATTGCTGCTTCAAATGCCGGTCAGCTGAAGCCGCGAGTTGCTGTCAGGCGCTTACTGCCAATCGCAGGAAAATATCGCCCGCTGGCAGCCCTGATTTGTAGTCGGCCTGATGCCAGCAACCCGTCCCAGGCGGGGAGAGCGGCGCGAGTGGCAAAGGGGTGGCTGAGTACCCTGGTTTTATTAACCATGATTGATGGTGCCAGAGTGCCCTGTTGCAGGGGAGCACTGGCGCCTCCCGCATTGGAACTGGTCACAGCGTTTTGGAGTGAAGTGATGAATTCTGAGACCAGCCTCACCCACAGGCATTTTTTCCTACTTTCGGTAAGCTCATGAAAGTACGAATTTATTAAGACAACGCGATCATTAGGATCAATCTGATCAGCATGCTGGAAGCGCTGTCACGGGGCAGTCTCTACGCACCTGCCAAACGGAAGCGGAAGGCTATAAATGGATCACCCGCACAGGCACGCGCTGTTATGCTGCGATTGACTTGTTTCTGAAGAACGGCAGTGGCTTGCGGGCTCTTGAGGCCGACGGAGATTGATGACCCGTCCCTTCGCAGGACGACCGATCCGCATCCGATAATGTCACTCGCTTTTCTGGCGCTGGTACTCATCTTTTTTCATGGAAAAATAGCTGGATCGGTCCACTTCATGAAGTTGCTGGGGATATTCTTCCGTCGCATCAAACCAGTATCCCAAACGCGCTTCGAATTGCTGTGCAGGCGGCTGGCTGAGAGACGCCAGATAGGCCTCTATTGCGAGGTAATAGCGCATGGTGTTTCGCTCCACAGTACCGCGCATGCCCCCTACATAAGCCAATTTTTCCCCCTCTTTTATTTGCGTAAACCCAACCTTGCCGCTCCCCAAAGTCGCAAGGTAAGTCTGCATGGCAAGGCGGCCTGCGATTCCGTATCCATACGAATAGCGCAAATGCATGAAGGTTTTTCCATCCGGCAAAGGAACGGCCTGAAGTTCTATCCGGTAATCATTGGTACTCAATGGCCCTTTATCTGCATTTAGCTGAACCGTCAGGTAACTTGATGAAGCCGCCGCGACGCGGTATGCAAACGCGAAAGCAAAGGCATCTGCCACTGCCTGCGGCGTTTTTTTGCCGATAGCCAATTCCACCGTGCTTGGGCTGGCATCTATGCCTGCATGACAGTATTTGGTATTGAGATGCAGTATGAGTACCTCACACCACAACCTAGGGCTTTTGAAGGAGGAGCTGACAGTACTCAAAGGAGAATCCAACACAGCATAGGCAGAGCCACTTACTTTATTGGTAGTTTCCGTAGACTCAAGAAAAAGCGGCCGCCGAAAAGAGTTTTTGACCAGTTGAGCTGCCAGCGCGGCATGCTTTTCAAGCAAGGCGGATGCGTTTGATTCATTGCCTGACGCGGCAGGTGGTTGTGCTGTAGCGCTGGCAACTAGAACCAACATCGCTACAACCCCAACAATTGGCTGCAGCCAGCTTTTCAAAACAAGGCTGCGATTTTTTCTCATCACACCAGTGTGCCTGCGCTCCGGGAACATTTTGACAACAACTTATATCGTCCTACAAAAAGTCACTGGAAAGCTGACAGAAGCAGCCAGTAGCAACGCAAGCGGCATCGTGGAGGGCGGGCAAAAGCCGGGCTTTATTAAGTAAATTGGAAATAATGAAACAGATCCAAAATATTAGTTAACATAATATACATCGTAGAATATAAGAAATTCGGAATCATTTTGCGGTCTAATCCGACTCACTCCGTATCCACTACCACTGCCCTGATGGTCGCTTGCCCCTTATGGCTGCCGCTATGGCCTCCGTCGAGTCGGGGCTCTTGGCTCGCTCGGCGAATTGCAGGGCGGTCAGCCCCTGCTGGTTCTTCAGTTGAGGGTCTGCACCTTCCTGCAACAGGAGTTTGACTGCGGAAGGCGTTCCGTACATGGCCGCCATCATCAGTGGCGTGGTGCCATTGGGAGACTCGGCGTCGATGTAGGCGCTGTTCTCTAGCAGAAGGCTGATGATTGGTAGTTGCCCGCCACTCGCCGCGTAATGCAAAGGAGTCCAGCCGGTCTTGTTGATGTCTGCGCCTTTTTTGATCAGTTTTTGCGCTAGCTCCGGGAAGCCCTTGATGGCTGCCATCATGAGCGGGCTTTCGCCTTTGGGGTTGAGCTTGTTGACATCAGTCTTGGGCCAGACGATCAGCACTTGCGCGGCTTTGGGCGAAGGCTCTGTCAATGCAATATAAAGACCGTTTAGGCCTTTTGGATCGAGGGTGTTGGCATCAAAGCCCCGCGTGAGAAGTTCCTGTACTTTGCCTGCGTTGTCTTGTTTTATGGCGGTAAAGAAGTCTTCATAAGAACCGGCATTAACCAAACCAACTCCTGCAAATACAACAAGGTATATGGCTTTTTTAATGTAATTTAAGAAGTTATTTTTCATCTGTTGATTTCTGAAAACAAGTGCTCAAAATTGCGGCTTGTCGCTTCAGCGATGACTTCCAGCGTCTGCTGCCTGATTTCGGCAATCTGCCGCGCCACGAAAGGCACGTAAGAAGGATTATTGGTTTTACCGCGGTAGGGAACGGGTGCCAGATAGGGGCTATCGGTTTCGATCAGCATGCGGTCGAGCGGAACAAACCGGGCGACATCGCGAATATCGCCCGCATTTTTGAACGTCAGGATGCCCGAAAACGAAATGTAAAATCCGAGCTCGAGCGCGGCGCGCGCCACGGCCTGGGTTTCGGTGAAACAGTGAAAAACACCGCTCGCCGGCGCCATAAAATCGCCTTGCCCTGCCCCCTGCCCCTCGTCTTTTAAAATGGCGAGGGTGTCATCAGAAGCGCTACGGGTATGAATGACCAGCGGTTTGCCAGTTTGGCGGCCCGCGCGAATATGCACCCGAAATCGCTCCCGCTGCCACTCCATGTCGGCCACGCTGCGCTCGCCAAGCCGGTAATAGTCAAGCCCTGTCTCGCCAATTCCGACCACCCTGGGCAAGCTTGCACGCTGCAGCAGGTCGGCAATGCTGGGCTCCTGCACATCTTCGTTGTCGGGGTGTACGCCGACGGTGCACCAGAAATTGTCATAACCGGTGGCAAGCTGGTGAACCGTTTCAAATTCTTCCAGCGTGGTGCAGATGCACAGCGCTCTGTCAACCTGTGCCCGCACCATCGCCTCGCGGATCTGTGGCAACTGGGCTTGAAGTTCGGGAGCGCTTAAATGGCAGTGAGAATCGGTGAACATAAAAATGTTTTTTTAGGAAAAACGCGGTTACGTCCAAGCTTTACGATTGCCACGTGCTATAAAAACTATAGCTTTTCGCAGGTGCAGGCAGGGCCGCGCGAGGAGCAATGTTTAAATGGTCTGGGTGGGCCGATCGGACGCAAGATGGGCGCCCAAAATTTCTTCAATCTTGATTTTGAGCAGGCGGGACTTATCGTCGTCGGGAAAACGGATGCCTACCCCCTGGGTGCGATTGCCCGCCGCCCGGGCAGGCGTGACCCACGCAACTTTGCCTGCGACGGGGTAACGCTGGATGTCATCGGGAAGCGTCAGCAAAACATAGACGTCATCCCCGAGCTTGTATTCGCGGGCGGTGGGTATGAACACCCCCCCCTCTTTAAAAAGCGGAATGTAGGCAGCATAAAGTGCCGCTTTTTCCTTGATCGCCAATTGGACAACGCTCGGTCTGGAAGCGGCTGCGGTGGGAGAACTGGCGAGGGGAGTTGTACTCATAGCATTAGTTTATAGGGTTCTCCAGAAAGCATGCAACAGCTTTACGGCTTGCATCATTTTGAATTCAGCGCCGTGCGCGCGCGGCTGACCAACGATTCCAGCAGCAAACCGGGGTTATACGGGTGCTCCACCGTGCGGGCGATCGTACTCAATTCCTTGGACCAGCTGGCAAGCGCATAAAAGCCTGATTTGGTCGCACTTTGCGGTGCGCCAGCCGCCCCTCCCGAAGTTATTGACGACAGATCTTCGGCGCGAAAAAATCGGGGAGATGCCCCGACCCGGACCGCCCACACATCATGGCAAAGCTTTTGCAAGGCATCCAGTGCCAAGGCCGGTGGCCAGTCAGCCAATGTGCCGACATCACCCCTGGCGATGGCCTGAGGCAGGGCTTGCCAGTGCCTGGCCGCTTCATCGGGCGGGCTGTTCCTCATCCAGGCCAGGGCATCTGAAGGGCGGCCACCCGCACCGGTCAACAGTGTTTGCAAATCTGCGGCGTCTGGCGACCGAGCCGGCTTTTTGGCACTGCCCAGCGCCGCGCCCTGGTGCAGGGTTTCGCCGCCAAGCCAGGCCAAAGCCTGCTCGAAATCAGGCCAGACCATGGTGTGGCCGAGGCACCGGCTGCGTATCGTGGGCAGCAACTGGTGCGCCGCCTCCGTGGCCAGAATGAACCTGACTGCACCTGGCGGTTCTTCCAGTGTTTTAAGTAGCGTATTGGCCGTGATGTGGTTCATGCGTTCGGCCGGAAACACCAGCACGACCTTGGTGCTGCCGCGTGAGCGCGTGAACTGGGTAAATGATACGACCTCGCGTGCGGCATCAACCTTGATTTCCTTGCTTGGCTTGCGCTTCTTGCTGTCCAGATCATCCTGGGTTTTTTCGTCCAGCGGCCAGCCGAGAGCCAGCGACAGGGCTTCCGGCAGCAGCACGCACAGATCAGCGTGCGTGTGCACGTCCACGGCGTGGCAGCTGCCGCAATGGCCGCAGGCACCCTGACCGGTAGGCTGCTCGCACAACCAGGCCCTGGCCAGCGCCAGCGCCAGGTCGAACTGTCCCAGTCCCGACGGCCCACTTAGCAACCAGGCATGACCACGTTGGGCGAGCAGGCTCTCCAGCTGGGTTTGCAGCCACGGAGCAAGTTGCCGATGCCCGTTTTGGACTGTGCTAGTGTCGTTCATGGCAAGTTGCGCCTTCCAGCCAGCCTTTTTCGACAAACACCTGGCGTACGTCCTGCCAGACCGCTTCGCGGTTTTGAAAGGCATCAATGCGCGCAAAACGCTCTGGATGGTTTTGCAGGCGATCGGCATATCCCCGGGCGACACGGCGGAAAAACTCAATCGGTTGCGACTCGAATTTGTCAGGGATGCGCGTGCCCGCCAGCCGCAACGCAGCCTCTTCAGGCGCCAGGTCAAACCACACGGTCAGGTGCGGTTCGATGACTGTGTTGACCTCTGGCTTCATCGGTTGATTGCCAGCCGGGTCGCCCAGCAGTCCTTCATCGGATTGCACCCATTGCTCCAGCGTAGCCAGCACCTTCAAATCAAAACCACGGCCCGCCCCCTGATAGGCAAAAGTCGCATCGGTAAAACGGTCGCACAGCACGACATCGCCGCGCCGCAGCGCCGGTGCGATCACGCTCACAAGATGATCGCGCCGCGCCGCAAAAATCAGCAGCGACTCGGTCAGCGGGTCCATCGCGTCGTCCAGCACCAGGGCGCGTAGTTTTTCGGCCAGCGGCGTGCCGCCAGGTTCGCGGCTCAAGGTGACCGCCCTGCCCTCGTCGCTGAAAGCTGCAGCCAGCCCTGCGATGTGGGTGGACTTGCCGGCGCCGTCTATGCCTTCAAAACTGATAAAAAGGCCGCTTAAACTTTTAGTCATGATTGCAGGGTGAAAAGTGTGGGGGCAATGAACAAAGCGCAGGGCCGCCCCAAGCTCAGTTCAGCCCCTCGGGGGGCAGCGTATTACACGAAGTGAAAAGCGTGGGGGCGATATTCATCGGCCTCGGATGTATTTGTTGACGGCTCGGTTATGTTCGTCCAGATTGCTGCTGAAGTGGCTGCTGCCATCTC